>JACZYD010000009.1 GCA_022571255.1 Bacteroidota bacterium
GATTCTGCTTCCTGATCCGCTCGATTCGCGTTTTTCTGTTTTATGCTGATTACCGCACCCATTCTCTGAAAGCTGGTTCGTCGTTATTTTTTCCTCTACAGCCGGCGCACTTCGTAGTGCCTTGGCAGTATAATACGTAAGCCGATACATTCAGAATGTATTTTACTTCAGGATGATACCCGATACGAATGAACAAACGACTGTTATCCAACTTCGCACAAACCGTTTTATTTTCCCTGCTGATCACTCCCGTGAGTACCGCCCAGATGAAAACGCAGATTCACCTGGGACTGAATCAAACCACATTCTCTGGAGAGTCCAATTCAGATTTTTCTGCTGCGACTCGTTTCTCCGGGGGCGCAGGCGTCGCATTCACGGTTTCCGGAGGGCTCTTTATTCAACCTGAAGTCGTGTACACGGTGCAAGGAGCCTCGGCAAAAGGGTCAATCAGTGTCGTCGGCGTCGAAGCAGATGTGCCGGTACTCGCCAGATTCACGATCACCTATGTAGAGTTTCCGTTGCTTCTCGGCTATCGGTTTGGAGGAGTATCGATGAGACCGCGGATCTACGCGGGTCCGTATTTAGCCTACAAACTGAAAGCCAGAATTACATTTGAGGCGCAGGCCGGAGGCCCGATGTTTACGGAAACCGACGATTCCGTTGTCGACTGGGATAGCGGAATTATTCTGGGCGCAGCGATGCACTTTCCCTTCGGTGATGAAGAATTTGCGATCGGCGCCCGTGCTTCTTTCGGACTGGCTGAAGTAACGCAGTCTACCAACGGGGAGGAACTGGAACAATCGTTGTCTAACCGATCCGCAGGAATCTACGCCGCGATTCTGTTTTAAGACCGGTTTAAGCGTTTCTGCAGATCGATTTCGGAACGCGATCACGGACACCGGCAAAGTTGATCAAACAAATAAGCGGACAGCTTCCGAAAAAGTTGCCCGCTTATTACCGACAGGATCACTCGATTTATTTTGAGCCCTTGAATCGCTTCGGGTCAGCAATATTCTTGGCGACTTCGGCATCGAATCTGTGGATCAAAGCCTGTATCGCACTTTGGTGTGTTTTAAGAAGGTTGTCGTTTGATCGGCCCCGACGAGCCAGGATCGGATCTATCAGATCTGCCTGCAATACGATGACAAGCTCTTTCTGGGTTTTCTGTTTCTGTTCGCGTCCGAATATATAGCGCAGACCAAAGAACCATCCCGGTAAGTCCTTCAATATCGGAATGCCGGTGCGCGACACTGATTCATCCGTGGAATAAAGACCGCCGATGATCGTCTGCTCTCCCGGAAGAAGAAGAACCTGTGTCGAGGCCGTACTCCTGTCAATAATCAGCCCCGCCGGGGACGGACGACTGCCGGATTTCTCGACCTTTATGCTGAGATGAATGAATTCTACTACAGGCGCGCCCAGCGTATCGTTCACAGCCTCAGAAATCAACGTCGGCGTTACGTCGATGATAATTCCTGTTTTAAAGAACTGGGTTACCGCATTCCCTGCAAAATCCCGAACCTGAACGGGTACGTCTGAGCCGATCTGGATACTTCCTTCGACGCCGCTCTGAACCGTAATGTTTGGCGTGGCAATCGCCTCGCCTGCTCCATTAACCTCTGCAAAGCGGAAAAACTGGTTTACGTCCGAGAAACTGATCGTTTTCGGGAGTATTAACGGAGAGGTATCACCAAACGCATCTTTGGTGTCCAACTGGATATCGAGGTTTGCGCCTCCGCTTGAACCGCCACCGCCGCCACCACCACCACCGCCGCCACCACCACCGCCGCCAACAATAACGCTCCAATCGATGCCAATATCTTTCGATACGGTGTGATTGATTTCGAACAGAATGGCATTGATACGAATCTGACGTGTAAACAGATTTGCCGGAGCAACCGGTACAGTTGTTCTCGCTCCACCCGCAGTGTTGGCCGCCTCATCACTGTCCAGAATCAGCCCATCTGCCCGTTTGGGCTCGATCATGAAATATCTTTCCGTTTCACGATAAATAAGCTTGTTGTAATTCAGAACCTGTTCCAGTGCATCGAGAAAATGCATCCCTGAAATGCCAATGCCGATAGGGTGAGTCCGGGATTCGGGGTCAATAACCGTTTTTGCCGTAACCCGATTGAATATCGGATTCACAAAATCCAGAAAACGGTCAAACGGAGTCGACGGAAGAAACGAAACCAACTGTTCCGGTGGAATATAGGCTCGGATCTGTCGACCAAGGGCCGGATCCTGTGCGTTGGCCGAGCCTGGCATCCCACCCCAGAGTCCTGCGAGCAGGAGCATGCCGGGTACAAGCCGTTTGTAATTCATGTACATGATTCTCATGATGTTTTAGCCTTCGAATGTTCGGTCAGTATGGATTTGCCGGCATCAGGCGAGAGGCTCCAACTGCATGACGGTATCGGTCTCCGGTATCGAGATAAAATTCAACGTCATCAATGATACCTCCTTTGTTCAGACGAGCCCGGACAAAGCCGAGTCGAGGGTCGATCTCTGTGATGGTGCCGAGATAGATTTCATCTCCGCGCTCAACAGTTGCAAAATTCCCACCCCCAATATCGAATACCGCCTGGGCACCCACGATTGAAACAAGAACAGCCTTATCAACATCCATCAGGTCGTTCGTATTCGGCGGAATTTTATCCATGATCAGAGGCAAAAACGGGTTTTCCGCAAGCTGTCGGGGCGGCAATATTCCGGGCGGGACCTGCGAGATGTCACGCATGGGCAGTGGAACGTTCAAACCGGATCCATCAAGTTCCATATCTACTACGTCGGACGCGCTCAGCCCTTCGGCTCCACCGTAATAGGCATCCAATTGAAACCTGAAATTGACCATTACCTGGAGCTTCTCCCGGGACGTTTCCCGATCCGTTGTAATAAGATCGAAATGATCCAGTTCGAGGTTCGCGATGCGATAGAATTGCCTGTTGTTTTCAATGCTCCATATGAGGTTATACAGCGCACGCATTTTCCCGCGTCCAGAAATCCGGAATACATACTTGCTGAACGATTCACTCTGAATATGATCTGAAAACGCAATATTGAATGGCTGAAACCCGGTCTTTGTGGTTTTATTCAAAAAAGAAATGACCGATTCGGAAACAAGAATCTGAGGTATTTCTTTGTACCGGGATTTCCACTTGCGCTCGATCTGTTCGGCCTGCTCCTGGGACTGAGCCGCAGAGGCTATCAGACTTGTCAGTTCAACCTGTTTGCTCTTGGCAACCTGTTCGGCTCTCTCCAGCCGTTCTTTCTCCCCCGGCTGCTCAAAAAACGTCACATACACACCTCCTCCGATGACAAGGGTGACACAGAATCCAATAACCAGGAGATTTTGATAGAGGTTTACCATTGCTTAGGGCGCTGCGTGCGCGGGCGGATTGTCTGAATTCAGTCTGAAGAGTTCGTAACTGGTATGTCCAGTTCTACATTGTCTCGGAAATATCGGGCCACGTTGGGTAACTCCAGCGGTGTTCTCATATGCATCGTAAAGGTGTACACTTGAAATCCTCGGATGTCAGAAAATTCGAGTGTTTCGATAGTCGCGTTTGCCTGTGTAGCAAAAGAAACCACGCTGATACGGTCCGTTGCAGTTCCGGAAAGCTTCAGACCATCTCCATCTTCACGCCAGGTTTCTATCCAGATTCCCTGTACTTCAGCCGTTATGGCGGCCGTCGTTGAAAGTGCACGACTCCATCGATCACTTCCAATAAGGAGTGAATCGAGAATGTCGAGAGCGCCCACATAGCCTGTTGTCTTTCGCTGTAGACTGTCGATTTTTGTCTGCAGGTCCGAAGCGTTCAACATGATCAATTCTTCCGGATACTGAGCTAACTCGTATTTATACAACTCGATCTCGTGCTTCTGGGAATAGAATCGATACATGAAAAACAGCGACGTGACAAAAAGCAGCACGTACATCGCGGCAAGTGGCCAGGCGAAAGGCAACTTGAACTGTGCCCGAACAAGCTTTCTTGGCAGGAAATTGATTTTGAGAAATTTATCCTTTGCTGCAGAGTCGCTGATGACCCTGAGCGTTACGGCAGCGGCGAGTACAGCGTCGCCCCGTACAATATTGCCATCGTCTGAACGTAATTCAGGCAAGTAATCACGTAGAAGCTCAACGCGCGTGTCCGGGAAAAATGTTCTGAAGCTATCAGCGAGAGATTCTTCTCGTTCTTCTCCAAGCAGAACTACCGTACCGGCATCCCCGAGTCCGAATTCATCCTGCAAGAGTAATACGCGACTGCATATTGTCTCCGGTGGATCGAATGCGGTTATCGAGCGAAGGCTTTCGAAACGAACCAGTTTGTCGCCGTCGAGAAACATGACGATGGTGTCTTCGGTACCTGCCCTTACGAGGAGCGTGGGACCGTGCTCTGTATCGCTGTTCCCAAGTTCGGCCGATCGATTTTGCGCGGCCTTTGCCAGACCCAGAAAGAGCGTGATTTCCGTATCCAGCAGATCGATTCCCGGGAGAGTACGTTTGCGATCACGGATGGTCTGAAGTGTCGGCTCAACAGGCTCGTTCTTGGTTGCAAATACGGCGAGCGCCTTCAGAATTTCCGGATCATCAGATTTCATCGGAAGAAAGACTACTTTCCCTGGATCAAACTCACCGTCATGTTTCTCCGCGAAAGCCCCTTCAATGGAGTTTTTTCCGGGCTTTCCATTTCCGAAGTTCAGCACACCCGGTTTTTTCTCTCCGCTCTCCGTACGTGAGCGACGTCGGCCATGAACTCTGACCTTTATTTCCGAGGTCCTCAGGAATCCTGTACCTATGGCAAAAGAAATCCGGAAGTTTTCGAACCCCGCATCCTGGCATTCCGAAATTATGTCCAGTAATTCCAGGTCAAATTTTGTCGTGGCCTGAAAAGACGAGGCTGGAGTTCCACCACCATCACCACGAGCGTCAAATGAGCCCCGCGAATCCATCTGTCCGAACTCACCGGCCAGAAATAACGAACCGCCCGCATCCGATTCCCCTCCCACATTGAACGTTATATCCGTCGAACCGGATTCATTCATCTCCGGGGTAACGGGCGCATAGAATTGCGATCCGGATTCGCCTATCGTTCTGTGAAATTGTCGAACGATGACAGGACCCGAGTCGGTGTCCTGGACGAGCACGGCATGTACGTCGCGAGACGTAGCGGTTACTCCAAGGATATATTCTTCTATTGCGTAGCGCTTCATGAAAACGTTAACTCTGATATTGCCTAATTGACAAGCTGCGAGAATCGACGCTTGTTGTTTGAATAATTCCGGGCTGTCTCATGTGTTATCATACCCTGACGGTAAAGCTTAAATAATTCCTGCTCGAGGGTGATTTGACCTTGCGCCCATCCCTCCCACATCATCTGGTAAATCTCATTTGAATGGTTATTTTTTATGGCCGCGCGGGCACTGGAAGTCATCCATAACACTTCTTTTGCCAGAATTCGGCCGCCGCCGACCCGAGGACACAGTTTCTGGGACACGATGCACCGCAAGACGTCTGCCAGGCGGCTGCGAACGCGATTCTGTTCTCCCGGAGGATATTCAGCGATAATTCTGTCGATACTTTCCACGGCTGATGAGGTATGGAGCGTTGAGAATACCTTGTGGCCAGAGTCCGTAATTTCGAGACTGGCCGAAATTGTCTCCGGGTCACGCATCTCACCAATCACCACGATGTCAGGATCCTGGCGAAGTGCCTGGACAATGCCATCTTTAAAACTCGGTACGTCACGCCCGACTTCCCTGTGGCGCACTATACACTTCTTGGAATCATGCAGATACTCGATCGGACTGCCGACGATCACGATGTGTCCGTTGAAGTCCTTGTTATTGGCATCAATGATGGCATCCATGGTCGTTGATTTACCAGAACCTGTAACGCCCGTAATCAAGGTCAGTCCATCGCGAACATAGCGAAACATCAACCCACGCTGGATACTCGGGTGGAACGCCAACTCATCGATACCTCGAAGCTCCTGGGCGATGGCTCTCATGTTGAGAGCGATGTATTCCATATCCAGGTATGCCGATGCGCGAAATCTCTGCGGACGATCCTGCCCTTCCTTCTTCACGGAATAAGAAAAATCGGCCGCCCGCCATTCTATCAGTTTCTTTCTCCCGGGAGCATCAAGAAGATTCAGTATGAGAACGTTTGCCTCGTCCGGTGAATAACGTCCTACCGATCCGTCCGGACTTTTATTTCCGTCAATTCTGTACCAGACATGGCCGTTGGATGACGTTCCTCCAAGATCTATATCGCTGGCATTGATTTCGGGCATTCTGCGAATAAGCGAATCCATATGAACGGTCAATGCAGCCCGATCCCGACCATCCAGCCTTGCAAGTTGCTCCATCTGATGCAGAATCCGGCTGTTCCCCGTCAGAGAACGCGGAGTATGCGCGGCAATTTCTTTCACGACCCTGGGCAGAGGCGATACGGACGGAGCTACAGATGCGCGAATTTCCGATGCACCCGAATCTCCAGGAGAAGGCCCTCCAACTTTGGCTGCCGGTGGTCTTTCTCCGGCCGGAATTCCAGGCTTCCTCGCGTCCTGCGTTCGCGAGGAAAGCGTCCGAGCTGGTTCGGCGTCACTCTTTGGGGCAGTATGCCCATTCGTCTCGCCGGAAGCTGGCCGACGCCTGGGCGGACCATGAACTGAATGAGGTGAATCTGGGGTCTGCTCGCTCATTGTAAAGATTTTCAGATTTTGGTGGCCCGCACGCCCGTTCCGGATCATGTGCCCGGATACTGGAATCGGGGGCTCCTATTCCAAGATCGTATCGGCCATGCACCCCACTACTTAAACGCGATAACGAAGACCCCGCTACTGGAACAGGATAACGGCTCGAAGGCAGTCAGATCAACCGAATTCCGTGTACCATGAAGGGCAGCGACCATGAATGATTCGCTGCCCTCAATGATGCATGATTATCAGCGAACAGAGCGTCCTGATACTCGAGCGCATTGGAGAATCGTATGCCGGAATAGCGATAAAATCAAAGGCCGAATCGGCCGACAAGGGCTCAGAGATTGACGGGGAGCAGTGTCATTCCCCAAAAGGTGCGACCCAGGTACATGTTGTCGATGTCTCCAATCGGATACATATTCACCACCTGCGCACGAACCATAACGGCCGATGCGAACCCCGTTACATTGCCGCTTGCGTCCAGTGGCTCTACCCTGAAATCTTGGAGCGTAGATGGACTGCCTCCTTCCAGAACTCCGTTTACGTATCGGTCCACTCGGTACCTCGGTACGGGATCTCCATTCACCGTAACGGTATCGACGGTAACAAGCTGGTACTGCACTTCGAAATCAGTAACTCCGTCGTTCCACCAGAAAGTGAAATTCGTGGTCTGCCCGTCACCATTTGTTGTGACATTTGTGATTTTCTGTGCCGTACTGGTTCCGATCAACTTGATTTCCTGCTCCAGTAAATCTGCAAACTCCAGGGTCTGCTTCTTGGAAACGTAGGCGATCGTCATCTCGGCTGTGGACTGCATCGAGCGCAGTTGCAGGGTCGCAATTGCAGTGGCAACGGCGGTGAATACCAGAATCGCTGATATGTTGTCAAGAATGAGCTGCATGGACTATTCAGCAAAAATGCGTGCGTGAGTGACCAGAGCAACTGCAAACCTGGTATTGGATGAGGTAAGCGCGACTTCTTTGTATGCGGTTGGTGTGGCGGAGGGAGTACCGTCAGCGTTTACATATTGAACGGCCGTTTCCATCGAAAACGGAACGGAAAACGCGCCTACGGTATAGCTGACCGAAGTCGAGTCACCATCCAACTCATCCAGATCATCCCAGTCGGTTCCCTGACCGATGATTTCCATTGCTTCGATCGTCGCAGCATTGGCCATGATCTCATATTCGCTCCGGATCATATTGTCGTGCGTGCGCTGCTGCCCCTCAAAATAATTCAAGGAAGAAACTGTAATCATCATCAGGGCAAGAAAGGCAAGCATTGTCTGTGGCATGGTACTGCATCAGTGGTTGTATTTCTGAAATCTACTGTCGTTGTGTGCCGGCTCAATCATTGCTCACGTCCAGAAGCGCATTTGTCGTGCCGCTCGGCACAGATCGTGTGCGCTTGCTCGCATCTTCGTTCAACGCCCTCGCTGTCTGCGGTGCGCTCGCATTCGGATGACGGGCCAGATAAAGTGCTGCTGCTCCACTGACGTGGGCTGCAGACATGGAGGTACCAGACATCAGGTCAACACCAAACCGATCCGGCGATGTGGAAATCACGTTCTGACCTGGCGCAAGAATATCCAAGCCGCTTCCAAAGTTGGAGAACCAGGAAAACTTTCGCTTCTCATCTACGCTGCCTACAGTAATTACCCCCGGAACATGGGCCGGAGAAATGGTCGCCACATCGTGACCTTCATTACCCGCTGACACTACAACCGTAATTCCAGAGTCGATCACTTTTTGAACGGCCTCGTCGAGCAGAGTATATCCGTCTGTCTCCACATCTTCGCCGAGACTCAGATTGACGACCGCTGGGAGTTCCGGATTATTTGACTTCCAAACAAGAACGTGTTCCAGAGCCTGGATCACTATTCCATCGTCTGTGGTACCGTTAGAACCGAATACTTTAAGATTGTGGATTCGAGCACCAGGCGCTAATCCGACAATTCCTCGATCATCGTCATATGCACCGATGATCCCTGCAATATGAGTACCATGACCGTCACTGTCCGAAGCGCCTGGATCCGAACCTGAGAAATCCACATTTTCAATCACGTTGAGATCAGAGGAACTTACTCCGGTGTCGATCACAAAAACATCAACGTCTACGGTACCTTCTCCATCGCCGGAATGTGCCCAACTTTCGGTCCCGCCAACCATTTCTATGCTCCAGGGTACCGTATCGTATTTTTTAGACCGCTTTCTTTTTCCAATCGGCCCGTTCATATTGAATGCTGTCTCGATCCACTGAATATCAGGGTCGCTTTCCATAAGCGCCAGCATTTCTTCGAGATGACCACTTGCGGCCCAGATCGCAAAACCTGCGAACACTTCAGAATATTCGTATCGGTCGACAATTTTGTAACGATCGACAATTTTGTAGCGATCAACGATTTTGTAACGATCGACGATTTTATTCGGTTGGATGGAAAAGACAATACCTGTGTAATTTTCACCCTTTGAGATCATTTGTGCAGCCTTGTTCAGGAGTTGTGGATTTCTGAACTTCCCGCTGCGAATCACATCTTTTTCAGAATCAGGGTTCGAATCGAACACCTGATCGACACAACCCGTCCCTGTCATCGCGACTGCAATGAGGAAAACGGCGCTGAAGGAGAGACGAGCTGCATTATGCTTTGTCATGTTTGGGGTCCGTGATTCTTGATTGGAATTACCAGCGGCATGACCTTCAGCGATTGGGTTCGCATGAGGAGGGAGCCACAATGAACAACGTGGGTATCGGCCGTCGGTGATGACACTTCAAGTGCTCGACCACTTTTCGTGGCCTCGTTTCCTGTTCCAGAGAGCGCAGTGGTGGGCAGCACCGGATGGATAGAGACATCACAGCCTGGTGCGTAACAGCCTGGAGAAGAATTATTGCGCCCGTTCGACCAGATATTCCGACCGGAGCAGAAATCGATATATCTGCTTTTTCAGGGCGATTTTTCTTGGTTCCGGGCTTTAATCCGAACGCAGGCTGACGATACTGCGTGGGTACAAGATCTGTACCCCAATTTGACTCTGAGCGTGAGCCAACAAGGGGCCGAGCGTGTATTTGAGGGGGTATACGTTTCGGCTCCGGCTCACCCGGGTTCTTTTTCGAGCTTTGGACGGGACCTGCCTCGAGTGCCCCGCACGTGTTTGCCGTTCGTTACGGTCGGCTGTATCATTCAGCTTCCATGTCCCACTGTCCATGTGTACCGTGAAGCTTTCTCTGCCCTCCTCCAAGGTGATCGTTGTCTGCGTTTCCGTAGCCATTGCTGCATTGTGGCTTCCCGACACCACCACGGCGGTCGCCCGGCGTAACACCCGGATCCAGGACTCGGGCGGGACTCCGGACCAGACTCAAACCCGTACTCGAAGCCAGGCACCGCCATCGCTGGACCTTCGACTCTTCCGCATCGCAGATTCGAGTTCTTCGGATCGAATCGGAAATGATATTCGCTCGCTGGTGGGATTCGGAACCCGGCACACGCTTTCGGATACCCTTTCGCCTGCACGTGGAATCGGGGCGGCAAGGCGCTGGATCAAAACTGAATTTGATACCATTTCCAGGGCGTGTGATGATTGCCTTGAGGTTTCATTTCAGCGCTCGCTCGTAGAAGGCAGAGAAGGAAGCAGAATTCCGCGAGATACATGGATCGTGAACGTCGTCGCCATTCTGCGGGGAACTCGATTTCCGGATCGATACATCATCATGTCCGGTGACATAGATTCGAGGATATCGAGCGCATTGAACGATTCGTCCGATTCACCGGGAGCGAACGACAATGCCTCCGGAATGGCCGGCGTAATCGAAGCCGCGCGGTTGCTGTCTCCTTATTCTTTCCCGACCAGCCTGGTTTTCGTGGGTCTGTCCGGAGAAGAGCAGGGACTCTTCGGAGGTAAAGCCATGGCTGAAAAGGCCGTGGCGGAGGGATGGAATATCGTCGGTGTACTCAACAACGATATGATCGGCAATATCAGCGGCATAGACGGTGTGATCGACAACGCTGCATTCAGGATATTTTCTGAACCCACACCCGCGACAGAAGACGAGCGCAGTCGCCAGAGGCGGCGTTTTACAGGCGGTGAGGTTGACGGACCGTCCCGGCAGTTGGCACGATATGTAGAACGGACCACCCGACAGATTCTTCCGGAAATGAATCCCATGTTGATCTATCGATTGGATCGATTCGGTCGAGGTGGGCATCATCGACCCTTCAACGATGTCGGATTTTCAGGAATTCGAATCATGGAAGCGCACGAAAATTATACGCGTCAGCACCAGGATCTGCGCGTCGAAAACGGAATTGCGTACGGCGACGTGATCGAAGGGGTTGATTTCACGTACGCCGCAAAGCTGACTGCCGTGAACGCCATCAATCTGGCCAGTCTGGCATGGGCACCCCCGGAACCGGAAAACGTACGGATCGGCGGGGCTGTCAGCCCGTCCACGACACTCATTTGGGACGAAGTAGATGATCCGAATCTTGCCGGATATTTTGTGTACTGGCGAGAAACTACGGCCCCTCAGTGGACCAACTCCCGATTCGTCGGAATTACCTCGCGGTACACTCTGGAGAGTATCGTGATCGACAATTATCTGTTCGGAGTTGCATCCGTCGGGATGAACGGCAATCAGAGTGTCGTTTCGTTTCCTTCCGGTTCGATCCGCCGTTAGGTGGACGGGATGCGTTCGCCCTCTGCGGCGGCACACTTGTCAGGACGCGTGTCAACGCCCGGGTCAACGACCTTTATGATAAGCATCGTGAGATCATCTGAGAGGACTGGCGCGTTACAGGTAAAGTCACGAATGTCTTCACGGATCACGTCCAGAATCTCCTGAGCCGACCGTTTTCTCGTTTTTTTTAAAAGCGCTTCAAGTCGTTCCTCTCCGTATTCCTCCTCTTCCGGACTCATGGCCTCGGTCACTCCATCGGTAAAGAGGGCCAGCACGTCTCCCTTCTCCAAGGGCGTTGATCCACGGACATACTCAGCATCCTTGATCACGCCCAGCAGCAATCCTCCCTCATCCAGCAATTCGATATCACCGTTCGCGCGAACAAGTGTTGGAGGATTGTGGCCCGCATTCACGTACTCAAACGTACGCGCATCCCCGTCATAGATACCATGAAAGTATGTGATGAATTTGTCGAATCCTGTATTCTGTGTAATGACCTTGTTAATTTGAGCCACGGCTCCTTCCAGTGTGACATCCATGGGTACAAGAACGTGCAAACACGCCTGAAGGTTTGACATCAAAAGAGCAGCCGGTACCCCTTTTCCAGTGACATCCGCAATAGCGATCAGAATTTTTCTGGGGCCAAGTTTAATTCCATCGAAATAGTCTCCGGCCACGTGTCGACTCGGAAGCGCGAGACATGCGGATTCCAGGCCTTCTATTTCCGGAAGTTTTTCAGGTTGCAATCGCTCCTGAATCTCCCTTGCGAGTCGCATCTCCTCTTCAAGCTTTTGCTTTTCAAGTTGCTGTGCAACAAGATACGAATTTTGGAGGGACACGAATGCCAGGTTTCCCAGCGAATACAGAAATTCAATATCATCCGGCTGATAAGCCTTACCGGTCATCTTTGCACCCAGGCAAAGCGCAGCAACGGTCTCCCCTTTTTGCCGGATAGGAAGTACGAGCGATATCCCGAGACCCTTGAGTTGTTTCGAAAACTTGCCTTTGTTCTCGTCAACGAGATGAAGTTCGCCGAGCGAACAGATCTTTTTCACAAGACTGGCAGAAAACGCTTCTTTGTCTACTCCTTTGGCCGCGACGACGCGTACCTCAAGTTCGCCCGCCTGATCATCCCCATCTTCACTTTTCAGAAGAAATACGTGTTTCTGGACCAGCATCTGGCCCATCAAAGCGAACGTCAACAATTTTACCAGTCGCTCACGTTCATGTGTTGCATTGAACTCCTGCGACAGATCAAAAAGCGTATTGAGCTGCTGAACTTTACCATCCAGGTCCATATTGGCCTGACGCAGCTCTTCTACCAGGAGTGAATTGTGAACCGCCGCTGATGAAATATTTACGAGCGACGACATGAATTCCAGCTCGTGTGAGGCGAACGCCTTTCCAGTATATTTGGCACCGAGTCCGATCAACCCGATCTGTCGATCACCGAATACAACGGGGAAAACCAGTCTTACTCCGTAGTCTGCAAGAGCACCCGGAACCTGTTTGTCAGACAGGTGCCCTTCAAGTGCAAGTCCCTTGATTTTGAGAACGGTGTCTCTCTTGAGTCCCGGAATTCCTTTAACCACCGCTGCCCGGAAGGCATCCTGCACAGGGTCATATAATAACGCAACACCTCGCGTAACGAGCATTTTACTCATGGCCGTAAGCAGCAGATTGCCGAGTACAAACTCAATGTCAAGAGAAGCACTGAGCAGCTGACTCGTTTCGTAGAGTGCCCTGAGATCAAAACGATCTGTTCTACGCTCTTCAGTAGGCACTTGCTTGAAGGTTTCAGTCATGGTTTCCCTGCTGTGCTTTTTGCATCCAGATGAATAACATCGGCCTGTTCCGGTTTGCCGTCTCTGATTATAAGACGCACGACCGTCTTTTCCAGATGGAATCCCTGCCGCCCGGCCGCTCCAGGATTGATATACAACATGTTCTGCAATTCCGGAACCCTTTCAATCCGAAGTATATGACTGTGTCCACAAATAAAAATGTCAGGCAGAGATTCTGCCAGTTTTTTGCCCATTCCCAACTGCCATCGTCCGGGATGCCCGGCTATGTGCGTAACCCAGAATTTCAGACCTTGCTCTTCGAACCGTTGATGTTCCGGCGCGGTGTGGCGCAATTTCCATCCATCCACGTTTCCGAAGACAGCCCGGACAGGCGCGATGGTCTGCAGTGCCAGAAGTGTCTCTTCGTTGCCAATATCTCCGGCATGGATAATCAGGTCCACAGAGGCAAAATATTCGACCAGCGATGGATGGAAAAAACCGTGCGTGTCGGATACGATACCAATCAGCATGTTACGATGGCCTATCTGATCGTCAATCGCAGTCCGAGGTAGGCGGTGGAACGCGGCCAGTCATCCCCGGCGGACGTGGCCCATTGCTTGAACGGAATACTGATATGGGGTGATATCAGGTAAGATGGCCTGTTCAGCTCGATACCGGATCTGAGCCAGATCACACCGCCTGAAAAATTGCGTGAGATCCGTGCACCGCCGCCAGGATCGAGATCATCAACGACCCACTCTACCAGATCGTAGCTGCCTCCCTCACCCATCACGGACACATACAATTTGCTTCCGGCGGGATCAAATATAAAGTTGTACCCGCCCATGAGATGAACCTCCCATCCGAGAGCCTGAGATCTCAGAAGTTGACGTTCCGGGTCCGGTTTAGCAATGATCGCGTCGTCCTCGTCCAGGAGCTGCGGCGTCGTCTTGATCAGCTGCTGAAAACCCATTTGAACACGACGAATCCCTATGGCATAATCAGACGAAACGGTTGGTGAGTGAAATGTATGATACAGAAAGCCCAGGTCCATCTGGGGAAACCCGGCGCCACCGTTTGAAGCAGGATCAACGGCCAATCGGATTGCATAATTGACATTTTCATAGCGCTGAAAATATTTCAGCGTAATCCAGCTCAGATCGAGTGACCGACCTGCCGTATTGCCCACGGCATCGACATATATGCCCATATCCAACTGTCGCGACAGATGATATTCGACACGGAAATTCAGTCCGAGCGGATCTGATGCAGAGGAAAGTCCTGTATCGGCGATTTCATCGGATGTCAGAAACGAGTTCAGACGATAAGATGCTTCCGCCGTAATCGAGTACGTGTCAAAAAATATTCGATTTGCAGATTCTCCGAGATAAAACGGGTCAAATGTCCGGATGGGACGCTGTGCGAGAATTTCTGCAACCCCGAACAAGATCAGGATCAAAAAAGACAGCAAAAACCGCCCTGCTAACGCTCTGAATCGAGCTTTTTCTGGTCTGTCACAAACCGATATGTGGAGAGGAGTTCTGAAAGCTTTTTTTATTTGTGGCCTGTTCACTCGTTCTCCATATTGCACGCATCGCCTCCCCATTGGTTCGCGATCCTGAGGGCAGCATCTCCCGGAGATCACATCCGTCACACGTCTGTTTCACCACCCGGTTGTACTACGAGCGTCTTATGACCGGCCTTCTCCATCAACTTCTCCCAGGCGTCTACATCCACGTTTATCGCCGGAAACGTATTAAAATGGATCGGGACGAAACACGAGGCTTTTGTCAGGCCGGCCGCTCGAACAGACATTTCCGGTCCCATCGTGAAACAATCACCGATCGGAATCAAAGCAAGATCAATCTCGAAATCTTCCGCAAGCCAGGCCATTTCGGCAAAAGGACTTGTGTCGCCCATCGCATACACGGTTCGGTCCTCCGCCTGGACTACAAAACCATGGGGATTACCTCCGTACGTGCCATCAGGAAAAGACGAAGAATGGCGGGCATCGGTCATCGTGACCCTGCCCCAGTCGAAAGTGCAAGAGCCCCCGGTGTTCATGCCTTTGACGTTTTCGTGCCCGTGGCGCTCCGACATATATTGGGCAATTTCCGCGTTCGCAATCACGAGCGCTCCGCTTCTCCGGGCGATGTCAACGGTATCCCCGAAGTGATCACCGTGCGCGTGGGTCAGTAAAATGACGTCAGGATTCAGCTGATCCGCAGTGATTACCCCTTCTGCATGGGGGTTTCCCGAAATGAACGGGTCAAACAGAAGTTTGACGCTCGCCGTCTGCAACATGAATGCAGAATGTCCGAAATAAGTCAGCTTCATTTCTTACCCGGGATTGTCCCCTGTTTATGCCCTGCTCCCGCGGGCCGTTCTGAATAACCAAAAACAGAACAGAGCAAACCCGATGATACCCAGAATGTTTGCCACGGCCTCGAACCCTTCGGGTGCAAGGGCCAGCACATCGGTACTCTGACTCGCCGCAAAAGGAATCGCCAACAGAATTCCCACCAGTGCTTCCCCCGTAATCAATCCGGAAGCAAACAGCAGTCCGCGGGTCTGCCCTTTCTTTGTTTCTTCATCAACACGTTCCGGGGCGACACTCCATTTCGCGGCAATCGATCGTCCCACGGCCCATGAGATTACGCCACCTACAAAAATCGGTACGGATAATTCGATCGGGAGATAAATACCCACGGCTACAGCCAGAACGGGCGCCCGAAATGTACTTTTTCGCGATTCCAGATATTTATCAATCGCAATAATCAGAACGGCGATACCCACCCCCGTCCAGATCATTTCCCAAGGCAGGTTACGCGTGAATACGCCCTTTGCAACCGAACTCATGAGCGTAGCCTGGGGCGCTTTCAATGCCTCGGAAACGTCCATGCCGGCCCGTGGGAATACATCTCCCATTCCGTAAGCGGAAAACAAAAGCTGGAGCACCGGAGCAATGACAAGAGCGGCTGCCACGACACCGACTATCTGCATGATCTGCTGCTTCGCGGGCGTTGCGCCGACCAGTTGTCCGGCCTTCAGGTCCTGCAGGTTATCGCCTGCAAGCGCTGCCGCACACGCCACAACGGCGCCGACAAGAATCGCGGTTGCCGCTGCCGCTGTTGCCTGATCCGAATCAACAGCAAAATTTATCTGCCCTCCGAGAAACGCCAGAAGAATGAGTGATATTGTAAGAATCGTTGCAATCGTTACGCCCGATATCGGATTGTTTGAGGATCCTACAAGCCCGGCCATATATCCGGCAACGGATGAAAAACGAACCCGGCGATGAGCGAAAACAGAACGGAAAACGCGATAATCCCTGCGTATTGTCCCCCGGAAACAAGAAGCGCATCCTGATCGATCACAGCCAGAAAAACGATCAGAATGGGCACACTCATCGCGAGTGTGCCGATCAGAACTATATTTATCGGAGTGTCCCGCTCCGTTCTCGGAATGGTATCACCTTCTCCGGATCGGATTTTTCTCATGGCTTCCATCGATGACGTGAAACCATCTCTGATGGGTTTACCGAGTGATAACAGGGCGTATATGCCGCCCGCAGCCATAGCCCCGACGCCCAGGTATCGAATTCGCGCACTCCATATTTCTTCGGCGGCGGTGTAACCGGACGCCCCGTCGGTAATGGCCAGAATCTCGGCCGGATCAGCAAAAGCCGTGAAAAGCGGAATACCGATGAACCATGAAATTACTCCACCGGCAAATACAAGTATTGCAATGTTGAGGCCTACAATGAAGCCAACACCAAGGAGGGCAACACCCAGATCGGATCCTATTCCAAAAAGAGCTCCGCCGACAGTAAAAGACCCTCCTGTCTTTGCGGCAATCAGTTTCAATCCGGTCTGGCCCAGTTTCAACAGCGCTCCTGCAATTCCCGCCATACCGATTATACGAGCCCCTTCGCCTCCTTTCTCCCCTGCTTTCAGTACTTCTGCCGTAGCGACTCCTTCGGGAAACTGAAGCTTGGCCTCCACAATCAAAGCCCTCCGCAGCGGGATCGTGAACAGAACTCCCAGAATACCTCCGGCCGCTGCGATGGCGAAGGTCGGAAGAAACTTGAACTCCGTCCAATACTGCAGCATGATCAGCGCGGGAAGCGTAAAGATCACGCCCGCCGAGAGTGCCTCACCCGCCGATGCTGAAGTCTGAACAATATTGTTCTCAAGAATGTTGTGTTCCCGGAACGCTCGAAGAAGTGCCATGGAGATCACCGCCGCCGGAATGGACGCCGATACGGTCATACCCACCTTCAGTCCCAGGTATGCGTTGGCTCCGGCAAGAACAGCGGAAAGGACAAACCCGAGAATCACGGCTTTTAACGTGATTTCGGGCAGGCTTTGCGATGCCGGAATATACGGAACAACTTCTTGAGCGACCTCTCTGGAATCGAATTCAGAATGGTGACTCATTAGTGGACTTCGTAAAACATGGACAAGATTCGACCGGAGAAACTATTATTTCATGAGCACAATCTGGCGAGAAGATACTCCTCCGCCGGTCTCGAGGCGAACAAAATACGTCCCGCTGATTCGCTCACTTCCCTCGAATGTAACCTCGAATTCACCCACATCACGTACACCATCAAACAGAATGGCAATCAACTGACCCGAAAGGTCCCAGACGGTAATCTTTACCTTTTCCCGTTCCTTTACCGTGTAGGTGATCGTCGTCACAGGATTGAATGGATTGGGATAATTACCTGTCAGCGTCGCCGGTAGCGACTCGTCGTGCGAGCCCATCCCCACTTTGACAGCAGCAGTTACCCTTTCCGTCCCATCGGAAAACCGTTGACGAATGCGGTAATACGCTACAGAATCGGGAGCATCAATGTCTCTATACCAGTACGAATGCGATTTCCCGGTATGGTTGAAGCCGACGACAACCACAGAGAGGTCTTCAAAATCTGCCCCGTCGACAGATCGCTCTATCGTAAATCCCATCACCTCAGGATCGGTGGCTTCCCAGGTAAGAAGAACCGTCCCCGCATCAAGTACAAGATTGATATTTTCGACCCCTTCATAAAACGACAGATCTGATTTCACTTTATCGAGATGGCGCGTCCGGCGTGCAATCTGAGAATTCGAGTCCTCCTCATCGAACGAGAGTATCAGAACGCCATCCGTCCTGGTACCCAGAGACTGACGCATGCCCAGCCGGATCAATTCCAGATCTCGGGCTTCCGGCCATATCCGGACCTCATCAACGAAACCCGTAAGTCGCATGGACCCGGCTCGATTATTGGTCTCGCGTACGGGTCGTCCAGAAACAGAAAGGAATGCGGGGGCTTCGATTATCTGCGCCGAGGCATTGTACAGCGAGTCCGACCGCATGCCGTCCAGAAAGAGTCGTGTCCATCCGGTATCGCTATTTTGCGTGACGGCCACATGATGCCAGGTACCGTCCGCGACAGGATTCTGACTGTGCATGGTCTGATGTTCACCGCTTACACCCCTGAAGAAAACAAGATGTCCGGCGTCATCAATGGTAAGTTCGACAGGATAGGACGTGTTTTCATCACCGTCCCATGTCGATAGAACGATGACGTCTGCCGAGGTCGTTTTCAACCATAACTCAGCCGTATATGATGATCTCGACGACAGGTCTGGAAAAGTACGCGCCGGAAGGACCAGTCCGGGGAGCCCTGCATCCATGGCCAGGACGCGGTTTCTGTTCAAGAATATCTGCTGATCAACCTGGAAATGTTGTTGTAACGCTAAATCCTGCTGCATTTCCGGAACTGGCTCGAAGCGACGCATATTCATCTTGAAAGGAACCAGTCGAATTGTACCGGAACTGCTCCTGTACCCCGTATCAATTTCCAGAACAATCTGATCGTTGCCGGAGAAGCCATTCTTGGCAAACAGGTAAAAACGATTCTCGAATTGCGACGATTGTTTGTACGAAACTTCCTGCAACTGACCTCTTCCCGAGAGTAGGATAACATCTTTCAGAGACCACGCTATCGGAAGCGCCAGGTACGCACCGTCAAATTTCTCTACTCCATCATAACCCAGATATATTTTTGCCGCCTGATTGGTATGCAGGTGCTCGGGTCTGTGGGTAACCCTCATTTGAGCCAGAGACAGGCGTGGCGAGATCACCAGGAAAACAACAGCAGCGACAAAAGGCAGTACAAGAAGCGCTCGAAAACGGAACGCGCCTGTAACGTGCAACCAGGAGATGAACATCCTCATGAAAAATACGGTTCGATCGTGGGACCGTCCAAAGCGCTTCGGGGTAACAGTGGGGCTCAAAAGTCGCTTCGTTATCTGTAATAATACTTGTCCGCTGCTCGCTAGTCAAATCAGAGTTTCGGAGGCTGTTCGTATTGAACCACCGCGCACGAGTATATTGAACCACCGCGCAGGGGTATATGGTACCGCCGCGCACGAGTATATGGTACCACCGCGCAGGGGTATATGGTACCGCCGCGCACGAGTATATGGTACCGCCACGCACGGGTATATGGTACCGCCGATGAGTGGCAGGGACCCTCTTCAATTGCACCGATGAAACCACTTATTCTTGTTACGGGTGGAACGGGATTCGTTGGCCGATATGTGGTTCGCGAGATGTTGAACTATCCGGTCGATGTGCGTATTTACGCGCGCTCTTCCCATGGATTCAACGCCGCCCGTTTCGAACGTCAAATTGAATTTGCGGACGGAGACGTCACAAACAAAGATCAATTACGCGGCGCGATGAGAGACTGCCAGGCCGTAATCCACCTCGTCGGAATTATCGAGGAAAATCGAAAGGAAAATATCACATTCGAATCGGTGCACACGCTGGGCACGGAAAACGTGGTGAACGTCGCTCTCGAAACCGGTGTCGAGACCTTCGTTCATATGAGTGCAAATGGAGCTCGCTTTGATGGAGTATCGCGATATCAATCGACAAAGTGGGCAGCCGAGGAGACTGTTCGCGCGGCAGGATTCAGGTCCTGGTCCATTTTTCGGCCGTCGCTGATCTTTGGCAGACCCGGTCCGGGGCAGCCTGAGTTTTGTACACAACTGTTTCAAACGCTGATCAGACCGTTTCCGGTGTGGCCGGTTTTCGGCACAGGAGAATACACATTCAGCCCGGTCTGTGTAACAGATGTGGCACGCGCCATGGCCTCGGCCGCAATTGCGCCCCCCGCGTCCAATCGATCTTATTGCGCCGCAGGTCCGCAGACCATCCCGTATTCAGAAATGCTGGATATTCTCGGGCGAGCGACAGGTATCAATCCACGCCTGAAAGTCCGCCAGCCACTCTGGTTTTCTCGGGCTCTGGTGGCCGCGATTTCACGTACGGGTTTACTTCCGATATCTTCCGATCAGTTGGAGATGCTCATAGAAGGAAACTGTTGTGACCCTTCCGCATTTGTCTCGGAATTCAGCATCCAGCCGACACCTTTTACGGAAGAGACACTTCAGTATCTGAATGACGTTTAATTCAAATCGGATTAAACGTCCACCGGTTCCGGAATTGGTACCGGTGCGACCTTGACTCCTGACATCAGGTATTCAACTACATCAACTGCCGAATAGTGGGCACTTTTGCCGTCCGTCATACGATCCAGAAATGTAAAGTCGTCTCCGGAGGTGATTACAGGGGGTTCTTCACCATTTTCGCGCAACTGAGCCAACCCGATTGTAGCCATGAGTCCATTGCACAGGCAGTGCCTCCCCTCTGTCGCCTCTACTTTGCCGCCTTTATTTACATATTGGTCGATGGGTTCGCTGGCACATCGGTAACCTACTTTTTCGCCCTTTACCACGTACATCTGTCGTAAATAGCCCAGATCGCAAATTCTTTTTCGTTTCTTTGCTATATCCGGGTGAGTGACAGACGTTTTTGTGGTAATCACCTTGAACGGAAAACCCGTCGGAGAAGCCCTGAAATCTGTCTTGACCTCAAGCGTCCCATCAAAGTATTTTCTTACGACGTCCGCCTTGATCTCTGACGTGATTCCGGATTCCTCGCTGTAGGCGAAAATGGTGCCGAGTTGAACGCCCGCAGCACCCTCATCAATCGCCTCCTGGACCTTCTCGGGAGTCGAAAAACCACCTGCAAGCCAGAACGGACGGCCGATCTCCCTCATTTTCTCAAGGTCGGCATCGTCTTTTTCACTGTAAACCTCGGGTGGAGGTGCCTTGCGGTCGACCCTTCTGGGAGGGGCATTATGACCGCCGGCTGTCCAGTTTTCAACCACAAACCCGTCGGTATATCCCGACGCACGACGAACAAATGTTTTCGCCAGAATATCGGAAGAGATAATCGCGAGGAATTTTGGTCGTTTAAGTTCCGGGGGATCAACCGGACAATATTCCTTGGGGTCGAACTTCTGCACAAAAGTATGTTTTTCCGTGTTTTCGTCTACCGATACTCGCATCTGGACATCGTCCCAACGGGCCAGACCATCCAGAATACCCGGAATCTGCAACGGGATTCCAGCGCCCATCAAGACGAAATCAACTCCGGCCAGCATGGCACCCAGGAACGATGGCATGTTTGGAAGCTGAATTTTCTCGAGAAAGTTTATGCCGACCCAACCGTCATGGCCTTCTCTCGCCAGAAATACTTCGATAAAATTGGAAACAATCAAGAGTTCAATGGCTGCACTTTTCATGCGCAGGTTTGCCATCGAAATCGCCCTGTGCTTTTTCTCTGGCGATTTGCCTCCCGAAATAAAGAAGCGATCAAGAACCCGCTGCGCCATCTCCGGCCACGGAAAGTGTGCCAGTGCACGGCGCTGACTTCCGTCAGGATCACCTAACTGAAGCCGACGTGCAACCACTGCATCGATAGCGGTTCCTGAAACCACACCCATCTGACCGCATTTCGCGACCGCGTTGGCAAGACGCCAGTTCGAGACACCTACCCCCATTCCGCCCTGAATTAACGTCGGAAGTGACTTTGCAGCCATATACTCCATAATTGATTCGTTTTGTAAACGCGGTGAAGATACGAACGGATTTTATCGTTCGTGATCGAAGAATTAGACAAGACGCGAATTACTACTGCGCTACAGGATTTTACGCCTTGTATCTCTCGAACAAAAAACTTTGCGTGTCGCAACAACAGGCCTTAATTCATTGCCGCTGCCGGTACACGAACGATACGCTTGAGAATCGACGTCAGAACACGATTACCGAATTCAATCCGCATCCCGCAGCTTGCCACAAAATCCCGATGAATACTGGAGCCACCCCACGTACAACCAACGATTGTCGTTATGAGCCCATGTGAGTCGTTCTGGTCAAACCAGCCGCCGGAAACCGAAAATCGATCCTGAGCTACGACCCGTACTGTATAGACAGAGTTCTGAGTATAGAGAAGAAGAACGTCACCGAGATTCAACTCACAGCGGCGAACTCCGCGGGCATCGGAGGCGTTTTTTACAAGAGCGCTTAATTCGTGTGCCAGCCTCATGAGATCAATTTATTTCGTGCATCGTTAATCAGGAGTCTCTACTCTTTATACTCCTTTACCCGAGTGTCGTTTCCTTTTCAGTAAACCAGAAAAAACGCTATATACGTACTGTATTGGTTCGAAGGTTTCACTTTCCGCCCTGTCAATGACAATCGCTTACCGAATTCGATTGGCGCGGCGCAGGCGGGCGAGCCGCTCGAAGGCAATCGTTGCCCTGTCGGGTTCTTTCAAAAGATGCTTTTTCACGGCAGGTTTGAAAACTCTGAAGAAGTAGAGTGCACCCAGGACGCTGGTCATGAGAGCCAGCCCTACTCCAACAGGATGCGAAGAGATTGATTTCGTTTTCATGGGATCACTTACCTGATGGAAAATATATACCATCAGTATCGCGGTTCCGCTTCCGTTTCTTTAGCCGATTTCAACTCGAAAACAAATTTCTTACGTGTTCTTCGCACCGCTCGATACCGGTCTGCCGATCAATATCAGCAGGCCACAGGATCGCTGATGACGAAATATGATCTGTAACGAGGAGATTTCTGATTCATACAGCCCCTCAAATTCAATAACTCAACCGATCTGAACTCCACAGGGTGACTTTCGCTCTGAAGACTGATGTATCCGCCGGATAACAACTGACCGTCAACAACCAGCGAAGAGTCATGCCCTGAAACAGAGCCCCCTCCGATCTGCACCTGCTCGTATTCAAGTACCGTTATTCCATCGATCCGGTGGGTAATCTTACCGGCACCGAGCACCTCGATTTCAATTCTGACCCACCCGTCACCGTGATAAGTCTGCGAAACAGAGTTGATACAATGGCGGGTCTCGAGATTATCCTCCATCACTACATTTGTGCCAGGTGTGCACAGATTTGCCGTCGTTCGTTCTTCCTGGCCATTTCCGCCCAGCAATTGCACTTCAATGGATATCGGAAAGTCCTGATCACGCAACATGGATTCTGCCGACTGAGAGTGAATCATGACTCCGCTGTTCCGGTATGCCCATTCAGGTCCATCCGGGAGTTGTTCTCCGGTAAAACGGTATTCTACAGCCAGTTTGTAATACGAGTATGGATCCGGATACACCAGAACCCCGAATCGTTCTCCAAACTCATCGTATTCAGCGTAGTCAACGACGATCAGTCCGTCGCGAACACGGAAGGTGTTCGCATAATTTATTCCTGGTTCATATCCCGCAATTTTCACTTTCCATGCGTCTATATCCCTGCCATTGAACAACGAGACCCACTCCTCGCTGTTGGAGGTCGGATTCGGGGGCGTTGTGCATGCGACCGAAACTGTCAGCATCAATATTCCGGCCGCAGTGAGAGCGGGAATTCCCGCCATGGATACAATCCTGGTCGCGAAGATTTGCGTGATCACGGGTAACGGTCCTCGAGTAAGCGAACATGAAGAATGGCGTGGCCTTCAACAATACACATCAGTCGACGCCGGGCTATGCGGTTCGGTAGGTAACCTCTATCAGATGAAATCCAAACTCAGTCTTGACCGGTCCCTGCACCTCGCCGACCGGAGCGCTGAAAGCCACTTCGTCAAACTCCTTGACCATCTGTCCTGGTCCAAAATCGCCGAGATCTCCCCCTTTCTTTCCTGACGGGCAGCTTGAGTACTCGCCGGCGAGTGCCGCAAAATCAGCTCCGTCATCGATCCGGGTCTTCAGGTCGTCTGCTATTTCGTGTGTGCCTACGAGAATCTGTCGGGCTCGGGCGCTGGGCATATCGGGTTGTGTGGTTTGCTGATGCAATATCAGATTCAGCAGCCAACGGATCCGAGCCATCCCGGTGCCCGGCCAATCGCGAATTTGTTGAGAACCTTTTGCGGGATCGGACTCGCGCGCCTGAATGGTATCGGTATCGGTATCGGTGTCGGTGCCGAGCGGCAAATGAAAGTTACTCGCCTCTGTTGCCCACCACGAGAGCACGGCGATATCATCCCGCGCTGAGGGGTTTCCAGCGGGTCTCGCTGAGGGGTTTCCAGCGGGTCTCGCTGAGGGGTTTCCAGCGGGTCTCGCTGACGGGTTTCCAGCGGGTCTCGCTGACGGGTTTCCAGTTGGTTTCGCCCAGGATAAAAGGTCTTCCGGCCGTGATTATTGCCGGATGAATTCAATATGGACCAGGCGAGCATCTTCGTTGCGCGCATTCCACGCCGTGCCGTATTCCAGTAGATACATGGATCCGTCAGGCGCAAAAATCATGTCGATCGGCCGCGCCAGCGTTGTACCCGGAAGGAAAGACTCCATATATCGATAGGACCCGTTGTCGTCCATGCTTACGACCTTGATGAAGTGGCGCATCCACTCATAAATGAACAATTTCCCATGGTAGTAGGGTGGGAATGCACCCCGGTTCTCGGAGGATACAGCTCGTGGCACTGGCGAAGCGCCGTAATAAACGGGCCCGGCCATCGCCGTTCGGCCACCATCACCCAACATCGGGAATTCGACCGAGGTATCGTAGGGATACCAGATAAACGCAGGCTGCGCGGCAGGAAGAGCCCGCGTACCCCGGTTGTTGGGGGAGTTGTTCTGCGGGGCAGCCGCTTGAAACGCGGGACCGGACGTGGATGTTGAAAAATTGTAGTCGTAGTACGCTTTGTTGTCGCCCACGAAATAAGGCCATCCGTAAAACCCTGCCCCGGTCGCCCTGTTGATTTCGTCGTGACCTCTGGGTCCTCTTCCCGTCGAGTCACGAGCAGCATCAGGGCCTACTTCACCCCAGTAAAGGGTGCTTGTTTTTTGATCAATAGAGATTCGAAACGGATTTCGATTTCCCATGATATAAATTTCGGGGCGGCCATCTTGCGTATCGGCAGCGCCAATACCGCCATGCGGCCCTTTCGCAACTCCGCCGCCGCCATCCGGCGTATCGGCAGCGCCAATACCGCCATGCGGCTCATCCGAGTCTCCGACACCGCCATGCGGGAACAGGTTTCCTTTGGGAATGCTGTATGAACCGTCGGCCTCCGGCTTGATTCTCAGGATTTTTCCCCTCAGGTCCTGCGAATTGGCGGCAGTGCGCTGAGCATCCCACTGCGATCGACCAGTGCGCTCGTCGATGGGTGTGAATCCGTCCGATGCGAACGGGTTGGTATCGTCGCCGACGGACAGGTATAACAATCCGTTCGGACCAAATTCTACCGATCCACCGCTGTGACAACACTCGAGACGTTGATTCTGAACCATGAGAATAACCTGCTCGGTGTCCAGATCCAGAAAGTCGCCCTCGAACTGGAAGCGGGATAGATATTGGACCTCGGCGTCGATGTCGGGCGAGTAATAAAGATAAATCCAGGAATCAGAGGCAAAGTCAGGATCCACAGCGAGGCCGAGAAGGCCATTTTCAAGTTCTGAAAATACATCCAGGGAGGCGGCTATCGTGCTTTGCCCGGTTTTCGGATCGAAAAGCCTTACGTCGCCTCGTCGTTCGGCATATAAGATCCGTCCGTCAGGTAGAATATCCAGCTCCATCGGCTCATTCAGATTTTCCTCCAGGGTTGTAAATCGGAATTCGTCTGCGTTGGGCACCACACCTTCCAGCGTATAGTCGAGCCCCTCCACCTCGCCCACGGCCCAGGAAATGCCGCCCCAGACATGGGCGAGGAAAAGAGGGTCGGCGTAAGATTCCTCCGTGTGACCGAGTTCCGTATAAAATGCACGCCCACCGTCAAATTCATGGTACCAGGCCACAGGATGAGGCTCGGGGTCGCCTTCTTTTCCCGTATTGTACGTGGATTCGTCGATCGACAAGACCACATGAATATCGTCGTTGACGTACCGGATATTGTACCATTCGTCACTCCGGATCCAATCCGCTGGAAGGGACTTTGTCGATGGATGATCCGCGTCTTCGACGTGCAGCGTGGCCTCCTGGATGGCCGGATGGCTTACGAAATATCCCCCGACGAGCTGCCCGTACCACGGCCAGTCGTATTCTGTGTCTGACGCCGCGTGAATACCAACATACCCTCCGCCCGCCTCGATAAAGCGCTGCATGGCAATCTGTTCGAATTCATCCAGTACGTCGAGTGTAGTGTTCAAGAAGATGATCGCGTGGTAGGATGATAAGACCTCGTCCCGGAACAGCCGGTTGTCCGTCGTGGTGTCGGCTTCGAATCCCTTCTCTGAGGCAAGTTTGAGAAGAGCCGTCTGGCCTGCGGCAATGGCGCTGTGATGATATCCAGTTGTTTTACTGAATATCAGAATGCGAGGGGTCGGCCGCCTGCTATTAATCAGGATTACCGCAAGCACGAGAGCTGTAAATAACACGGCTGAAACAAACTTTTTCATCGATCACGGGGTTTTCGGGGCGAGAAGGGTCGTTGGTCAGTGGACAATTATAACGATTCTCAGTTTATCAGGGCCTGTTAACATTTCCTGACATCCGGTCGACGATTTCCTTCAAGAATTTTGCCGCCGCCGCGGCGGTAATTCCGACCGGATCCCGTTCAGGATTCAGCTCCACGATATCAGCACCGATGACAGGATTATGTATGGACTGGATGAGCGAGATGATGTCGCGAGTCGATAATCCTCCGGGCTCATGATGCGAAACACCGGGCGCAAAAGCCGGGTCGAGCACATCCATGTCGAGCGAAATGTACACGGGCCCGTCGAGATCGGGTAACACGTCCGGATGCGGCTTTCGCGCCCACTCTGACGCCGTAATCGTTTCCACTCCGAATCGTTCGGCCTGATCTCGTTGGTGCGTGTTCAGCGAGCGAATGCCGATTTGTACAAGTCGCACGTTCGAGTGGGATTCCATGATTCGAGCAGCCGGGCAGGCATGGGATTGCCGGTTGCCATCAAATTCATCGTAGAGATCCGGGTGCGCATCGAGCTGCAGGATTGTGAGCCTTTCGTATGCCGGTGCGGTGGCATTGATGATTGGAAAGAGGATGGAATGATCACCGCCGAGCGCAAGCACGCGAATACCATTCTGGACAAGGCTCGAGACGGTGGATTCTATCTCGCCAAAACCAATGTCGCCAAGGTCTTTCCAGCGCCCGGACTCAGCGAGGTCAAAACCCGACTCGGCGCTCAGATTCGAAGAGCCGCTGAATAACACTTCTCGAATCGCCGCGGGCCCTTTTGCCGGTCCCCTCCTGTAAGAGGAGTTCTCGTCGAACGGAATGCCGAGAACCGCGACTTCGCCGGACCGGAGTCTGTGTTTTTTCAAGATGATCTGTGTTCCCAGTTTCGCGAACGTTTTACGGCCTCGCGCCAGCGTTCCAGCAGCTCGCCGGCTACGCCCGGAGGCATTTCTGGCTCGAAGTATCGATCGACCGAATGTTTTGAGACCAGCTCTTCGATGTTTTCCCAGAAATTGACAGCCAGTCCGGCCAGATATGCTGCGCCGAGCGCCGTCGTTTCAAGGATCGCAGGCCTTTCGATCCTCGCCTGCAGGATGTCCGCCTGAAATTGCATAAGGGTGTTATTGGCGCTGGCTCCCCCGTCGACTTTCAGCGTCTCTACGGCTTTGTCCGCATCTTTCTGCATGCAGTCGAGCAACTCGGCCGTCTGAAAAGCAATGCTTTCAAGAGCGGCACGGGCGATGTGGGCTTTTGTGGTGCCCCGCGAAATTCCAACGATCGTTCCGCGAGCGTACGGATCCCAGTACGGAGCGCCAAGCCCTGTAAACGCAGGTACGAGGTAGACGCCCCCGGTGTCCGGAACGGCGAGGGCGAGCTCTTCCACCTCGGCGGCCGTTTCAATAAAGCCGAGCCCATCACGCAACCACTGCACCACAGCCCCTCCAACAAATACGCTGCCTTCCAGGGCATACGTGATCTCGTCGTCCAATTGCCAGGCAACGGTCGTGAGGAGATTGTGCTCGGACATGACCGGGCTTGACCCGATATTCATCAACGAAAAACAACCGGTACCGTACGTGTTTTTTGCACTTCCGGGCGAAGTGCAGAGTTGTCCGAATAACGCGGCCTGCTGATCTCCTGCGATCCCGGCGATCGGTACAGGTGTACCGGTAAGTGCCTGTGTTGTATACCCTGCAATTCCGGAAGACGGGAAAACTTGCGGCAGAATTACCCGCGGAATGGTGAACAGGTCCAGCAGCTCTTCATCCCAGGTGGCGGAATGAATATTGTAAAGAAGTGTGCGGGATGCGTTTCCGGGATCAGTGGCGTGTACAGCCCCGTCGGTAAGATTCCAGATCAACCAGGCGTCGACGGTTCCGAATGCGAGGTGGCCTTTTTCGGCATTTGCCCTGATATCCGAATCAGAATCCAGAATCCATTTGAGTTTGGTCGCCGAAAAATAAGGGTCGAGTAACAACCCGGTCTTCCGGCGAACCATCGGTTCATGACCCAGGCGCTTGAGATGTGAACAATAGTCTGCGGTCCGGCGGTCCTGCCAGACAATGGCATTGCACACCGGTCGTCCGGTTCTGCGATCCCACAAAACTGTCGTTTCGCGCTGGTTTGTGATGGCTATCGCAGAAATGTCCGTTGCCGAAATCCCTTTCCTTCGCATAACGCGTTCGGCCGTTTCCCACTGTGAGTTCCACAGATCCACAGGGTCGTGTTCGACCCACCCCGAACGCGGAAAGTGTTGCGAAAATTCCTTTCCAGCAACTGCAACCACCGATCCCGCGCGATCAAATAAGATCGCCCTCGAACTCGACGTCCCCTGATCAAGAGCCAGAATGTATTTCATAGGATATCCAGGCAGATAAACCAGAATAGGAATGGACCGTCAGGATAGGAACGGACCGCCGTGGAGTCAAAAAAATCCGATCAATCTTCGCCCGCCGGGCTGAACTGGATCGTTCCAGACCCGCGGACAACCATTATTATTCAGCTGGATTTGCCGATCCTGAACGCAAAGTTTCAGAGAGGCTCAGATACTGATTCTCTATCCAGCAAGTCACCCTGTCGTCGGGCAAAAAGGCCATCCCGTCTGAGCGGTAATCAAGACCCTCAAAGACTTCCGAGTAAGGACCAAAACCATACAGTCGAAACGGAATCACGAGTACCGTTCTTCCGTGGGCCGCCTCGGTTTTTATCAGATCTCGAAGTTCAAGCTCTGCCAGTTTGCGTTTTCCCGTCCAGTCCTCTCTGAGTGTTCTGACCAGAACCGAGTGAAAAGGAGTAAGTGCCCGAACAGAATCCGCCAGACTGTTCATCTTGCGGAGCCATTTCCGGTTTTCCACATCACTTGCCGGACCGTGGCCTATGATAAGTACGGTTTCCCGGCCGGGATCCGTACTGAGAGCGACGCTCCGGTCTGCCAACACAGCCCCCAATGCCGAAGCATCCAATAGTCCCATGGAGTTCAGTATGACCGGTATCTCGACGCCCAATATTTCAGGCTCATTCATGAACTGTCCCGAAGGTTTTTCTGTACGCAACCCGAAGGCGTACTCGGTTTCCGGCAGAAACGACGTTGCGGAAACGAACAGTCGAACCACCGCGATGGAAGACACTCCCTTTTTTTTCAGGTCGTTCACGGCACTGCGAAGCGTCTCCGGGTTGGCCATTCCAAATGCAATTGCCACCGGATATTTTTCGGCCAATGGCCGCACCGCCTCTCTGACTGCCTCATTCCAGTTGTCATTACCACCATGCGCCATCACCAGCAGTCCAACCTGACTTTGGGAGGCCAGACTGCTTGAGGGAATCAGCAAGAGAAGTAACCCGAATAGAAAAGATCTCATTGTGAGTAAAAGGCCTGTGTTCACAGTACTTATATAGAATCAATCGAAATAAGAAATGTCTGAGTATCTGTGCATTTTTGTGGAAGTAGATCGAGTCCGAACACGGAACAGAAGTATTTTACGGATTCGCACTCGCAGTTGCATCCTCAGGTCTGTATTGTTCCCGGCACAGGAGCGAATGAGTGAAGCAGATCCACCGGCCGACCATGGCCATGGTAACGCCGCTGACATTCCCGTCCGGAACACGGAATTGCTGAAGGACTCAGGAAATGAAATCAAAAAAGTGTCCGTTATGAATCAGGATCGTGTGGCGAATCAGAAGTACAACGAAAAGCAGGTCGGCAAACTCATTCAGCGTGCGACAGAGTTACATGAGCAATTCGTAGGGGAATCCGAACAAAGTCTTTCGCTTAAAGAAATCGAGGAGATTGCCAGCGAACTCGGCCTTCCTTCTCGATTCATACAGGAAGCTGCCCTGGAATTGAAAGAAGGAAACGATTCAGATAACTCTTTCAGTCTCTGGGGGGCTCCGTTTGTAGTCCATCAGACCCGGGTTGCAGAAGGAATCATGACCGAGCGCGAATGGGAAGAGATACAACTGGAACTTCAAAACTTCAGTGGGAAGACCGGAACCACCCGTCAGACAGGGTCAACATATCAGTGGTCCCATGCGGTTGGTGAGGGTGAGGAGGGTTTTAATTTCGAAAAAACGCAGGTGACCGTTCTACCCGTAGATGGACGTACCTCTATTCGGATTCGAAAATACTATGATGGCGCGGTAGCGATGTATGTGCTGGCCTTCGGACTCACTTCCTTTCTGACATTGATGGTTGCCCATTCGCTTCCCGACGTGGCCAAACTTGCGGAACTACTTTATGCCGGCTTCGCCGGTATGACGTCGCTGGGCGTCGTGCGAGCGCTGATCTCAAAATCAGCGAGGAATTACCGGACGAAGCTTTCTCAGCTGGCCGATCGATTGCTCCAGATTGTCGATAAATCGGCATCTCTTGATTCCGAAGTAAAAATCAGAGGTGGGAAGCTTGAAATGCCCGATCACGACGAGTTTTTACAGGAAAAAGATGAAATTGGGGAATCCAGGTTGCCCGCTGAGAGAACCGGACGAGAACAGTGAGAGAAATCGCTCTCTATGGTTCTTCTCGATATCTGCATCAGGATTTCTGCTCGTGAAGGAGGCGCCAGCTAAAAATGCAACCGATTCGAGAATAGGTGCTGCCCCGGTGTAACCTCTTCGGGAGTCGTTGCTCTAAGTGTTCTGTGTTTCGGCTTGGTGAACGGCTGCAGATATCATATGCTCCTTAATCAGGTTGTGCCACATCATATTATGGCGTTTGCACTTTGCAGCGACAGAATCGTTCGATCCGATACCATGACTTCCTCAGTATTCGTACGGATACCATGAATTCTTTACTACTCGACCAGATACCATGATTTCTTTACTATTCGACCAGATACCATGATTTCTTTACTATTCGGATCAATCATCCCAAAAACCAATTCCATAGATGAATTTCAAACTGCACACCGTTGAATCCGCTCCCGAGGCTGTAAAACCTGAGCTCGAAGCTGCCCAAAAAGCTTTCGGCAGTATCCCGAATTTGTATCGCGGCTTGGCCACCAACCCGGCGACCCTGAAAATGTATCTCAAATTCAGCGAGGTACTCAAAGAATATGGCTGTCTGTCTCCGATTGCGCAGCAGGTGGTTTATCTGACTGTCAGTGCAGAAAACGGGTGTACGTATTGCGTAGCTGCCCACTCGGTACTTGCCCAGATGATCAAGATTCCGGAGCAGACGCTGACGGAGCTGCGGGATGAAAAAGAGCTCTCTGATCCCAAATTGAACGCATTGAGACGTTTCACATTGTCAGTCATGGAACACCGCGGCCGGGTTCCCGAGAGTGACATGGCGGATTTCGAGGCTGCCGGCTACAACGAATGCCACGTACTGGAAGTGCTGACCATTCTGGCCCAGAAAACCATCAGCAACTATTTCAATCACAACGCCGCTACACCGCTTGACGCGATGTTTGAGGGTCAAGTCTGGCAGAAGTAATTTCAGAATGCCGGCGGGCGAGCCTCTCCGGAGTCGAGAAAACGTGACTCAAGATCCGGCGTTGGTACCATGCATGTATCGCGTCGGCCAAACCATCGGTAACGGTTGCGGGCAACGAGGCGGTACACCGCGTCTCGGATCGGTCGCGGTACTGCCATGAACACTCCGAGCAACGCATATGGAAACCCCATCTGCCGGGCGATTCGAATGGCTGCCGCCGAGCGGATGTAGATCCTGCCTGCATCGAGAAGCACGATGGAGTCTGGAAGCGCTTCGATTGTCACACCTTCGTCCGCGCTCCGGAGTTCGCGCCTGGCGGCTTCCGACTGCAGCGAAGCGAAGAGGAATCTGCCCTGCGTGTCGCGTTCGATGACCCACTGCACGGCAGCGTTACACAGATTGCAGACGCCATCGAAGAGGATAATCGGGTGGGAATCATGGGAACTGGATTCCATGGGTGAAACCGCTTTGCTGGATCCGGATTCGACGGGTGAAACCGCTTTACTGGATCCGGATGCGATGGGTGACACCGCTTTGCTCGTATCAGTTTCGTTGTCGACCATCTTGTATATATAGTAACATGTTGTGCAGCAATTCAATTAACCGTCAACGCGTAACGGCAATTTACTCTCCATATTTACGGAAATGAAATCGGATCCTCCGTGATTCTATCTTTACCAATTGTGCTTTCCCACGGTGGCACCGATCTTTTGCTACGTAAATCCATGAAAATATCAGTGGGCCGCATGCCATGCCGATGATGATTTTAGACGATATCTGCTTCCAGTGCAATGCATGCATATATGTATGTCCGAGGGAGGCCATCTCCGAAGAAAAAAACACATCAGCACTGATACGTGTGTTGATCGATCCGGCCATATGCACGGAATGCGAGGGGGAGGGGGATCCGAAGTGCAGAAACGAGTGTCCGGTTCCTGAGTGTATAGTACACACAGAGTACTATGCCGGTTAAACAGGTTGTAGCTGACCCGCGTCAGACCGGCGTCATTGCATCGGATACAAGCTACAACTCTTGCACTCGACTGCTGCGGATCTCCAGACGAGTCAGCGGTCGTCGCACACGGTCCGCAACCCCAACAACTCTGCATATTGTGCACCGCTCGCATGGAGGCTGTACGTCGCGGCGACTTTCCCACTGATGGCTCCGGTCTCACAATCCCACGCAAGCAATTCTTCTATTGCCCGGAGAAAAGCCGCCGAATCAGAGTCCTTCACCAACCGCCCGGTTTCCCCATCGATAATTGCATCACGGATACCCTCAATACCACTGGCAACCACCGGTAAATCGTGCATGCCAGCCTCGATGTTTACGATCCCAAATCCTTCACGATCGCCGATTGTGGAGACATTCGGCATCACAAAGAGATCAGCGGAGTCATAAATGAGGTCCCGCAGGGAATCGTCGGCCTGCTGAAGAATCCAGATCCTCTCGGACCATCCGTTTTTCTCGATCAAGTCCTCGATTCTCTGAAGCTCTACTCCTTTCCCGACAACAAGGTATATCGTGTCTCGTGGTAATCCCGGGAAAACATTTTCGATAAACCAGGCAACCCCTTTCCGTTTCACCAGGCGACCGACGGTTACCAGGACAACGTGACCTTTCAGCGGCAGATGGTGTTGCTCTATCAGTCGGATCCGCGCCTCCGACTTGGAGAGCGCACGTCTGTTTATCGTCGTATCGACTCCCGGATAAACGATAGCACACTGTGATTCCAGAACCCCCAGTTCCAGGCAATACTCCATCGTTGCCTGGCTGTTACAGATAATCCGATCGTATCGGCGCAGAGCAAAAGGGACGAGCACCTTGTACAGATAAGTCTTTCGTCTGAGCGTGATGTCCAGCCCATGGACCGATACTGTCAATACTGCCCCGAGGAGTCGGGACAGCACATAGCCCAGAAAGGCGATCCGTGCTGAACTTACGTGAATGTGGGTCGGACGATGCCGGTAACTGCGTATCAACCCGACGATGAGAACGTAAGGACCGAACCAGAGCTTCTGCAGGTTAAACTTGATGTAGACGCCGGGCGTCAGCAGATGGGCTCGAACGCGCCTTCTGAGCTGCGAGTAAATACCATAGTTCAGCCGTTGCTGGCCGCCAACGGATGGGGGGTATCTCTCGGCTATGAAAAGGAGCCGATGTCTGTCATCGAAGATTCCGACTTCTCCCTTGGCCTGCATCTCATTATCGATTACGTTTCAACGTGCGTCGATCCAACCCGAAACGATCTTCGAGTCCAGCGGACACAGTAAGGAACAATTCGCTCGATCGCACCGGAAGAAGTCTGATTTCTGTATTATTTTTGTGCCGAACAGGCCATAAATTCAGGGTTTCCCTGCTTGATAGGAAGTGTACTCGTGCGTATGATCACAGTGTTTCTGAACCTATGATCACCATGTACGGAGGCAAGCAATGCTGATGGCGAGTCGAACGAGGGCGTACTGGCAGCTCCTGGCGGCGGAGATCCAGAATCGCGCACCTGTTATCAAGATCAAGATTAACGGTCTGTGTACAAATCGGTGCGTATTCTGCCCGTTTCACAGTGATCCGGAAAAGCTGGAAGTGAAAGACCTGACGCGATTCTTCGATATGATTGAGAATCCGAAATACCGCAGGATCGATATCAACGGTGGCGAGCCCACACTTCATCCACGCTTTCTGGAGATTTGTACGTTTCTGAAGGATCGATTCAAAGGCCGTGTCGCACTTCATCTGGGAACCAATCTGATTCCCATTGCACGAAATGACGCACGTTGGTCCAGGATCCGCGAAGAGGTATTCAGCACTTTCGATATGATCTCGGTAGGCTGTGATGATGAACACAAGAATATTCAGCACTTGGAAGAATTCGCTCCAATCATCGTGGGTAAAGGCATCCGGCTGTCTGTAAATGTGATGACTGCTTACTGCAGCCAAGATATCAAGGATCGGATAATTGCGCTGAAAAAGGCGGTCGGTTTTCGCGTCAGCTACTCCGATGTACACCACTATTACGAGGATCGTCCCGTCGTCAATGAGGCCATGATTCCGTGTCGTCGACAGGTTCACGAATTGATGCTGAACTGCAACGGGGAGGGTTTTTTCTGTTTCCATCAGGAATTCGAGGAACCCGTTTTCAATCTGCACACGGTTGAAAAGGATGCGTTGAACTATTTTCTTTCGGAATACGTGCCCGATCCGTATCGATTCTGCGGTGTTTGCACGCTCTACAAGCCGAAACGCGGGCTGGCTTTTCGGGCTCGTATCCAGCGTGGACTGTCGAGGATCGGCGCCTCGGCGTAGACTGGTGTCTCGGGGTCGCGCCATAGCCCGGTGTCTCGGGGTCGCGCCATAGCCCGGTGTATCGGGGTCGCGCCATAGCCCGGTGTCTCGGGGTCGCGCCATAGCCCGGTGTATCGGGGTCGCATAGCCCACTCGCATCACTATCTTGGCTTTTCTTTTTTGAATTCTGAACACTCAGGTGAAAATGCGACACGGATCCCTCTTTCTTGCTTGCTCTGTCACTCTGTTGCTCGTCTCCGGCCCGGCCGACGCGCAGGATTCCAGTACCGACTACACGGAGCCTTACCAGCAGAAGGCGCTGGAAATATTCCGCACATCCATAAGTTATCGAACCGCAGAAGGCCACGGCCAGGTACCTGAATTGGCTGCCTATCTGGCGAATCAATTTCGCTCCGGTGGTTTTCCTGAAGAGGATATCCACGTTCTCCCGCTTATTCTGGAGAGCGGCGAGGAGACGGCAAGTCTTGTCGTTCGATACCGCGGAGATGGCTCCTCGGGCAAGAAGCCCATCTTGCTTGTGGCACACATGGATGTGGTTAATGCCCTGCCACAGGACTGGGATCGAGATCCGTTTACACTCGTCGAAGAGAACGGCTTTTTTTTCGGCCGGGGCACGCTGGACGACAAAATGGGCGTCGTAATACTGACAACGACGTTTCTTCGCCTCAAGAAAGCAGCGTTTGTACCCACGCGAGACCTGATCATCGCCTTCACGGGTGACGAGGAGACCGGTATGATCACCGCGGACAGTCTGGTAACCGAACACCGCGAACTTACCGATGCAGAATTTGCATTGAACGCGGACGCGGGTGGTGGCGATTTAAGCGCCGAAGGAGATGCCGTCGCGTACACGATCCAGACGGCGGAAAAAACGTACGCTACGTTCGAGCTGACTATCCGAAACCCGGGCGGGCACAGCTCCGCGCCAAGGTCCGACAACGCCATTTACGAGTTGGCGACTGTGTTGAAAAACATGGAGTCCTACCGCTTTCCAGTTCGATTCAATGAAACCACGCAGCAGTACTTTGAGGCATACGGAGCATTGACAGAAGGAGAAATCGGGGAAGCAATGAGGCGTTTTGCCGCGAATCCAGACGATGAGGGTGCAACCGATGTGCTTGCCCGCCAACCATGGACCGTGGGCATCACGCGCACCACGTGTATCGCAACGATGCTCAAGGCGGGGCACGCAGAGAACGCGCTGCCGCAATCCGCAACAGCGACCGTCAATTGCCGCATTTTTCCGGGTGTTGACATCTCGGCGGTGCAGACAACCCTGATGCGGGTGGCGGAAAACAATGCACTGGAGATCAGTCTGCTGGGAAAACCAACGTCCAGCCCGCCGTCACCGATACGAGAAGATGTAACAGAAGCGGTTACGGCGGCCGTCGAATCTCGCTTTCCTGGTACGAAGGTCATACCGTACATGGCGCCCTACGCCACCGATGGGAAGAAATTCCGTGCGGCAGGAATTCCGACCTATGGTGTATCGGGCTTGTTTATCCGTGAGGAAGATATATTTGCCCACGGTCTGAACGAGCGAGTTCCGGTGAGTTCGTTCTTCGGTTCGCTGGAGCATTGGTACATCCTTCTTACAGAGCTTTCAGGTCGCTGAAGAACAGAAAACGGTTGCCCTCGAACAGTTCGGCCTGCGACCGTGTGGTCAAGGATCGGTAACTTCATCGACGGACTTCTGTCGCGGTGAACCCTGCCAACAAATCACACACTATCCCTGCACTATCGTCATACTCCTGTGACAACTCGCCCGTGAGCACGCTGTCGGGAGCGGGTTTTAAAAACCAGGCTGCTGAGTGGGGCGGATAGCGATGATATTTCGATTGCGCTGACCGGCAGGTCGCGGACGGGTTTTTTATATTATGGGAGGGGCAGCGCCTCCCCGTCGGTCGATGTCCGGAAGAATGCAGACGACGCATGGAATATTGGTTTCATCCAGATGAAAAAACATTATTCGCACCAGGGCCTCGATAGGATATATGCTCGTTCGCGCTGAAAAAGAGAGTGATCGGGAGGCCGTCTTTACACTCCATGCATCGGCCTTTGAAACCTCTGCCGAGGCGCGCCTTGTTGACGCTTTACGGGAACAGGCGCAGCCAATCGTTTCTCTCGTTGCTGAGGATAAGGGTATTGTGCACGGTCACATCATGTTTTCGCCGGTCTCCTTGTCGGGGAATACGGATTCGAAAATGATGGGACTGGCTCCCATGGCAGTAGCACTTGAGTCTCAACGAAAAGGTATCGGCTCGGCACTTGTTCGGGCCGGTCTTGATGAGTGCAGGCAACCGGGCATTGCCGCCGTTGTTGTGCTGGGATACCCCGATTATTACGTGCGATTCGGCTTCGTTTCTTCTCGCCGATTCGGGATTGAATCAGAATACGACGTGCCTGAGGATGTATTCATGGCATTGGAATTACGACCGGGTTCGCTTACCGGGAAAGCCGGCACCATTGCATACCACGGTGCGTTCAGCGACTTGTAACAACGCCATACCCTTATGGCAACGGCCCGAAAATATCAGACGAGGTGTCCAGCGAATTCTTCAGCTCAATCCCGGGCAGCAGAAACGTGGACCGCATGATAATGATGTATCAATTGGCTCCAGTCAAAATGCTGGGCAAATGCTTCGGCCCGATTACGCTGAGCGATTCGACGCCGTCGATTCTGTTGACAGAACCGCATCATGATATTCGTGAGCTGTTCTGCCGTCGAATCGTCTGAGCGGCCTCTTCGGTGAACAATATAGAGGCCCGCTTTTTCGTGATTCTCTCTCAGTTTTGCCGCGTAGGCGCCGAATCCGGCCAGGTCGGAACTGACCGCGGGCACACCCATTGCGAGCGTTTCCAGAGGAGTGTATCCCCACGGTTCGTAGGCGCTCGGAAATATTCCGAGGTGACAGGCACGGATCAGATCCTCATAATCCATCCCGAACAAGGGACTTGTAGAGTTCACGAAATCAGGGTGGTAGACCACCTTTACGGGGTCGTGCGCATTATTGAAAAGACCAATCTCGCGAATTTTCATGAGCACGGGATCGTTATGATCATCGATCAGGTCGTGGGTGACAACCGGAGGGAGCCAGTCCCGACGCCAGGCGTGTTGGGCGCGACGTACACGCAGCCACCAGTTTTCAGGAATCATCGCATTCAGGTCCGGTTTTCGCCCGGCCGCCAGTTCTTCGATGAGGTGCTTCCGGATTTCCTCGGTTACGCTGCGGGCGATTTCCTTGAATTCGCGGAGCATGGTGGCGTACTGAAGACTGCCCACAGAGAGGCTTTTTACAGGCTGCCTCGTGATCAGTAAAAATATCACCGTTACCGGTGACCCGGCCTTGCGCAGACGATCGTTCAACCGGGCGAGCGCCTCCAGCGTGATATCCATTCCCTTATTGCTGTATTCAAATCGGCCTGAAGAAAAAAAGTAGAGCGTGTTTTCAAGCTCAAAATTGTAGCTGGGGAAAAAATACCCCATCGTGAACTCGTGCAGTCTCTCCTTCAGACTGGCGTGTAAGGTCTGAAATTCATGCAGCGCCGCAAAACGTTTGATATTGAGCCCGTTGGGGACGAGAGCGTCTACTTTTCGTCCGAGCAGGTGCTCACACTCCTGGCCGGTTATTTCCGATACCGTAGTAAATACGTCAGCTCCATGAGCAGCTGCGCGCTCCAGAAGGTACTGGGCCGTAATGTGATACTTTGCAGCTTCTTTCTCTGGATTGAACGCCGGAAGAAGATCATAAAAATCGGTCGTGTTCATGGCCAGATACCTTCCCAGAATAGTCGCATGGGTTGTAAAAACGATACGACCACTCCATTTTTCTGCGCGAAGCGAGGACACGGCAGACGCAGCCATCCATTCGTGAAAATGAGCGATGAGTTGCTTCCCGGGACTCGTCTCGGCCAGCATGGAAAGAAACAGGCGTGTCCCCTCCCCGAAAGCGACAACGTCGTTTACGAGTTCGTCACCCTCCGGAATCGAAATACCGAATTCATCCTGCAATCGAGCTCTGATATCCGGCAAGCGTGATCGCAGCGTTTTTAAATCCAGCAGAACAGCCCGGGGCCTGCCGGCGACCTGCCAGCGACCGGCGCGCAGCTCCAGGCCCAAATTACGCAGCTTTTTTACCACCACACCTAGTTCATCATCGAATTCCTCGTCTTCGAATTCAATCTGAACCTGATCGTGATTCAGAGGGCCCAGAAGGCAATAAGAGTCTCCCCAGCGCTTCACCATTTCTACCGCCTTGGAACGAAGTACCGTATAGATTCCTCCGACCTGATTGCAGACCTCCCAACCGACCTCAATCAGGAGATGGTTGTGAGGAAGCGCAGCGCCAACCTGTGTACGCGAATCTGAGAGTGCCATATCTGAAATCAGTTATTGATATTTTGTTTGCCCATTATGCCGCCGGCTCGATATGGAGACCAGCAACAGGTGGTCGTACCTTCATGGTACACCCCGTTTCGGTAACGCAGAAAAAAAAGTAGCAATGAAACATAGTATTAAACATTTTTTCCCGTTGCGATGGCCTGCACGTTTCTCTTCTCGTGGACCATGGCCTCCGGTCAGGATTCGACGGATGTGCTGAATCGAGCAAGCGGATTGATCGCCGCCGACAAAGTAATGGAAGATGTGCTTGATTTGAATGACCCGGTCCTCTCGATATGGCCGAGTATCAACGATCTTGAAATCGAATCGCTCTCGGCGGCCGTTTTGAAACTCCGAGATGCCTACGAATCAGACCGACTGGACGCGGACGACAGAACCCGTAAAATCCTTTCCATGATCAGCGATGCCGAATTTGATGAGGAACTCGTCAAGGGCATGATAAAAAACGCCAAGGATGCCGATGACGAACCGAGAAAGACCGACTCGAGGACCTGAAAGACGACTATGAACTTCGACGTAAATACCTGAAACGAATCGGCAAGGTCCGCGACGGCGAGCGCCGCCTGGCTGAAACGAGGATCGACTATGTCAGCCAGCTCGATAACGTTCTGGTCTTAGCCAGACAGTTGGTAAGCGCTCGTGCCGCAGGAGGAACTGAAGACCTTCTGGGTACCGAGAGGGAGCTGATCCGTCAGTCGAAGGAACTGGGAGCACGCCTGAGTGCGGTTGCCGGAAACCTCAAGAAAGTCAACAGCGAACGTGAGAAGGCATTCAAGGACCGCGAGAAGTTGATAGCGGGCTATCACTGATCGACCGGACTCTGAGAACGTGGTTTTTGTCTCGTATGCGGCGTTCGTTTCTGCATCGTCCTGAGAGCCATATTTAAGTATGGCATCTGTAATCAGAACTGCCGCCGCTCCAATCTGTATGTTTTTTTGTTTTCATCGGATTATTCCGCGTAGATGTAAGATTCTGAGAGATTTTTGCCATTACATATTTCAAAACTACCTGATCGGAAATATTACAATAAATTGACCCGCACGACGTTCTCACAATTCATTATATTCGTCTCCCCCAGACCCGACAACGCCAATACGATGAATAGGAGTACACGGCGCTTTTTATGGAATGCAGCTGTATTTCTGCTACTGCTTGCCACACCAGCATGCAGCAGCACGGAAGGAATATCCACAAACTCCACGAAAAGCCCTTCAACTTCCCGTGCCGCAGTCGACCCCACAGAACTGGAAGCACAATACTGGGCACGCCAGGAAAGTGCGCGGACGCGATATACGGACGCCGACATTCAATTTATGACGGGTATGATCAGTCACCACGCCCAGGCTTTGATCATGGCCGGACTCGTACCCGATAACGGGGAGAGTTCACAGGTAAAGACACTTGCCGCGCGAATCATCAATGCACAGAAAGACGAAATCGCGACGATGCAGAACTGGCTCGGCGACCGGGGACAGCCGGTACCTGAAGTCAAGATCGAGGAGCTTACCCTGACCATTGACGGCGCTGGCGATCATGCGATTCACATGCCCGGGATGCTCACCGCCGAGCAGCTCAGCGAACTCCAGGAAACGAGCGGCACGGCATTCGACCAACTTTTTTTGACCTACATGATCCAACATCACAGGGGTGCCGTCACCATGGTCGCAGACCTCTTCGCCCATGACGGTGCCGGCCAGGACGAGCTGGCCTTTAAACTGGCTTCTGACATCAACGTAGATCAGATCACCGAGATCGCCAGAATGGAAATATTACTCGACACGTTATCCGACTCCTGAAAAACCCGAACATCCATGATAAACTCTTTTCTTGTCAGACCATCCAGAACGCGGGCAACCACACACTTTTTGTGGTCGCTGATTCTTTTTGTCGGTCTGCTTGGTCTCTCTGCCTGCGCCAACAAACCAGTAACACAAAGCGCGGACACCTCCACGGCCAGCGATGCCGCCATGTCCACAACCGCGCCGAACCCCGATCCTCGTGTAGGTCTTGGCGCCGGATTGTTTGACGCCGAAGAAGCAGCGTGGAATATGCGTCTGCTTTCCTCGACTCCCCCGCCGGAAGCGTTCGTAGGCGTCACAAACTCTGACCTGGCTTTTACAGGCAAATATGCCATACAGGGCAACTATAACGGCATTCAAGTCTGGGATATTTCCGACCCGACAAAGCCTGAGCTGGTCACTGAATATGTCTGCCCCGCATCCCAGAGCGATGTGTCAGTGTACAAAAATCTGATGTTCGTTTCGGGAGAAGGAATGGGCGGTAGGCTCGACTGCGGCACCGAAGGCGTGGAGGAAGCCGTGAGTCAGGATCGTCTGCGTGGAATCAGAATTTTTGACATCAGCGATATCCGTAATCCCGACTACATCGGCAATGTGCAAACGTGCCGCGGCTCCCATACCCATTCGCTGTTGAAAGATCCGAACGACGACGAAAATGTCTATATCTATGTATCCGGTTCTGCTCCGGTACGCCCTGAAGAAGAAGTCGCAGGATGCTCCGGTGCAGCGCTTTCAGAGGATCCGAATTCTGCCCTGTTTCGCATCGAAGTCATCAAAGTGCCGCTCGATCACCCCGAACTGGCAGCCATCGTGAGTTCGCCGCGAATTTTTGAAGATCTTGTCGCCCCACCAACACATGGCCAGTCGCCTGCCGATATCCTTGAAGTCGAGGCGGCGCGTGCACGTGGTGATTTCGTGGTCGAGATCCAGGGCCGGCAGAGGGTCCTGCCTTCCCGAATCATCACTCCCATGCTCGAAAGCTTCATGAAGGAAAGAGA
>JACZYD010000101.1 GCA_022571255.1 Bacteroidota bacterium
GCAGAAAGCGTCGTTGTTCCTGTGCACGAAAGACCAAAAAAAAGCGTCACGTCTTCATCGCGACCTTCGTTGGCACTGCAGTGCATCGAGAGAACGCCCTGTTTGGGCATGATATAATTCATGATTGTAAAGATGCCTTTTTTCATCTCGCCGGCATATTCTGTCCCCAGAATCACAAATTCTTTCTTTTCAAAACACACAGCCACACTCGTCGTCGACGATACCTGGTGTGTATGTTCGTTGGCCGGAAACCCACCTGAATTATAAACCACAAAATCCGGCTCGCCGAACGCTGCGAGCTGATCTGCAGTGGGGCGGATAAGCATATTGTGCATAAACAGAGCGTGATAAGGTCTGGTACAGATGATCCTCACCTTGATCTGGTAACGTGGATCCCAGCCGGCAAATCCGTCAAACACGTACACACGGTTGCACAAATTCAGGTAGCCGACCGCCCGCTCCTTGTTCGCCTCGAAATTCTCCAGGTCCATCGGGATGTTGATATCACCCCACCACACGTCCTGCTCGCTTTCCGGGAGTTTTACAACACGCTTATCACGGGGACTGCGACCCGTTTTCTCCCCGCTGCGAAGCATTATCGCACCGGTATCGGAAATCGCAGCACCCTCGTCGAAAAGGACGGCCTCTTCATAGAGACGTGCGGGGGACGCGTTTCGGATAATGAGTTCTGTTGAAATACCGTACTGGTTCAGATCGAACGAAACAGGCATTTTATGTGGCGTTGATTATGGAGTGGTGACAACACAACCGCCGAGGTGAACAATTCACCAGCGACACGACAGAGGCCTCTCTTGAAGACACGACAGGTGACCCTCTTGAAAGTGATTTCTGGCGGATACTTCTGTTTCTGGTTCGGGATCCGTATCGGTTTAAAATCGATGTCGACATACAATCAATGGCGGTTCCGGCGGTTCCGGATCAGGTCATCAACAACGGATTCATCGGCAAGCGTCGAAATATCTCCCAGATCGTCGAAATCATCGGCGGCGATCTTACGAAGAATCCTGCGCATGATTTTTCCGCTTCGTGTTTTGGGAAGCCCGGGTGCAAACTGAACGAAGTCCGGTTTCGAGAAGGCTCCGATGGCTTCGCGGACCTGCCGGATCAGTGTTTCACGGAGCTCATCATCCCCTGTAACCCCCGCATTCAGCGTTACGTAGCAATATATGCCCTGTCCTTTAATGTCATGGGGGAAACCGACCACCGCAGCTTCCGCCACGTCATTATGTTCGACGAGGGCACTTTCGACTTCGGCCGTGCCCATGCGATGACCGGAAATATTGATCACGTCGTCGACTCTTCCGGTGATCCAGTAATAACCGTCTTTGTCTCGACGACACCCGTCACCGGTAAAATATTTCCCTTCGAACTTCGAGAAATAGACTTCCGTAAACCTCGCGTGATCGCCGAATATCGTACGGGATTGACCGGGCCACGAATCGGCAATGGCAAGTACACCTTCCGCTTCTCCTTCAAGCACATTCCCCTCGGCGTCCAGAATCTCAGGCCGAATGCCAAAAAACGGAAATGAAGCAGAACCTGGTTTCAAGGCCGTGGCTCCGGGTAGTGGCGTTATCAATATTCCGCCTGTTTCGGTCTGCCACCATGTGTCGACGATCGGACACCTCCCGTCTCCAACCTTTTCATGATACCACTTCCAGGCCTCGGGGTTAATGGGTTCACCGACCGAACCCAGGATCAACAGGGACGATCGATCCGTCCTGTCAACGTATTTGTTTCCTTTACTCATGAGCGCCCGAATCGCCGTCGGGGCCGTATAGAATTGGGTTACGCGATGGCGATCGACTACATCCCAGTATCGGGATGCTTCCGGGTACGTGGGGATCCCCTCAAACAGGATCTGGGTGGCTCCGTTCAGAAGCGGACCGTAGACGATATAGGTGTGTCCGGTCACCCATCCGATGTCTGCTGCACACCAGTACACATCTCCTTCCTGATAGTCAAAAATGTACCGGTGCGAGAGCGATGCGTATACCAGGTATCCTCCCGTAGTATGCACGAGACCCTTCGGCCGGCCCGTCGAACCGCTCGTGTACAGGATATAAAGAGGATCCTCTGCATCCATTTCCGCGCATTCGCAGGTCGATTCGACCATCGCCGCCTCTTCGTGCAGCCAGTAGTCGCGGCCATCAAGCCAGGTCGTTTCACCACCGGTCCGTTTTACCACCAGAACGTCGTGCACATCCGGGCAACTCCGTAATGCACGGTCGGAATTATTTTTGAGAGGAATGCGCTTTCCACCACGCACTCCTTCATCAGCGGTGATCAGAATTCTGGATCGTCCATCCAGCATACGGTGCGCCAGCGCGTCCGGAGAAAATCCGGCAAACACAACGCTGTGAACCGCGCCGATCCTCGAGCATGCCAGCATTGACGCGACAGCCTCTGGAATCATGGGCAGATAAATGGTTACACAGTCTCCGCGTTTGACTCCGTGTTTTTTCAACACATTGGCTATTCGACATACGTCTGCGTGAAGCTCGCCGTACGTGATGTGTCTCGCTTCGTCGGAGGGTTCATCCGGCTCGAATATCAGAGCCGTCTGATCTCCCCTTGTGGCCAGGTGCCGATCCAGACAGTTCAGCGAAGCATTTGTTTTCCCACCGAGATACCACTGAATGGATACATTGTCGGAAGCGTAGGAAACATCTTTTACAGTATGAAACGGTTCCATCCAGTCAATCCGAGACGCCTGTTCCCTCCAGAATGATTCCGGATCAGAGATAGATGCCTCGTACATGGCCTGATACGAAGCGTGACTCGAACAGAGCGCTCGCGCCCGCATGGTTTCAGGCACTGGAAAAACATCTGGCATTGTGGGAGTAGGGATTATGGCAAACGCCTGTTCTGCGGAACGCAAATTAATAAATTCGCCGGGAGTTTTCCGTACACATTGTCCTTCATTCGACGAATTCTGTTGATATTCGGCCACGAACTGCGTTGGTCAATATAATTTCATCCGCAGACCGGACGTCGTTGACTGTGAGAAGAGCCTCTTCGGGTTGTCGAACTGATTCCATTTCGATTTCGCGTCCGATTCCGGGAAGAAGGCCGCAATTCGATGAGGGGGTTCGCCAGCGATCCCCGTGTCGCAGAAAAATATTCGTGATCGTCCCTTCCGTGATATGTTGATTTTCGTTCACGAACAACACTTCGTCCAATTCTTTTTCCCTTGCGTAACGACGAGCATTCTCGCACGCCCCGCGAAACGTCGTTTTATGCCTCAGAAAAGGATTTCCGGAATGGACGGTGACGGGAGCGACTCCAAGCCGGTGGGTGCACGCTGCGACACCGGACGCTGCGGCACCGGACGCAGCAGCACAGGCCTTGGCTGCTGCAGTCTCTTTCGCAGCATCAGAACAGATTTTTTCTGCAATAATCTCCGACGTGACAGACGATGTACCATCCGGCGCAAGCAACAGCCTGACTTTAAACCGGGCGTTCCGGTCGAGCGTTTTGATGTGTCTTTCGATGGAACTGATCACCGCACCCCGATCGAACTTGAATCCAAGCTCTTTTGCAGACTGCTCCAATCGACGAAGGTGTCTGGCGAGTAACACGATTTCGCGCTCGCACTTCATGGTTTCAATCAGCTGAATCGATGCGTCAGCGGAACTGGAATCGGCGCTGAGAAAACGGGTTTTCAGCAGGCACTCACTGTATTCCTCACTGGCATCCGAATCCCAGACAATACCACCGCCCGAACCGGTTACGACCTCACAACCGGAAACCACCACGGTCCGAATGGCAACGCTGAAGGAGGCCCGACCTGCCGGATCGATATACCCGATACCCCCGCAGTATATTCCCCTTGGCCCATTTTCAAGTTCTCGAATTCGTGAAATGGCTCTGATCTTGGGCGCTCCGGTAATCGATCCGCTCGGAAACAAGGCACTGAATATTTTCTGATAACTGGTGCCTTCGTGCAGTTCTCCCACGATCGGAGACGTCATTTGAATGACGCTGCGATATCTTTCGATTTCAAAAAGAGAATCAACCGTCACGCTTCCGACCGTGCAAATCCGGGACAGATCGTTTCGCAGCAAATCCAGAATCATGAGATTCTCGCTTCGGTTCTTTTCATCAGTCTGCAACCACAATTCAAGCATCCCGTCGAGCTCAGGGGTCTCGCCCCGTGGCGCAGTGCCTTTCATGGGCCTCACGCATATTGTCGTCCCGTCCCGATCAAAAAACTGTTCGGGAGAGGCGGATAAAATCTGGATATCCCCCAGTTGCAGATACGCTGCGTAGTTAACGGGCTGACGCGCGCGCATATGGCGAAACAGATTCAGCGAATTCTCCTGCACATTGCCCGTTCCCAGTTCACCATCGAATCGAATCGTATAATTGACCTGATACAGGTCGCCTTCCTGAATGAGCTCGCGGATTTCCCGGATCGCTTCCACGTATTCAGCGGGTACAGTGCGAGGTCTGAGCGCAAGTGAATTCTGGTTCAAATGTGTTTCGGCGCCCTCTGTCGCGGCCGAAACCCCTGTCGCGGCCGAAACCCCTGTTGAAGCCGAAGCCCTGGTTGAAGCCGAAGCCCCGGTTTCGCTAACCCCCAGCAAGGCGTCCACGTCACCGCACTCGAGCACCACATCTTTTTCATATAAACCGAACCAGAGGATGGGATATCCGATTTTTTCGCCCCACTCAATTCTTGAAGCGTCGCCGAACTGGCCGTCGGCCAGTTCATAACCACATTCGTAAGCCAGATACCCGGCCGCAAAAAGGCCATCAGAAACAGCCTCGTCTATTTCTGCCAGTGCAGAAGGCACTTCCGTCGGCATCGAACATCGAACAATTCGGACGGGGTGTTGAAAGATATGACTTCTCCTGTCACCCGCGCGAGATCGCCGGCACAGGGAATTATCCAGCAGTATGGATCCGGGCCGCGCCAGAATTTCCGGCAGGTTCAACATGATTTCTCCAAAAACATGACTGCTCTTTAAACGTGATCGCTTCTTAAACGTGACAGCGACGGAATCGTAATCGCTCCCAAGGCACGCTGCCTAAAATTCATCATTCAACGCGAACACCGGTTTCCGATTCATCCAGCGGCCACGCGTAAAGTCGGGAAATGGCTGTGGTGCGCTTCCCTCGGCGATCGAGGTTTCGGAAAGTGGAGAGACAGCACTCCAAGCCGCGGCATCGTAAGCGTCAAGCGGTGTGCCTACGCCCCTCTTGATCGACTCGACAAAAGCGTGGTCCACGAAGAAATCCATACCGCCGTGACCCGCCCCCTGTGCAGTTTTGCCATATTTTTTCCACAATGGATGATCGTATTCGCTCAAATAAGACTCGGCATCTTCCCAGCGATGCTCCGGGCTTTTGCCTTCGAGGTATATCGACTTGTTCAGGTCCATCCAGAGTCCGTTTGTACCCTGAACCCGGAATCCGAGCGAATACGGACGAGGCGAATTCGTATCGTGACTTACAATGATGGATTCTCCCTGTTGCGTCTCTATTACCGTTGTGATCACGTCGCCCAGGGCAAATCGAATGGAGGCATTCGGATGTTCTGCGCCCGCCTCATTCACAATATATCTATGTAACCCGCGTGCCTTTGAGGCGGTCGATGTAAGGGATACGAACCGGTTTCCCCGATTGATATTCGCATAAACACCGATCGGTCCAACTCCGTGTGTCGGATACAGGTCTCCGTTTCTGTAGACAGAATGACTGGTTCTCCATTTGGCTTCTGAAAAAGCATTGTCGCCGAATTCAACACCGCCGCCGTAAGGCTGGATACCATCATTGAATTTTACCGCGCGAAGGTCGTGCTGATAGCCACACTCAAAGTGAACCAACTCACCGAAAACTCCCTGTCGAACCATGTTCAGAATGGCCATTACGTCACGCCTGTAACACACGTTTTCCAGAATCATGCATGGCGTTCCAGACGCTTCGTAGGCCTCTACCAGATCCCAGCATTCCTCTATCGTATTGCAGGCAGAAACCTCTACGCCGGCATATTTACCTGCCTTCATCGCGGATACAGACATTCTCGTATGCCATAACCAGGGCGTTGCGATGATGACGCCGTCAATATCATCGCGTTCAACGAGCTGTTCAAAAGCGAACTCGCCAGCATCATACACCGCTGCGGAGGGCTTGCCTGCGTCGGAGATCATTTTCTGAGCCAGCGATACCGCTGCGGGATCGATATCACAGATTGCCACGACGTTGCAGTCGTCGCGTTGCAGAATTCGCCCAAGATGACTTCGGCCGCGCAATCCGACACCCAGAAATCCCATATTCACGTTTCGGTCGTCGATACCTCGCAGAACCGAGGCCGCCCCTGGCGTCTTCTTCGTTTCGGTCAGTGTCCCTTTTCCTGCGACCGTCGCTCCCACTCCGGCGAGCGCTCCTGACTTGATAAATGATCGTCTGTCCATGAGTCTGATGTCGATGTAGAAAAGCGCGCTGAATGCGCCCGAGTGTGCTGGAATAATACGGCAGAAGTATCATCACTGCGGATGACCTCGAGGGCAACCTTGAGGATGACATTGAGGGCAACTTCGAGAGTAACTTCGAGAGCAATCTTGAGGCCGACCTCGATGGCAACCTTGAGGATGACCTATCAGGCGCGGCATAGTCCAGATGAGTACATTCGAGCCAATCATCAGCTCTTGCATATCTGCTCCATGCAACTATCTGCGTTCGACTGGGCCATCATGGCCGCGTTTTTCCTCTTTTCCCTGGGTATTGGCTTGTTCGTGTCCCGCCGTTCCGGGAGAAGCTTCAATGCTTTTTTCCTGGGTGGTCGCCGCATGCCCTGGTGGCTGCTCGGGATATCCATGGTCGCCACCACTTTCTCGACCGACACACCGAATCTGGTGACCGATATCGTACGAAACAACGGTGTGATGGGTAACTGGGTGTGGTGGTCGTTTCTGCTCACCGGCATGCTCACCGTTTTTCTGTATGCACGATTGTGGCGCCGATCAGGTGTGTTAACAGATGTGGAATTTTATGAACTCCGGTACTCGGGACGGATGGCAGCATTCCTGAGGGGATTCCGAGCTGTTTATCTCGGAATCTTGTTCAACATCATCATCATGGCGTCTGTGACGCTGGCTGCAATCAAAATCGGGGCGGTCATGATGAACTGGACTCCGATACAAACGGTCATCATTGCCGCAACCATCACCATGTTTTACAGTGCACTCGGCGGCCTGCGAGGGGTGATCCTGACAGATCTGGTTCAGTTCGCCATGGCAATGGTCGGCTCGATCTGGGCCGCCATATACATTATAGAACTGCCCGAAGTGGGCGGGTTGCAACAATTGCTGTCCCACGAAAATGTATCGGGAACTCTGTCGTTTTTTCCGTCCTTTGATACCGTGTCACTGGACGTCATCGTCCCCATGTTCATCATTCCACTCGCCGTACAATGGTGGGCGGCATATTACCCCGGAGCCGAACCGGGAGGAGGAGGATATATCGTGCAGCGGATGCTGGCAGCGAAAAATGAACGTCACGCAGCAGGTGCCACACTGCTCTTTAACGGCCTACACTACGCACTTCGACCCTGGCCCTGGATCCTGATCGCATTGGCGTCGCTCATCGTATTTCCGGACCTCGCCTCCATAGCCGAGCGATTCCCTGCGGTGCCCGAGTCCCAGGTTCGCAACGACCTTGCGTACCCGGCAATGCTTACTTATCTGCCGGCAGGATTACTCGGACTCGTGGTCACATCCCTTGCTGCCGCCTATATGTCCACCATGTCCACACAGGTCAACTGGGGATCGTCGATCATTGTGAATGACCTTTATCATCGCTTTTTCAATCCGAATGCCACGGAAGAGCAGCAGGTCTGGGCGGGTCGCCTTTCCACTGTCGTGTTGATGATTGTCGCGTGCACACTCGCCCTCTTTCTGGAGAACGCCCTGCAAGTATTCAACATCGTGTTGCAGATCGGTGCGGGCACAGGACTGATATTCATTTTAAGGTGGTTCTGGTGGCGCGTTAACGCTGAATCCGAGCTGACAGCCATGATCGTTTCCTTCTCGATCGCGATACTCTTTCAGGTCGTAGACGGGTTTGGCCTGGAAAACTGGCAGCAGTTATTACTCGGCGTTGGAATAACGACGGTTTGCTGGGTCTCGGTAGCCATCTTCGGTCCGCAAACAGATCGCGAGGTTCTGCGATCTTTTTGCACAAAAATAAGACCGGGTGGTGCGGGCTGGAAAATCATTGAACAGGAGATGGCCGGTCGTGGAGGTAGCGGGCCAGGCGAAACAGCCGGCCTCGACCCTGACCGGGAATCGACACCGACCGGCGACATCCCCCGGGGCCTCCTGGCAGCACTTGCGGGAACAGTCGGGATTTATGGAGCTCTCTTTGCCACGGGATATTTTCTGTACGGACAGACTGCAGTCGGTTTTGTGATGCTTGCTGTTGCCTGTATCGCTTTTGTTTCGCTTCGAAGATTGTGGTCAAAGTTGCGGTTCGAGTAAAAGATCGCGAGCTGACGCACCCAGTACGAATGCCCCGGGACCTGTCGGGTCGGTGAAAAACTGCGCGTTACGAATTCGATGTGGAAACTTCCTTCCATACGAAGCAATCCATGTATTCATGAATGTATTGGCCTCCTCGGAGGGTACAAGCGCCCAGACTGATCCACCGAATCCCGCACCAAACGCAGATGACGCAATGGCACCATGGTCCCTGGCGCTGCGGGCCAGAAATCGCGTTTCGTCCACCTGATTTCCAAGCAGTCGATCAGAGAGTTCCTGAGAGTGATTTACTGCATCCCCGAAGCCGCAAAGGTCTCCGTTCCGAAGGAATCGGATCGCGTCCGGAATAATTTGCGTCGTCTCGACGACGAAATGCTCCACACGGTTCATGATCGCACGAGCCTCTTCTTTGCCGTGAGTCTCCAGGATCACGGCGAGTTTTTCGAGCGAGAAAACGGGCGAGGACACCAGCGTGCCGAGAGTGGAGAAATCGACTTCCAAGGCATGATTCCACGCGTCAAGGCCAGCTTCAGCAATTTCAACCGCATTATTGTACAGACCGAGTTCGGAGCTGCTCTTTCTCGACCGTACACCACTGGATCCAATCACAAAGCGGGTGTGGGCGGGCATTGCGACCGTCTCCAGGCGACGAAGCGGACGATATCCGAAATACCCGAACATCCCCTTTTTCGAATACAAAATCGCGGTATGGTCCTGGGCGCCGCCGCGCGTGCCCACCCCTCGTTTCCCGGCCAATTCTTTGTATGTATATCCATTTTCAACACCCCCCAGATACGATGCGAGGTCTGCGGGTCTTTTCAAATTTGAGAGATAACGCGGAAACCGCTGCACATCAGCGAGCGCCGCAATGGCCAGATAAAACCCGACGACCAACGCGCTCGAACTACTCATCCCTGAAGCTCGCGGGATCGCGTTTGAAAACGCCAGACAGACACCGCAATCGGGCTTGCCAAAATTTTGTACGAACCGCTCGATAACGGACGCCGGATATCTCAACCAGGAAGTTTCTGCAGACTCAAAAGGTCTTTCGTATCCGAGAAATACACTGGTATCGAGCGTCAGATCGCGAACCCGGACGCCGGGTTCGTCTGTGCGCGCTGCGACGATGAAAAAAGCATGATTTACCGCACATGTCAGACTCGACCCGCCGGCGTAGTCCGTGTGTTTTCCCAGAATTTCTATTCGGCCCGGCGCATAAACAACGACAGCCCGGGCCTCCGGACCCACATATTCCGATGTAGTGAGCCCCAATTCCAACACTCTTTCGTGAGCACCGGTCGCGCGTTCAGCGTCTGGATGCGATGAAATGACCTCCCGAACCGCGGCGGGATCACACAGCTGTGAAAGGATCAGATTCTGCAAAGAAGTGGGGCTTTTTGTTTCACCATCGTTGCCGCATTGCAGCCGTCCCGTTCGTTTTTACACCGAAACCGATCTGCATTTTCCGCACACAAACAATATATAGAACGACATCGCCGACACATCCTGCGCCGCAGCCATCGCCCGGAATATACCATTTTCACCCGGTTTGAGTGGCCAGGTAGGCAAAACTGCCGACGGAAACGGTACAACCTGGCAAGAAATAATTTTCCGCGGGCCTCCGGCTTCGTGGAACGCCTGTGCGCGTGCCACGCCAATAACCCGGATCAGGAGCGATACATTCAAGTGGTCACACTGCGGTATCCGTAACACCCGAGGAGAATCGCATATTGTCTTACCGTGAATCCGTAGGTCTTTGCCGGATCTTTTCTTGCCGCACGTATCACGAATGTCTAATTTGCGCCGCGATCAAGTAAGCCATATGCGCTCAAAGCATGGCTCTTTTCTAAAGTCTAAGATGCAACCGGATGGCAGGTCAAATTTTGTTTTTTGCACTCGCGGTAACAGCCATCGCAGCTGGTGTCGGTGTCGTGTGGTCCAGAAGCCCGATCAACAGCGCCCTCTGGCTGATTCTGAATCTGTTCTGTATCGCCGGCCTGTATCTCACCTTGAATGCCCAATTCATTGCCGTAATACAGATACTTGTGTATGCCGGCGCGATTATGGTGCTTTTTCTTTTCGTGATCATGCTACTGAATCTATCGGAAATGCCATCGGTTACGCGTTTCACCATCGCGCGGCTCTTTGGGTTTTTTCTTGTGATGGGTGTACTCGCGCTGCTCACGTACGCGGTTGCCGCGGGACTGGATGTTCTTCCGGAGCGTATCGTGCCCGCTGCCGCTGCGGTATCAGGTTCTCCCTCTACGCTCGCCCGATCGCTGTTCACCGAGTATGCCCTTCCGTTTGAAATCATTGGCATCCTCTTGCTAGCGGCCACCGTCGGGGCGGTCATTATTGCAAAACGAAAACCCGTGTAACCGGCAAACCCATACCCCACTCGTTTTCGACGGACTCCGAAATCATGGAAATGACTTTAAACTGGTATCTGACTCTCAGCTCCGTGCTTTTTATCACGGGCACTCTGGGATTTTTATTCAGACGCAATATCATTGTCATGCTGATGTCCATTGAATTGATGCTGAACGCGGTCAACCTGACACTCGTTGCGCTGAGTCAGGCAGCAGCCGACACAGCGGGTCAAATTCTGGTCTTTTTTGTAATTGCCGTTGCCGCAGCGGAAGCGGCCGTCGGACTCGCAATTGTTATTGCCGTTTTCAGAGGTCGGCAAACCATAGACATTTCAAAGATCAAGTCATTCAGGTATTGATCACAGAATGCAGACTCAACTTCTCGTACAACTGATCATTTTGTTGCCGCTTGCCGGCGCAGTAATTCTGGGCCTCGGAGGCCTGTTCGTTCCTTCTCTGCGCTCGCGCGAAACGCTTATCGGTACGATTGGCACAGCAATGGTCGTCGTTCCGTTTATCTGCGTGGCCATTTTGTTTGCTGGATTTGATGGTGAAGTTCAGATCGTCCACTTCTATACGTGGATGGCCGCCGGGGATCTTTCGATTGCATTCGAGTACCGCGTGGACCCGTTGTCCCTCGTCATGATGCTTGTCATCACAGGGGTCGGTGGGTTGATTCATCTGTATTCGATTGGATACATGCATGGCGATCCCGGATTCTGGCGATTCTTTTCATACCTGAATCTCTTCATCTTCGCGATGTTGAATCTGGTGCTCGGCAACAACCTGGTCGTTTTGTTTCTGGGCTGGGAAGGCGTCGGTTTGTGCAGCTACCTGCTCATCGGATTCTGGTATACGGATCTGAAAAATTCGGCTGCGGCCAACAAGGCGTTCATCATGAACCGCATTGGAGATTTCTGTTTCCTGCTGGCGATGTTCTTCCTTTTCCGGGAGCTGGGAAGCCTTGATTTTGATGTGATTTTGTCGGCCGGGCCATCCATGGATCCCGGCATAGTGAGCATCGTAGTTTTACTCTTATTCCTTGGAGCCACGGGCAAAAGCGCCCAGATTCCACTTTTTACGTGGCTTCCGGATGCCATGGCTGGTCCGACACCGGTTAGCGCTTTGATCCATGCAGCTACAATGG
>JACZYD010000200.1 GCA_022571255.1 Bacteroidota bacterium
CACCTGAAGCTTACCGAGCCGCAGGTTCAAAATTCCGAGAATGATGGCAACGAACGCAATGAAGATGCGAATGCGGGTCCTACCTTCATCCATGGCGTGTCTTAGATAGCATACAGTTATCACAACAGATCGTCCTGAACCGGAGTCTCTGGATTGCTGTTCAAATCGCTCCATGCCTGACAGGGTTCCGTTCAGCAACGAGATCGTTCTGATCAGTTGTCAAACCCTACGATTGACCCCATAATGACAATAAATTGGTTCGATAGTTGTGACTCTCAAGCTGAGAACACTTATTCTGAGCCGGCAACCGCAGATGAATACGCGTCGTACCACCACTTTAAGGTGCACCGAGGCTTTTGATCTACGGTACTCCGTGGCAGAATAAATTGCTTAACCAGCTTCAATTCTTCGGGACGACCCCCTACCCGCCAGTCGCCCGGAGGTCAACAAGACGGAAGACATGACTCAGTCAAACTCCAAGCTCCACACCGTCCCCGTATTGCGATATGCTACATTCCTACTGGCGGTATTCTTTGTAGGTGCACTCGCCTTTCCACTGATTTCAAGCGCGCAGTACTTCGGCCGAAACAAGGTCCAGTACGATGACTTTGAATTCGAAACATTTAAAACAGACCACTTCGAATTTTTTCTGTATGAGGAAGAACAAGAAGCCGTTGGTGACGCTGCCCGAATGGCCGAACGGTGGTATCAGCGTCACTCCCGTACCTTTCTTCGAGAGTTTTACGAGCGCAAACCCATCATTTTCTACGCCAATGACGCAGACTTTCACCAGACCAATGCTATTGGCGGAACGCTCGGAGAAGGAACAGGCGGTGTAACGGAGTCACTCAAGGAGCGAGTGATTATGCCGCTGACGGGCAGTTACAAAGAGACGGACCACGTTCTCGGACACGAGCTGGTTCACTCTTTTCAGTACGATATTGCGCTCTCTCGAACCGATTCGATTCGATTTGCCTTTCATCTGGTTCCGCTCTGGCTCGTTGAGGGCATGGCCGAGTACTTTTCTGTGGGACGCCTCGATGCCCATACAGCGATGTGGATGCGGGACGCTGCCCTTCGAGATGACCTTCCAACGATCGAGCAAATCACGCGGGATATGAGCTATTTCCCGTATCGCTACGGACAAGCTTATCTGGCCTATATCGGGGGGAAATACGGAGATGTCGCCGTTGCGAATTTGTTCAAGCTTTCAGGCCAGGTGGGAGTTGATTCTGCGTTTGTATACACACTGGGCATAACAACCGACTCCCTATCGACGGAGTGGATAGCGACCGTGAAGGACACCTATCTGCCGCTCACCGAGGGTCGTGACGAGAGCGAAAAGGCCGGTCGCCTGGTTCTGTCAAAAGAAATTGATTCCGGACACATGAATCTTTCGCCAGTCGTCAGTCCTGACGGCCAATATGTGGCGTTTCTCTCAGAAAAAGATCTGTTCGAAATCAATCTTTTCATCGCCGATGCAAATACGGGAGAGATTGTACGAAGGTTGAAAAGTGGCAATTCAAATTCTCATTTTGACGCGATCCGCTTCATCGCCTCTGCAGGCTCCTGGTCTCCGGATGGCCGTAATTTCGCGTTCATCACGTTCGTGAAGGGGGACAATGAAATTGCGATCCTGGACTGGACTAAAGGCTCAATAATTCAGCGATTCAGCGTCCAGGGTGTGAGTGCGATTACCAATCTTGCCTGGTCGCCGGATGGGCAGATCATCGCTTTTTCCGGGATGGACGGTGGCATTAGCGATCTCTACCTACTCAACATGGAATCTGGTGAGGTTCGCCAACTGACGAACGATCGGTATGCCGACCTGCAACCCGCCTGGAGTCCAAATGGCCGAACGCTGGCCTTTACAACGGACCGCGGTGAGAACGGTACGAACTTTCGGACCCTGGAATACGGTGAGCCTCGCCTCGCCACAATCGATACCGAGTCTCTGGAGATTAAGGTCTATAAACCTTTCGACGGCCTGCACCACAATGCACAGTTTTCTCCAGATGGAAACAGTCTGTTCTTCATATCAGACCATGACGGATTCAAAGACGTGTATCGGATTGACTTGAATTCTGAAGACGTTTTCAAGATCACCAATCTTAAGACGGGAGTTTCGGGCATCACAGCCATGTCACCGGCTATGTCGGTGGCCGCGCAGAACGGCCGGATGATGTTTTCTGTCTTCAGCGACAGCAAATACACGGTCTACTCAAAGGAAGCAGATGAACTCGAAGGCGAGTTGATCCTCCCCGTCGAATCGACTGCACGGGCCATTGCGTCCGTCTTGCCCCCATATCGAGGAATTGACGAGGGTCTGGTTGGAAATTACCTGAATGACCCTCTGACCGGATTACCTCCGGATCAGGATTATTCGATCGGTGCCTACGACGCCCGCTTGAAACTGGATTACGTGGCGCCGCCGACCATTGGTGTGCAGGCAGGCGGGCTGTATGGATCTGGCGTGTCTGGCGGGGTGGGATTCTTCTTCAGTGACATGCTGGGAAATCACAATTTGAGCGTGGTCGCGCAGGCG
>JACZYD010000102.1 GCA_022571255.1 Bacteroidota bacterium
GGAATAAAGCTGGCTGTAAAGGTGGCTCAAAAAGAAAAGGCCCTCCATCAACGATGGAGAGCCTTCCGGGATCCTGACCGGCCATAAGTCAGAATGCTCGAAACCTGTACATCACGTCGTTCTCATTTCAGGTCTTCAATATCAGCGATCGGAAAATCATCGAGCACATCTTCAAGTAATTCTTCGCTGAGGTCTGTGCCTTCCACTTCCATGGCAAAAACAAATCGATCTGCGATCATGACTACGACTTCGAGGCTGTCGTAGTGGCGGCCTTTTTCAAAATGAATCTTTGCCGGATGTCCATTGATTTTCGTCGTGCGGACGTATCCGTCATCTGATTCGCGGTCGATCTCGGCCTCAAACAGGTCAAAGCCTCCTCTTACGATGCTGCCAATCGAGCCCAGATCCACCACCGTCAACGTCATCTCCGTCTGCTCGCCTTCATATTCGGCCTCGGTCTGAGATATCCGAAATCCAAATGCGCCTTTGCTCGAGCTGTTCATGTTGACACGTTTCATACCCGCAACCGAGCGCGGAAACAGGCCGCGCAGGTCGTCCATATCGACCGCTTTTACGTCATCCCTGTTTGCGAACGCTTCACTCAGTTTGCCGAGAGTTATTTCGATGCGTCCGGCAATCCGTTCGATGGTCTCCCCGTCGATGTTTAGATCGAAGTCGAAATCGAAGTCCTTGTCAAAATCAAAATTGTGATCGCGATCGTGGTCGCGGCCGTTGTCTTCATGTCGACCATAATCGTGATCCTCGCCGCGGCCTGTTCTCACACGGATTCGGACGCGCTCTTTGTCGCCGCCGGTTTCGCTCGTGTAATATTCGTTTTCGTATTCGCCGTCGCTGCGTTCACTCTCGGCATATAACTCTTCAAGTTTACGTTGGGCGCGCTCCATTTCTCTGCGGGCATCTTCAATCTTGCGCCTTACGCTCTGGGATGCATCGCCGCTGCCGTCGCGAATTTGCTGTATGGCCTCGGCGACTTCACGCTCGGCGAGCTCCATTTGTTCGCGCAGTTCAGCGATGATTTTTTCTTCATTGTTGGCTTCGGAAGTGCTGCATCCGACAAAAATGACGGCCAGGAAGAGGGCGAAAAACAAACTTTTGATACGCATGATTTGGAATTTCTGAATTCGGGATGGTCATCGTTACCGACTTATGGGAACCTGTACGGGGGAGAAAAGAAAATGTGACAATCCAATTCTCGGAGTCATCACAAGCGGACGCGCGCGCTGACAGATCCGCCGCTCTACATACTCCGGCGATACTGGCCGCCGACGTCGAACAAGGCGTGCGTGATCTGACCCAGCGAACAGACACACACCGTTCGTAAAAGCTCGTCGAATGTATTCATGTCCGAACCAGCCACGCGCTGAAGGTTGTCCAGAGCCCCGGGCGCCTCGTCCGCATGATGCTCTTTGAAAGACTCCACATGGCGGATCTGACGCTGCTTTTCGGCCTCAGAAGACCGCATCAGCGTAACGGGTTTATCGTCTGCCGCAGCCTCACCGGGAGCCAGAAACGTGTTCACCCCGACGACGGGAAGTTCACCCGAGTGTTTTTTTCTTTCATAAAACAGGCTTTCTTCCTGGATTTTTCCGCGCTGATACATCGTTTCCATCGCGCCGAGCACGCCCCCCCGATCGTTCAGGCTTTCAAATTCCTGGAGCACGGCCTCTTCGACCAGATCCGTGAGTTCCTCAATGATATAGGCACCCTGAAGCGGATTTTCATTTTTCGCCAGACCCAGTTCGCGGTTGATAATCAACTGGATGGCTATGGCGCGGCGCACACTTTCCTCGGTCGGAGTTGTGATGGCTTCATCGTACGCATTGGTATGCAGAGAATTGCAGTTGTCAAAGACAGCCATCAAAGCCTGGAGCGTGGTGCGGATATCATTGAACTGAATCTCCTTGGCGTGCAGACTGCGCCCGGATGTCTGAATATGGTATTTCAGTTTCTGGCTTCTTTCATTGGCACCATAGCGGTCTCGCATGGCAATTGCCCAGATGCGCCGGGCTACGCGTCCGATCACATTGTATTCGGGATCCATGCCGTTAGAGAAAAAGAAGGACAGATTCGGGGCAAAATCGTCCACGTCCATTCCTCGTGCCATGTAATACTCTACAAACGTGAAGCCGTTGGCGAGAGTAAACGCGAGCTGAGTAATCGGATTGGCTCCGGCCTCAGCAATATGATAACCGGAAATCGAGACCGAATAAAAATTACGGATCTTGTTCTCTATGAACGACTGCTGCACGTCACCCATCATGCGAAGGGCAAACTCCGTTGAGAAAATGCACGTGTTTTGAGCCTGATCTTCCTTGAGGATGTCGGCCTGCACAGTGCCTCGGACCTTACTGAGCGCATTTTCGCGCAGGCGTCCAAAAACATGAGCGTCAAGTAAGCCCCAGTCTACGAGCTGCTGCCCGTACGTGCCCATCAATCCCAGTCCGGTGCCGTCATGAGATGGCGGAAGATCTTTTTCAGGTCCGTCCGGGCCGCTCGGTTCGTAGCGGGGCCGGTCGGGTCCAAGTCGTTTCTCGATTTCTGCAGATACGGAGTCCCAATCGTCCCTCTCACGCAAGTGTTTTTCTACCTGCTGATCCACGGCCGTATTCAGGAACATGGCGAGAATCATCGGAGCGGGTCCGTTGATCGTCATCGAGACGCTCGTAGTCGGATCGCACAGATCAAATCCCGAATAAAGCCTTTTCATATCGTCGAGCGTGCAGATTGAAACACCCGAGTTACCGATCTTTCCGTAGATGTCGGGCCGCAGATCAGGATCAAATCCATACAGCGTGACCGAATCGAATGCCGTGGATAATCTTTTGGCGTCGCCCCCTTCGGAGACCAGGTGGAACCGACGGTTCGTGCGCTCGGCGCAGCCTTCCCCGGCAAACATACGCGTAGGATCTTCTCCGACGCGCTTGAAAGGAAAAACTCCGGCGGTAAACGGAAACTCACCGGGTACGTTTTCAAGCATCGAGAATCGGACGCGATCGCCCGCATCGGCCAAGTCCGGCATCACGACGCGGGGTATTCGAGTGCCCGAGAGCGACTCGGAATAGAGCGGTACGGTGAAGTCGCGGCCCCGCACCGAATAGGTGTAATTATCGGCTCGATAACGACTTCTTTTTTTGTCCCAGCCTTCGAGAATACGTTTCGTGTCGGGTGAGAGCTGATCCCAGGATTCGTCGGCGCGACTGGAAAGGGTGTCCGCGAGGTTCGTGTCTTTTTTCGCGCCCTGCTCTGCGGCTCGGGCTTCGCCGCCCCGCTCGGCGGTTTGAGCTTCGCCGCCCCGCTCGGCGGCTTGAGCTTCGCCGCCCCGCTCTGCGGCTTGGGCTTCGCCGCCCTGCTCTGCGGCTTGGGCTTCGCCGCCCCGCTCGGCGGCTTGAGCTTCGCCGCTCCGCTCTGCGGCTCGAGCGCCGGCATAATGGCCCCATGTTCGGGCGCGTTCAGCCTGTTCCGTGGCCTTTTCCCTGTATTTTCGCGATAATTCGGCAATGTCAGCCAGATAGCGCTGCCGTTGGGCAGGAATCAGGGCCTTGTCACGCAAGGCCGGATCTTCAATCGACGGTCCTGGAGCGAGCGTGGACTCGCGGTCAAAGCCGAAGTCCTCATTCAATTTATCCAGAATCGCGTGGTACAGGGCCGTTACTCCGGGATCATTGAAATGCGAGGCCATGGTCGGGTAGGCTGGCATGTCGATGGCCTCCGCGTCAAACGTCTCCCGGTTGCGCTGAATCTGTTTGCGTACATCACGAAGCGCATCCTCGCTTCCGCGTTTTTCAAATTTGTTGAGGGCCACAAAATCGGCGGCGTCGAGCATCCCGATTTTTTCAAGTTGTGTGGGTGCCCCGAACTCCTGCGTCATTACATAGATCGACAGATCGGTAAGTTCTGCAATTTCGGTGTCGCTCTGCCCGATCCCGGCGGTTTCCAGAATAATCAGATCAAATCGTGACGCCTGGCACACCTCGATGCTTTCGCGAAGCGCAGAGGACGTGGACCGGTTGGCCTGGCGTGTTGCAAAACTGCGCATAAAAACGCGGTCGCCGAGTTCGCCAAACAAGGCATTCATGCGGATGCGGTCGCCGAGAAGGGCACCTCCCGTTTTGAAACGCGTCGGGTCAACAGACAGCACAGCGATATGAATGTCTTCAAAGTCGTTCAGAAAACGTCGGATCAACTCGTCCGTGAGCGTCGATTTTCCGGCTCCGCCTGTGCCTGTGATTCCGATCGTCGGGGCGTGTTTTACTTTCTTCTCTGTTTCTACAGTCGTGTTTTGTCTGGTGCCCGCCTCAACACGGGTCAACTCGCGAGCGAGGGCCTGATTCTCCATGAAGCCATTCGACGACCCGGCCGTCGCAGACGGATCGCCCATATCTGCTGTCGAAAAATCACAGGCCTTCAGCATCGCGTCAATCATACCGCGAAGCCCGAGCTTCATACCGTCATCCGGCGAAAAAATCCGCTCAACGCCGTATTCCTGCAACTCGTGGATTTCCGCCGGAATGATCACGCCGCCGCCGCCTCCAAATACCTTGATATACCCCGCGTCCCGTTCTCGCAGAAGGTCGATCATGTATTTGAAAAATTCCATGTGGCCGCCCTGATAAGACGAGACGGCGATACCCTGCACATCTTCCTGAATGGCCGTGTTTACAATTTCCAGGACAGATCGGTTGTGCCCCAGGTGAATCACTTCAGCTCCACCTGCCTGCAGGATGCGGCGCATGATGTTGATTGCCGCATCGTGCCCGTCAAAAAGGCTCGCCGCCGTTACGAAACGAATCGCATTTTTTGGTTTGTAATGGGGACTTTCCCTGGACCGTGTGGCTTCCATGCAGGATTTCTCAGGCGAGTCTTTGGTGAGCGCGGCAAACCGGTTCAACGCAAATCCGGCTTCTTGGTTTTGTTCGGGTGGCGTTCCACCCGCCGGACCGGCACATCATTCCTTATGCGGCAGCGCCAGCGACAGATAATACTCCCCATCTCTCTCGATATGAACATACCACGGAGATCCCTCCAGGTCGTTGACGATCACGTAACGGAGATGATCATCAATGTGCTCGACGTGCACGGTTTTAGGGGATTTGCGCAGTCCAGTTCCCAGCGCTTTGAGAACCGCTTCTTTGGCGGTCCAGCACAGATAAAGTTTCTCCTGATTGTTGAGCTGCAGCGACTGCAGCCGAGGAATCTCGTCATCATGCAGGATATAGGACAGAAGATCCTCGTCTCTTTCGTTTGATATTTCGATGTCAATTCCGATCGGTTCGCGCGAGGCGACGGCCACGGCGCGATCCCCACTGTGTGCGATCGATATGATGTACGGTGTTTCAGGGGCCGACAGGCTGCCGTTTTCTTCGACCACGATACACACGCGCGCCGGCTCTACATCTGTCAGTTCCGAGAGTAACAACCTGATCGCCGCCCGACCCAGCAGAAAGGATCGTCTCCGCTTTTCGTGTTTCATGTCGGCGAGGCGCAGCGATTCTTCCTTTCCGAGCAGGGCACTCCATGATGTCTCATTGGAGACATCGTAAGTCAGTCGTTTCAACGAAACCTGCGCCGGAACGCTGATCGCTGCAGGAAAATCAGACCGACGGGTATGATGATCGTCTTTGCTCAGTTAGTCGGCCGCGTCAAAATTACGGGCTACTTCAACCCAGTTGACCACATTCCAGAACGCCGAGATATAATCAGGCCTCCGGTTCTGGTAATTCAGGTAATAGGCGTGTTCCCAGACGTCGAGGCCCAGAATCGGTGTGTCCCCCTTCATGTACGGACTGTCCTGATTCGCAGTAGAGTATACCGAGAGTTCGCCGTTATTCACGACAAGCCACGCCCAGCCGCTCCCGAATCGAGTGCCGGCAGCACTCTCGAATGCTTCTTTGAACGAATCGAACGAGTCGAACGCACCGTCGATGGCCGAGGCCAGTGCGCCGTTCGGGGCACCCCCTCCATCGGGAGACATGATGGTCCAGAACAGGCTGTGGTTTGCGTGTCCGCCTCCATTGTTGCGTACGGCCCCGCGGATTGATTCCGGTATGGCATCCATGTTGCTGAGAAGCGATGGGAGATCAGAAGGCAAATCATCGTGGCCTTCTAGCGCCGCATTCAGTTTCGTAACGTAACCATTATGGTGTTTTCCATGGTGAATGGACATTGTCCTGGAATCAATGTGTGGTTCGAGCGCGTCGTGTGAATACGGGAGATCGGGTAGTGTATATGGCATGGGATCCGAGGTTTGAGTCTGAATAAGGAGAGGTTGCCAGATTGTTATGGAAGGACTGCGGCTGTTGTTGTTATCGATGAACTGAAAAAAGACATGGTGACTTCCATGATCGAAGGAGCAACTCCCAGCACAAGGATAACACCTGCACACAGAACAATGACAGCGGTTGCGCTGAAAGGGACCGGGCTTGCATCAAAATCATAGACGCCGTCTGGCTGTTTCATGAAGAAAACCACCAGAACGCGCAGGTAATAATATGCCGAGACTGCGCTCGTTAACACACCGACTATCGCCAGCCAGATGAATCCGGCGTCGATGGCAGGAGCGAATACGGCGATCTTTCCAAAGAAACCGCCAAACGGAGGAAAACCGGCCAGACTGAACATGAAAAAGATCATGCAAACAGAAAGAACAGGTTTTTTATAACCGATACCGGCCAGCGAGTCCAGTCGTTGTTCACTTCCTTCTTTACCATCGAATTCCATGAATGCAATCACGCCGAAGGCGCCGATGTTCATGAACGTGTACACGAGCATGTAATAAAGGGCACCCGAATACCCGGCCCCGGTACCCGCTGACAGGCCGACCAGAACATACCCTGCGTGAGCGATTGAGGAATAGGCCAGCATGCGTTTGAGGTTGGTCTGCGAAATGGCAATCACGTTTCCGACGATCATCGTAATGAGCGCGAGAATGGCGATCACGCCGTTCCAGGTCTCTGCCGGGACAGCGTAATAAAGGACCAGAATCAGAGAGGCGAACGCCGCGGTTTTAGAGGCCGTTGACATGAATCCGGTGATCGGTGTTGCAGCGCCCTGATACACGTCCGGCGTCCACATGTGAAATGGCGCGGCGCCGACCTTGAACATGAAACCGACAAGCAGCAACGCCAAACCTGCCCAGAACATGGTATCGGAATCGCTGACGGCAACTGCGCCTCGCATTTCCGGCAGCATCATGGTGCCTGTGGCGCCATACAACAGTGCAATTCCGTACAGGAAGAAACCCGTTGAGAACGCACCCAGCAGAAAATATTTCAGGGCGCTTTCGATGGCTCCTTTGTGTGAACGAATCAGCGCCGTCATAATGTAGAGGCAAATCGACATGGTTTCGAGGCCGACGAATATCGTAACCAGACTGTTGGCTGATCCGAGTACCATCATACCTGTAATCGAGAAGAGAAGCAGTGCGTAGGCTTCGCCAATATTGTGATCGATGCGTTCCAGATAGGGCTTCATCAAAATTACTGACAGGAGACCACTTGTCAGTATGACTGCATTCACATAAGCTGCCATGCCTCCCACGCGAATCAGTTCGTAGTAAGCGGTCCCGCCTTGCGAGCCGATGGTCTGAATTTCGAGGCCCAGGGCTACAGCCAGCACAAGCGCCGTGAGATAGGGGATGGAGACGTGTCTCGGTTTAAACGCATCCAACAGCACGATAACCAATCCTGTCAGAACGATCAGGATGAGCGGTATCGTGTGCCCCATATCACTCAGTAGTGACGTATATGCTTGAGATAATTCCATAATACAGATGCTGAGGGACGCTTTCTTCCGGCTCTATTTCCAGGAAAAATCGTCGATGGCTTGCGCCAGTTCGATATCAATCTCGGTGACCATATGCTCTGCGTCGTGGGTATTCAGAGCTATGGAGACTCGGTTATACACGTTCGTCAGCTCGGGGTGATGGTCCCGCTGCTCCGCTTCAAAGGACATCCGAACGATGAAGCTGATTGCCTCTCGAAAAGAGCCGAATGTAAATTCTTTCACGAGTTGATCGCCGTCGTGAACCCAACCGTTGAGACCTTTGAGGGCCTCCTGTACTTCTTCCTTCGTGAGCGGTGTTCGATTAGCCATATTATAATACCCATCCACTGAAAAATATCAACCAGATCACAACATATATCGGTAGAAGTATCGGGATGGAATATTTTATGATATACGCCATGAATGAGGGCGTCTCCACACCACTTCCTTCCGCAATCGACTTCACCATAAAGTTAGGCGCGTTGCCTATGTACGACATCGCTCCAAAAAAGACGGCCGCCACAGAGATAGCCTGTAATTCCACAGAGGATACGATTCCATGCAAATCGATTCCTGCGGCGAATTCCCTGACGGCCTCCGTTGAATTGACATCAAGGCCGTATTGACCCATGGCCGCGGCCAGGAAGTTCAGGTACGTGGGCGCGTTATCCAGGATGCCCGACAATGCTCCCGTACCGAAATAGAACATGCCGACGGTCAGCATATCCGAGTTTTCCGCAGCGAAACTGGAAATCAGCTGCAGGGCAGGCTGCATGGTCGCAAAAATGCCCAGGAATAACCAGCCGACTTCGCGAATGGGTTCAATGTTGAATTCATTCTTGGCGAGTACTTCTTTGTCTGCCGTCACATAGGAGAGTCCGGCCACAGAGAACATGATGATTTCCCGAATTCCAAACGGTACGCCGAAGAGGGCATTCAGATCAGGTACCCAGTCGAACACATTCGGGTCGATGAAAACCGAAATGATGATGATAGCGACCCAGAAGAAATTTTTTGCGCCCTGCAGAGCAATGATTGGCTTTGTCGGATCAGGATCTTCGCTTTCCGCCTTGTTCTTCGAATCAAAAAAGTAAAAAACGCCAAGAATCATGCCCGTCGCAGGCAACCAGATATACCAGATGTGTGTGAGGGTCCAGAAAAACGGTACACCTCGCAGGAATCCGAGGAAGAGCGGAGGATCGCCTATCGGAGTCAAGGCTCCTCCCACATTGGCCACCAGAAAAATGAAAAAGACAATGTGATAGGGTTTCAGTCGCCCTTTATTCAGTCTCATGAACGATCGAATAAATAACATAGCCGCCCCGGTCGTGGCAATGATATTGGCGATCACCGAGGCGGTGAACAGCAGAATGACATTGTTCAAGGGAGTGCCTTTAACGTTCACACTCAGATATATCCCGCTGGCCGCAATAAACAGGGAAGCCACGAGCGCTATGAACGAGAGATACTCGATGATGGCATGTTCGATCGGTTGAGGCGAATGGAGTATAAAGACGTAATAGACCGCCACAAAAACCCCCAGTCCTACGGAATAATGGGGGTAATAGTGGTGCCAGTGATGCGGAAAAAAAAGTGGCCCGGTGGCGATCAGAATCAGAATGATCATGAACGGCAGGACCATCCAGACGGGTGGAAGAGGGCCGTGGTCATCTCCATGGTCTGCATCTTCCGCCACGGCTTGCCCTTGCCCGGTGTGCTCCGTGCCCTCCGCGTCCGGAGGCTCTGCGTCCTGCACCGCCGCGTTCTGCATGTCCGCGTCCGGAACCCCTGCGTCCTGCGCTTCCGAGACCTGAAACGCTACCTCCGGAGACCCGGTGCCGCCGCTTGACGAAGCCGCATTCGCCCCCGTCGGCATTATCAACAACACACCCGGAACAGCGATCACGAGGACGCCGATAATAAAACGGATTCGAGATATGTATACGCTACCGTGCATAGACAGGCTTACTTTGAAACGATTTTCACAGCGGGAGGGCTTTCTCGAACGGGTGCGCTGAAAAAATCCGTCGCCAGGCCTTTCCGATCGGCCTCCATCATGATTACAGCAATACGCTTGACTTCTACCCTCTGCAAAAGATCTCGAACTGCGGGTTCACTTTTGCGCAGAAACGGGCCAGGGGCAAGTCCCATTATAATCATGAGAAGAAATAGCGGCACAAGCAGACCGATTTCCCGCATATTAAGGTCTGGCATCCTGGAATTCTTCTCGTCAGTGATCTTTCCCCAGAAAGTCTCATACACCATATAGAGGAGATAAATCGCCGAAAGGATGACACCCGTTGTTGCGACGGCTACGAGAATCGGGCTATTCAGCACCGTACTCTTGAATGCGCCGATCAGGATCAGGAACTCTCCGACAAAGCCGTTCAGGCCCGGAAGACCCGCAGATGCGAGTACGGTGAAAATCATAAAGAACGAAAGGATCGGAACCGATTTTGCGATCCCACCAAAATCGGCCATCTCCCGTGTATGACGTCGTTCGTATAACATTCCCACGATCAGGAACATCGCGCCCGTTGAGATCCCGTGATTCACCATCTGGATCATTGCGCCCTGCATGGCTTCTACGTTGAGCGCAAATATTCCAAGCACTACAAAACCGAGGTGGCTCACCGACGAATACGCAACCAGTTTTTTGATGTCCGTCTGGGCCCGGGAGACAAGCGCTCCGTACACAATGCCGATCACAGCCAGCACGGCAATCCAAGGGGCATACGCTATCGTCGCATTCGGAAAAAATGGCAGGCAAAACCGGACCAGGCCATACGTCCCCATTTTCAGAAGAACACCAGCAAGGACAACCGAGCCACCCGTTGGCGCCTGCACGTGAGCATCCGGCAGCCAGGTGTGAAACGGAAACAGAGGCACCTTGATCGCGAACGCCAGCGCAAAAAGTAAAAACAGCCAGCGCTGCGACTCCATGGGCATTACGAAGGATGCCAGTTTGAACCAGTCCGTGGTAAAGACCCCCGCGTTTACGGCGTCGCCGGCCAGATAACCGAGCGAGATCAGGGCAACAAGCATTAAGAGTGAACCGACCAGCGTATACAGCACGAATTTCAACGCGGCATAAATGCGGTTCTCACCTCCCCACAGGCCGATGATGAAGTACATCGGGATGAGCGTCAATTCAAAAAACACATAAAACAACAGCATGTCAAACGATGCAAAAACACCCGTAACGCCCGTCTGCAGGATCAACAACAATGTGTAGTATGCCTTGTGGTTTTTTTGGATGTACGTCCAGGAAGACAGGATGACAATCGGTCCGAGAAGCGTCGTGAGCAGAATCAGTAACAGGTTCAAGCCGTCTATCCCAACGAAATACTTGACGTCGAAAGAAGTCGGAAACCATTGTGCTACATCGCTTAGTTGTGGTGCGTCCACCGTTGACACAGAAGGGTCAAAACCGATATACAATCCCAGAGACAGCAGAAACGTAACGGATGTCGCGAGCAATGCCGCCCATTTGATCTGAGTCTCGGTACGTGCCAGTAAGGTCAGAATAATCCCTGCCGCCGGCAGAAAAATTACAATGGATGTGATATGCGGGATGTTCATGTGTGCGACTTGTGCGGCTTACTTTCCAATTAACATGAGGGCGAGAATCAGGACTGCGCCGAGTACAATGGCCGTGGCATAGGTCGAGACATCCCCGGTCTGTATGTAGCGAAAAACGAAGCTGGTGGCTCTCGTCGCAAAACCGATGAGGTTTACCGCGCCGTCTATTATATATCTGTCGAACGGTACAAAAAATCGCGTAGTGCTTCCGATCAGAGGTTTGACAATAACGCGGTCGTAGGCTTCGTCCACAAAAAATTTACCCTCTGCCAGGCGATACAATCCACCGAATCGGACGCGCAATTTTTCGTCGAAAGCCAGCCCCTGCGAGGAATACCAACGCCAGGCAAGGCCTGTACCAATGAGGGCAATGGCAGCTCCGGTACCCAGAAGGATCCATTCGGTAAGTACCGATGGATGCACTTCCACGGCAGGCTCGGCGACCGGCCCTCCGAACGAGCT
>JACZYD010000201.1 GCA_022571255.1 Bacteroidota bacterium
ATGCCCGCGATGACGTGGGTTCCGACGGCTTTGAGTTGGTCAGTTTTGACACGGGCCCCGACAGTTGGTACTGGAGCTCCTCGGGAGTCGCCGCGAACACGCGCCAGACCAGTCCTGACTTCGGAACGGTGTACGTAACCGAGCGCACCGGAGGAACTTCCGGCAATTCAGGCGGAATTGAGACAGTGAGAGGCCTATATTTGCACGATTCCTATGGGCGTTATCTCGGTTTCCAACAAAACATCGCTTTTGCTGAAGGCAATTCCGTCGTCGACTGGGCTTCTTTCGTGGGTGGTGAAAACTCGCCTTTTGGGGCTACAGTAGGGCCGGATGACCGTGTGTATGTCTGGGTTCTTACCGATAATTCCGATGATCCGAGGAATGGAGGTCTGGCGGTTGGTGACGCATTGTGGTCGGCGAGCAGTGTGGAAACCATTCTTGATTTTACCGATCTCTCCAACCACAGCCCGATTTCCGATGCCATCGTTGTGGGAAAAGACGCAGACCGGATGTTGTACACGGTAGAGCAGAACGGTGCCCGAAACGGTTCCGATAACGATAGCGATGACGATGGAGACGGATTCGATACGTCTGAGATCAAGCGGTATGCCCTCGGTGAGTCCGGAGGACTGTTTACCGGTGCAGGAGAAGTGGTAATCCCCACATCGACGATGAAGAACGCTTTCCGGATCGAAATGGACGCGGCTGGATTCCTGTATGTGGTACAGCAGTCTCACGCGGCCCTGGCCGTGGCGGAGAATATTTATGCGCTGAGTAAATGGGATATCTCGGGCGCTGCTCCGGTCGAAGTGTGGCATATCAGTCTCGATGCGGCTCCGCCACACTTTGACGATGCAAATGCACTGAATGCCCAGGCGACGAACTTCAACGGACTTGCCCTTGACGAATCCAGAGGGCGGATCTACGTCACGCGCAAGAACGCTGAGCGGCCATTGCATAATGTGCTGAGCTATGATATGGAGACCGGTGATTTCCGGACAAGTTTTGCCGCTGCAGAATCTGTCGTTGGCGGTGATATTACTGATCTTCCTGGCGGCGGCGGCTCCAGCATTCGCGACGTTGGTGTGGATGCAGCGGGCAATGTGCTCATTGTAAACAGTTCGTTTGAGGCGCTGAGAATGTATTCGCCTCCCGACGGACCGAATAATTTCAATACCCACAGCCCCTGGGCCATCGATGTAGACGGCGGTACTGTGGTTCCAGCACCGGACGACATAGTTACTGCGGTTGAGAATCTGGGCGGCGACATTCCGCTGCTCTATACGCTTGACCAGAATTATCCGAATCCGTTCAACGCCGGTACGGTCATTCAATACTCACTGCCCGTTGCCAGCAACGTGAGCCTCGTGATTTATGATCTGCAAGGTCGCGAAGTGGTATCCCTGGTGCAGTCCATGCAGAGTGCCGGCACATACGCAGCACATTGGTCCGGTAAGAGCAATTTTGGTCAGGATGTCGCGAGCGGCATCTATTTTTACAAGATGACTGCTCGTTCGAGTGATCGAGCCAGCCAGCCATTCAATGTGACCAAACGTCTCATTTATCTCAAGTAAGATCAAACGAATAAAGAGGGGGAAGATGGCGCTGCTGTCTCCCCCTTTTTATTCAAGCATACCAGGGACTGTCAACGCTGATGGATTAGATTTTCTTGAATGGATTTGCAAAAAATGCGTGCCCTTATGAGTGAGAACAACAACATACCCAGGAGTACTTTACGTCTCCTGGTCATGTTGTTCGTTGGTTTTGGTGTGCTCTTTTCTGCGACTGAAGCGTTTGCCCGCCAATCCGGGAAAATTAAGGGACGTGTCGTCGACGCCGAAACCGCCGAACCCATGCCCGGCGTCAATATCATTATTGCCGGAACAACTTTAGGCGATGCTACGGACCTGGATGGTTTTTACATCATACTGAATGTCCCCCCCGGCCGGCATGATCTCAAAGCATCTTTAATTGGTTATGCAAGAACAACTGTGTCGGTACAGGTCACTGTAGGCTTGACCACAACACAGGATTTCAGACTGTCCGAGGAGATCATTGCAGGAGAAGAAGTGATCGTGCTCGCGCAGCGCCCGGTCGTGGTGATGGACCGCACCAACTCCGTTGCGTCCATGGACGCTGAACAGATCAGCAAATTGCCCGTACAGAGCGTGACCGACCTCGTGCAGATGCAACCTGGAGTTGCGATTGATCCACAAGGCGGTATCCATATTCGCGGGGGAAGATCCAGCGAGGTTGCCTATCTGGTGGACGGCGTTCCCATAAGCAATCAGTTCTCGAAGGGCGGCGGCAGTTTGGTTGGAATCGAAGCCGGGACAATCCAGCAGCTACAGGTAATCAGCGGCACCTTCAATGCCGAGTATGGACAAGCCCAATCCGGTCTCATCAATATCATTACCAAAGACCCTGAAAAGCACTATTCGGGGTCTTTTACCGCGTACCTTGGAAGCAGGATCAGCAACAGTTCCCCTTTCCTGGGTGTTAGCGAGATCGCTCCC
>JACZYD010000103.1 GCA_022571255.1 Bacteroidota bacterium
TCTGAATTCATCAACCCACTGCATGAACGTTCCGAATTCAGGCGTCATACTTGCTTCGGCAAGCGGCTGCTGGCCAAGAATCACCTCGCCGGTTCCGCCGTTTATGGATATCCAGTCTCCTTCGGCTACGGTAACGTCTCCGCATGTGAACGCAGTCTGTTCCGCATTAATGGAAATATCAGAACAACCGGCAATACAAGGCTTGCCCCAACCTCGAGCAACGACCGCGGCATGGCTGGTCATTCCGCCGCGCGATGTCAGTATTCCTTCGGCGGCATGCATGCCTCCGACGTCTTCCGGGCTGGTCTCGGACCGGACAAGGATCACGCGCCGCTCACTGGCTCTTGCTCTCTCTGCATCGTCCGCCGAGAAAACCACCTGACCTACGGCTGCACCCGGTGAAGCTGGCAAACCAACGGCCAGAACATCTGCGGAGTATGCCTGCGTATCCGAAAATTGAGGATGAAGAAGTTGATCCAGGTGGGCCGGTTCCACTAAGTCTCGAACAGCCACTTTAGGGGTGACAACTCCTTCGTTTACCATATCGACGGCAATCTTCAGAGCAGCCGAACCCGTCCTTTTCCCGGTTCGGGTCTGAAGCAGGAACAGTTTACCATCTTGAACAGTAAACTCTATGTCCTGCATGTTTTTATAGTGTTTCTCAAGAAGCTTTGTGAGCTCTACAAGCTGCTCGTAAGCTTCCGGGAATTCGGTCGACATCCGGGAAATATCTTCCGGAGTGCGAATACCTGCGACCACGTCTTCGCCCTGGGCATTGACCAGGAATTCTCCATAAAGCTTGTTTTCACCAGTGGAAGGGTTCCGGGTAAAAAGTACTCCAGTTCCGCACCCGTCACCTTTATTTCCAAATACCATGGACTGTACATTCACCGCCGTCCCGGTCAGCTCGGTGATCCGGTTGATCTGACGGTATTTAATCGCTCGCTCGCCGTTCCAGGAATTGAATACCGCGTTGACGGCAAGGCGAAGTTGTTCAAACGGGTCGTTCGGAAAGTCTTGACGGGTATGCTGCTGAAAAATCTCTTTGTACATCACGACCAGCTCTTTCAGATCGTCGGTGCTCAGATCCGTATCGTTTCTGACTCCTTTCTCACTCTTGAGCGCATCAATGGCATCCTCAAAATGATCGTGGCTGATTCCCATCACCACATTTCCAAACATGTCGATGAATCTTCGGTACGAATCATACGCAAACCGAGTGTTCGTGAAAGTCTGTGCAAGACCTTCGACCGCCTCGTCGTTCAAGCCCAGATTCAACACCGTATCCATCATGCCCGGCATGGATACGGCTGCGCCGCTTCTTACCGAGACCAGCAGCGGATTTGAATTGTCACCGAATTTCGCATCATTTGCTTTTTCAAGGTGCTCGATACCGGCTCGAATTTCTTCCTCCAGGCCATCGGGCCACTCCCCATTATTGGCGCTGTAAAAAGCACAGCACCTCGTACTGATTGTGAATCCCGCCGGAACCGGCAATCCGATGGAGCTCATTTCCGCCAGATTTGCTCCTTTGCCCCCGAGAAGCTCCTTGAAAGACCTGTCGCCATCTGCCTGGCCATTCCCGAATTTGAATACCATATCTCTGGTAGTGATCTTATCAGCGATTTTGGCCTCCATGCGTGATCCTCTCTCCTGTTTTTGATGCGTAGGCGAATACCGTTATAGAACCCCTGAAGACGGCGTCTCGGTATTTGCTGTGGAATGAAAATGAAATGTCAAATATACGAGCCTGCTGTTTGGGTCGTTTGAGGTTGACAATAATAACGTGTTAATGAGTGTTTCTGCCGCACTCACCTCAATCGTGGAACGTCGCAATTCGAAGTGCGTGTGAGTGGACGACTTTTTTCTGCTGTTCCAACATTCAACACATATATGAATCGACTCGTAATCGTCGAATCGCCTGCCAAAGCTCGAACCATAAAAAAATTTCTCCCTGATTCGTATCGGGTTGAAGCCAGTATGGGCCACATCCGAGACCTCCCGGCATCCGCGGCAGAAATCCCGGAAAAGTTCAAGAAGGAAAAATGGGCTCGTCTGGGTGTGAACGTGAACGATAAATTCGAACCGATATATGTGGTAGCCCCTTCGAAGAAAAAAATCGTAAAGGAGCTGAAGATCGCCCTGGAATCGGCTGACGAATTACTGATTGCCACAGACGAAGACCGAGAGGGAGAGTCGATCGGATGGCATCTGTTGGAAGTGTTGAAACCGGCCATTCCTGTTCGCCGAATGGTGTTTCACGAAATCACAAAGTCGGCCATCCAGAAGGCCCTGGATAATACACGAGACTTGAACCGCAGTCTGGTTGAAGCACAGGAAACGCGCCGGATCCTTGATCGACTGGTTGGATACAGTCTGTCTCCGCTGCTCTGGAGAAAAGTCGCGCCGCGTCTTTCTGCCGGTCGTGTGCAAAGCGTCGCGGTACGCCTCACCGTTTTGCGCGAATCTGAACGCATTCTGTTTATCCCGGCCTCTTACTGGGGAATCACAGCAGAACTGAACATTCACGGCAGTAAGTTTCAGGCGGTGATGACACACCTTGGTGATTTGAAACTGGCGGTCGGATCTGATTTTGATGATAACACGGGCCGTCTGAAAGAAACTCTGACGGAGGGAAAGGACTGTGTCATCCTGGGAGAAAAACGCGCCCGTTCATTGAGTAATTCGCTCATCGAACAGAAGTGGGTTGTAACGGATGTTGATAAGCGGAGCATGACCCGTTCCCCGTATCCACCGTTTATTACCTCGACGCTTCAGCAGGAAGCGAGTAGAAAGCTGCGATTATCGGCCAGGGATACCATGCGCGTAGCACAGAAGCTCTATGAACAGGGCTTGATCACTTATATGAGAACCGACTCGATCATCCTCTCTGACGAAGCCTTGAAAGGGTGCAGGGATGCAATAAAAAAACGTTATGGAGCAGATTATCTGAGTCCGTCAACCCGGGTTTTCAAAAACAAGTCCAGAAATGCGCAGGAGGCTCATGAAGCGATTCGTCCGGCGGGAACAACCATGAGTACCGTCGAAGAACTTGGTCTCACGGGAGATGACGGAGCCCTGTACGAGCTTATCTGGAAAAGGACTGTCGCTTCGCAGATGGCGGATGCGAAACTGAATCTCGTAACGGTCAAAATTGAAGCGGGCGCAAGCGAAGACCGCTCTGTTTTTCGGGCCAATGGCAGAACAATTCAGTTCCCCGGATTTTTCAGAGCGTATATCGAAGGAAGCGACGACCCCGACGCAGCGCTTGACGATCGGGAATTGCAGCTCCCGGAAATGTCTGTTTCTGACAGCCCCGAACCTGGTTCATTGATTGCTGGTGGACACGAAACCAAACCACCGGCACGATACACCGACGCCAGTTTGATCAAGGTATTGGAGCGCGAAGGTATCGGACGTCCCAGTACATACGCATCGATTATCGACACAATTGTACAACGAGGGTATACCCGCCGTAAAGGGAGCCAACTCATCCCGACGCTGACCGCGTTTGCCACCAATAATCTGCTGGAACAACAGTTTCCCAACCTCATCGATATTGGATTTACTGCTGAGATGGAACAGGTGCTCGATGATATTGCGGATGGGAAAGTGAAAGCCATACCGTACCTGGAAAAATTCTTCAACGGTGAACAGGGGCTTGAGGCGAAAATTGAGGAAGGGCTCGATAAGATCGACGCAAAGGAGGTCTCCAGTATCCGTTTTGAAAAATGGAAACCGTATACCGTGAGGGTAGGGAAATTCGGCCCGTACGTAGAGCAGCAGAGTAGCGATGAGATAAACAGCGGCGAAAGAATTGTCGCTTCGATACCGGAAGATGTCGCGCCCTCTGACATTACTGCTGAATTGCTGAAAGGATATATCGAAGACAAATTGAAAGACGATGTTGTTCTTGGTATCCACCCTTCAGCCCAGGTTCCGATACTGCTCAAGAAAGGCCCGTTCGGATATTACGTCCAACTTGGCGATGATGAAACGGAAGCGAAACCAAAGCGGATTTCTCTTCCGAAAACAATTCGTCCCGAAGATGTAACTCACGAAATTGGCATATCACTCCTGGAATTGCCGCGTGTCCTCGGGCAACACCCTGAAACCAGCAACGACATTGAGGCAAATATTGGCCGGTACGGACCTTATGTAAAACATGGATCCACGTTTGCATCTCTCACCGCTGAGGATGACGTACTCACCGTCGGATATGATCGCGCCATGGAACTGATTGCCAAGAAAGCGCAGCGCAACAAACCGCTCCGGACGCTGGGAAATCATCCTGAGTCGGGCGAGCCTGTCGATGTGTTTGATGGGCGATACGGACCTTATGTCAAACACCAGCGGTTGAATGCATCGCTTCCTAAAGATCGTGCACCCGAAGCCATTACGTTGGAAGAAGCTGTTGACCTTCTTGCAAAAAGGGCCGCATCGAAAGGAAAAGGACGAAAGAAAAAGAAAAAAAAGAGTCAGGGTGGTTAGGCCTGCTACTTTTATCGACCTCTGTCCCGGACACCTTTTTGCAGTGAACCCAGAATGTTGAGGTAACTGTTGTACCGCTCCGGGGCAATTTCATTTTCGGCTGCGGCAGTCTGAACCCGGCACTCGGGTTCGTGGTCGTGTGTACAGTTTGGAAAGTGACATGACTCAGCTAAATCCTGGAATTCGACAAAGAAATGGGCCAGGTCCGCAGGAGCGATGTCAACCAGGCCAAATTCGCGAAGGCCCGGGGTATCGGCAACGTATCCGCCGTTGTCCAGCAAATAAAGAGCAGCAAATGTAGTGGTATGGACGCCTTTGCCCGTACTCTTACTGATTTCGCCCGTGCGAAGCTCAAGATCTGATTGGATCCGATTCAGGATGGACGATTTCCCGACTCCTGATTGCCCGACGATCACACTGATCTTATCGGTCATATCCTTCCTGACCCGTTCAAAACCTGTGCCGTGCGATGCACTGGTCCGGTACACCGAATACCCCAGATTGATATAGAGTTCCTCCCAGAAATCAATCGTGTCTTCAAACGCCGGTTCGATCAGGTCTGTTTTATTTATGACGATGTTCGCAGGAATATTGTACACCCCAGCCATAACCAAAAAACGATCGATCAATCCGGGATTGAGTTTGGGAAACAATGTGCTCTGCACAATCCAGGCGACGTCAATATTCGCAGCTATGACATGCTCACGTCCAATCTTTCGACCGGCAGCACGTCTGGAGAGTTTATTTTTACGATCCTGAATATCGGTGATGACACCCGTTCCGTCGGCGTTCATCTGCAAAATAACGCGGTCTCCAATGACAACCGGATTGGTAACATCAGCTGCGATCAGGCGAAATTTACCCCTGATCGTAGCGCGGACCTTACGCGAGCGGGTGCGCACGTCGTACCAGCTTCCCGTGGCGCGGGTTACCGTACCTTCAATTCCCACAGCTTTTGAATCCGGAGTTGCGTCTTCCACGGATTATATGGATCAGGACCGAACGCCGGCACGCCGTTGGATCCGCGTTTCTTTGTCTTCGGTCTGATGAAGGTCCATATCTGCCAGTAAATCAGTCCGTCTGACGTCCAACTCTCGCCGAGCACGGCCGGAAATGATCGCCTCTTCGAGTCGCTCAAGCTGCTCCTCCATGGGCGAGGTCGCCTGTTTGACAGCCCGCTTCATCATTCGCTCCAATTCACTCGTCGTGAGGCTGGATGAACCCCTGGCTATACTTCTTTCGGCTTTCCGGGACTTATAACGAAGAGACATTGCGAGGATCGATAAAACGGTTAACGAAAGAATTGAAATAATAAGAAGGGCAAATATTTCTTCCGGCATGGCAGCGAACCAACATGATGTGACTGGTGATGAATACTGATTTACGCCATGACCAAACCCTTTGTTACGAAGCGTTGAACACGCTTACAAATCATTCCCTCTCGGGGTAAACGCCTGAATACCAGTAAGTTCACGTCCCAGAATCAAACCGTGGATATCATACGTTCCTTCGTAGGTATTTACGCTTTCCAGGTTTACCATATGGTGGATGACTCTGAACTCACCCGTGATTCCATTGGCGCCCAACATATCACGTGCTGTACGGGCAATTTCCAACGCCGAGCCGCAGTTGGCTCGTTTGGCAAGCGAAACCATGGCTGGAACCAGCTTTCCCTCGTCTTTGAGTTGACCGAGTCTGTGTGCGAGGAGCTGCATTTTAGTGATCTCTGTAACCATATTGGCCAGTTTCGTCTGAATCAGCTGCATGGCGCCGAGCGGATAACCGAACTGTTTTCGTTCCATCACATACCGGCGCGCCCGTTGATAACAATCCTCCGCCGCTCCAACAGTGCCGAATACGATCCCGAACCGGGCGCTGTTCAGACACGTGAATGGTCCTTTTAATCCACTTACTTCTGGAAATATATTTTCGTCGGGCACAAATACGTCTTCCATCACGATCTCGCCCGTAATCGAGGCGCGAAGGGACATCTTATTATGCGTTACCGGAGCGCTGTAGCCCTCCATCTCCTTTTCCAGAATAAAGCCCCGTATCGTGCCCTCCTCCGATGGGCTCGTCTTCGCTTTGGCCCAGATAATAGCGATGTCGGCTATCGGTGAGTTGGTGATCCACATTTTGGCACCGTTCAATATCCATCCGCCATCCGTTTTTACCGCCGTAGAATTCATTGATCCAGGATCCGAGCCGTGATCGGGTTCTGTCAGGCCAAAACACCCGATCAGTTCCGCCGTCGCGAGCCGGGGCAAATATTTTTGCCGCTGCTCTTCCGTTCCGAAAACATGAATCGGATGCATAACGAGCGAAGACTGCACAGACGCGAATGACCTGTACCCGGAATCAACACGCTCCAATTCCCTCGCAATCAGCCCGTATGCCATATTGCTGACTCCTGATCCCCCGTATTCGGGTGGTAAGGTCGAGCCTAAAAGACCAAGTTCTCCCATTTCCCGGGGAATCTCAGGGTGAAACACTTCCTGCTGATTCCCTTCGAGCGCACGCGGTTCCAGCGAATTCTGCGCATAATCGCGTGCCGACTCCATAATGAGCCGCTCATCTTCACTGAGCAGGGATTCAAACAGAAATGCATCTTCGGCATTAAACGACAACTTTGACATCCTGAGCTGGTTCTGATCGGTGTGACACTATTTTATCCATGCTCTCAAGATAGCACCGGCCGCCCAGCCGGGCATCCCGGATCAGCTCCGGAAACTGAACTTGACAACTAATTCTCGACCAGGTATTGATCTCTAAAGTTGCCATCATTGGAACAGGGCTTATCGGTTCATCTTTTGGACTCGCCCTCCGCCGCGCATCACCCGGATTACATGTAACGGGTTACGACCGGGCGAATGTCTTGAAGACTGCAGAAGCAAGAGGCGCAATCAACGACTGCGCTGCTACGCTGCATGATGCCGTGAAGGGATCCGACGTAGTACTGATTGCCACGCCAATCAACATTGCCGAGTCGCTTCTCGCCGAAATGGCTCCGTTCTTGAAACCCGGGGCGATTGTGACCGACGTTTGCTCCGTGAAGCGTCCGATGCATGAAATGGCCGGACGAACGTTGCCCGAGACGGTGCGCTTTATCGGTGGTCACCCCATGACGGGTTCTGAAAATGCAGGCCCTGAACACGCGGACGAACTTTTGTTTGAAAATGCCACCTACGTTCTTTGTCCGGACTTTGAAGAAATCCCAGACCATTTCGAAACCGAATTCGCCGATTTTCTGTCACTGATTCGATTGACTGGAGCTCGAATCATGCTTCTTTCGGCTGAGAGTCATGATCGAATTGCCGCTGCGATCAGCCATCTGCCTCAGCTTCTCGCGGTCGGGCTGGTGCATTACAGCGCCCAGGCGTCGGCGACTGATCCCCAACTCCTTCAACTTGCAGCCGGCGGTTTCCGGGATATGACGCGTATCGCATCATCGCCCTTTGCAATGTGGAAACAGATTCTTGCGTCGAACACAGATGAGGTGCTCGCAGCCCTCGACGGATACATTTCAATTCTGGAGGATATGCGCGCCTGTCTTGCAGATTCAGATGAATCCGGTATCGAATCGTTTTTTCGTTCCTCTGAGGCCACGAGATCTTCCGTTCCTCAACAACACAAAGGATTTCTGCGACCTCTCGCTGATGTCTTTGTATTCATAAACGACGAACCGGGAGCCATTCACAAACTGACAGGAATTCTCTCGGGAGCCGACATTAACATCAAAGATATTGAACTTTTGAAAATCCGGGAGGGAACGGGTGGTACGTTCAGAATTGGAGTTGATTCGAATTCGGACGTAAATAACGCTCTTGACATTCTGGCCAGAAACGGATTCAGAGCACACCGCTTGAAGTGAAACTCGCGTGAGAGATCACAATAATACATACAAAATGACCGAAAAAAAGGCAATCAAAATCAAACGCACTCCCCTCTTTGATACTCACGTTGGGCTGGGCGCACGAATGACAACCTTTGCAGGATTTGAAATGCCAATCCAGTACAGCGGCATTATTGATGAACATCACGCGGTCCGAAATGCAGTCGGCCTGTTCGATGTGAGCCACATGGGTGAAGTTATGGTGACCGGGCCAGGCGCCTTCGAATTTGTACAGCAGCTCGTTTCAAATGACGTCACGCGCCTGATCGACGGCAAAGCGCTCTATACCGTGATGTGCACACCCCAAGGCGGAGTAGTCGACGACTTGCTGGTTTATCGGCTTGCCGCTCAGCGTTACCTGCTCGTTATCAACGCTTCCAACATCGGGGAAGATTACAAATGGATGATGTCGCACAATCCTTCGGACGCAGTTCTGGAGAATATTTCCGACCAATTAGCGCTCATTGCGGTGCAGGGACCAAGATCATTTGATGTCGTCCAGAAAATTACCGACGAACCGCTCGGCAGCCTGGATTTTTATCATTTCATGGAACTCAAACCCGATACGTTTTTCACCTGTCAAACCGCCATTTTATCCCATACAGGATATACGGGTGAACGCGGGCTTGAAATATATTGTGATGCGGACCGGGCACCCGCCGTATGGAACGCCCTCATGGAAGCCGGAGCAGAATACAACATCAAACCGGCGGGACTCGGTGCCAGGGATACCCTGCGTCTCGAAAGCGGGTTTTGTCTGTACGGCAACGACCTCGGGTTGGAAACCAACCCGCTCGAAGCAGGACTGGGCTGGCTTACCAGACTTGACACGGGCGATTTTATCGGTCGCGACGCTCTGCTGAAGATCAAAGAAACTGGTCCCGCGCGTCGGCTCGTAGGATTTGTGAGCACCGAACGGGGTATTCCGAGACAGGGGTCGGAAATCCAGTCAGAAGATGGGAAAGTTATCGGGAGCGTCACGAGTGGTTCACAATCGCCCGTGCTCTCAAAAGGAATCGGACTGGGATATGTCTTGAATAAGCCGGAATTCACGGCAGTCGGGACACCTGTTCGAATTGCATCGCGTGGCAGGAGTTTCCTGGCGAAAGTGACCAGGCCGCCCTTCCACCGAACTTGAAAATGATTTGGATCACGTTGGAATAGCAGCGGTCTTGGCTTAGTTTTTCAGCATGGGAAGCACGATTAAAAAGCGGAAAAGCTACAAGAAAAAGACCTCCTCCCCAATGGTTTCTCCTCAGCGGAAGCGGGAGATCCTGGGACTCATTTTAATGGTTCTGTCGCTGCTGCTTTCTATGGCGATTCTTACTTATGCTGCGGGCGACGAGCCACTTGCCAGGCGGTTTTCGTTCGACTCGTTGTGGGTCCCGGGAAATGTACAACCCGCCAATGCTCTTGGTTTAACCGGTGTTGTGCTTGCGCGGCTTCTTGTCCCCGGTTTTCTGGGTTATTGCATACTCCTGCTCCCTCTTGCCACTTTTGCCTGGGGTTACGTCTGGCTGCGGAATCGTTCCACCGAGTTTCTCCGCCAGGTTACCGTCCTGTTTTTTATAGCTGCGCTTCTCCTGGCGAGTATGTTCGGATGGTTCAGTATCTATCTGGATAAAAATCTGATCGTCTGGAGCGGCGCCTGGGGCGTCGGACTTGCCGGTTGGATGGGTCAGATATTCGGTACATGGGGCTCACTGATTCTTCTGCTGCTGGCCCAGATCGTTACCGTTCTTCTGCTGGTCGATCATGACGTTCAAAGATCGATCGATCGGATCGAGGGTATTGTCGGCCGCACGAAATCGAACGTGGTATCGTGGTGGAAAAAGCGGTCCGAGAATCGGGCAAAACAAAAAATTTCGCCGGACCTGCAGGAATCTTCCGGACAGCATGAGAGGCAGCGCCGGCTACAGCAAGAGAAAGAATCTCAAAATCAACCACCGCAGCACAGCAGAGAAACAATTTCAGAGGATGCCATTCCTGATTGGTCCACCTCCTCGCCGCTCGATTCATCCGATGGAAACGGGTCTGCACGTGGCATGAACGATACCGGCAACCCGGTCCCCGAAGTCACTCCGCTTCCACTCGACCCGAACCTGGAACTCAGTGTCCAGGAACAAATCCACGAGGAACTCAGCACGGGTGATCTGCATGTCGGCGCGTCACAGTCCAAGTCCTATGACTTCGAAATGCCCCAGCTGGATCTATTGGACAAAAGTGTCGATGGAGAGCATGAAATTGATTATGAGGAGCTCGAAGAGCACAAACAAATCCTGCTTGACAAACTGGGTACGTACAATATTGAAATCACGTCGATCAATGCGATCGTCGGTCCGACAGTCACTTTATATGAATTGACACCTGCGCCGGGAATAAAAATCAGCCGAATCACAGCCCTTGAGAACGATCTTGCCATGGCCATGGCTGCTCGCGGCATTCGCATGATCGCCCCGATTCCCGGAAAAACGGCCATTGGAGTAGAGATCCCGAACCGGCACAGGGAACTGGTACGGATCACCGATGTGATCGGAACGGCGAAGTTTGCGAAATCGAACATGGAGCTGCCTCTTATTCTGGGAAAATCGATCGAAGGTGAAATCGTCCTGGAAGACCTGACCAAGATGCCTCACGTTTTGATTGCCGGCGCAACCGGTTCGGGTAAGTCGGTAGGGCTGAATACATTTATTGCGGGTTTACTTTTTGCCTGCCGCCCGGAGTTGCTCAAATTCGTAATGATCGATCCGAAAAAGATCGAATTGTCACCGTATGCCCACATCGCTTCGCATTATATCGCAATGCCACCGGAAGCGGAACATGCAATTATAACGGACGTGGACCAGGCGCTCGGTACGCTGAAAAGTTGCGAGAAAGAGATGGAGTTGCGGTATGACCTGCTCTCAAAAGCCCATGTACGAAGCCTGAAAGAGTACAATCACAACGTAAAACGGGGAATCCTCACGCAAGAAGATGGACATGTAACACTTCCCTATATCGTCATTGTGGTGGACGAATTGGCCGACCTCATGATGACCGCCGGCAAAGATATCGAGGCACCCATTGCCCGTCTCGCTCAAATGGCACGCGCAGTC
>JACZYD010000010.1 GCA_022571255.1 Bacteroidota bacterium
GGTCAGTTCCACGGAGTACGTGAGGCTCTGTGTAACCGTAAAATGTGCCGTGGCCACGGTCCCCGAGACCCGGAGAGGGATTCTTGTTCCATCTGAAAACAGGAGAGCTGCCGTGTCAACGTCTGCGCCGCCCAGAGTCAGTTCGATGGAGACCTCCGTACCAGCGATGGCAACCACATCGCCGATATTAGGCTCAAGCTGTTGACGGGACAGGTGCGTGTACTCAGGGAATACCAGCTCGACATCGAGGCGCTGAATCACGGGACGTCCTGTGACGCGAATATGGAACCAGTCACTCTCGACACCGCGCGAAATGACCCGATAGGAAAGAGTATTTCTGATATCCAGAAAGCGGTGTGAAAAGAGCTTGTTTTCGCCGGATACCATGCCTCTTTGTGTGACTCGAATTTCTCCCTCGAAAGAGTATTCGATGTCGACTTTGCCCGGAATCTGATCTCCACGGACACTCACTCTCACCTCCACCGAGTCTCCGCGAATAATTTCGGTATTACCGGGCCGCACAAAAAACGAAAACGCAGCAGGCGGCGTAAACGATTCGGCAGGAGAGAGCATCCTTCGTGAGGCATCGGAAAAAGTGGACGGACTGGCTCCGATAAAAATAGAAAGTGCGACTGCCGGGATGATCGCCCAGAGGCCGTATCGTCGAATTCGATCTGTTCGAGCCACGTTTTCAAACGTTATGGGGAAAATGGTTTCTCCGAGCGATCTCGCAGCCCGATCCACGTAGGCGTCTGGTGCGTCACTGTGTGCTCCGTCAGATAACTGAATCATGTTCACCAGTCGGTCTTGTATTTCCGGATACTCCCGGCCGACTGTTCGGGCCATATTCATTTCATCGAACCCGCCTATCCACCCCATATGGAGAGCCACAGGCATTCCGAGCTGATGAATCAAAACACCTGCGATCCCGATACACACCACGCCCAGAATGGCTGACCGATATAAAGGCGCAAGCCACAGTCCGGCTTCCAGGCTTACCGCAAAAAACCACAATGAAGCGGCGACGATGAAACTGAAAATCAGACCCGACAGTATCGCGTTTCGCGTCACACGCACACGCGTTTTCGAAAGTCTGTTTCGAATAGACTGGATCAGGTTTCGAGTTTTCTCGCTCATGGTATACTTTGTCGGACAGAAGGCAGTCTACCGGTCTGACCGTGAAACTGTTTCGAGGAACGAAACGAATCGCAGAGAAGGATGTACTCTTGCAGGCATTTTTCAATCCGGTGCCTCGGATGATCGAAATATGATACGTGAGAAACAATGATGGAAAAACACAGATGCGCCTGCCCGGTATTATCAATTTTGTTTCTCCTTTCCTTCATCCTCGTCCAGGGGTGTACTTTTTACGGACAGCAGGATGCCATCCGTCTGACGCGTGTCCAACTGGATCTCCTTGACGAGCAGGTGCAGCATTCCTACGTGCGTTCTCATGCGACGCTGGGAAGGTTGGAGAATGCCGCTGGAAACAAGGAAGAGTTAAGGCCACTCGTCGACCGGTACAGACACGTTTTGACCGTTCACGGTGCCCTCGTGAACAGTATTGAACAACGCCGGAAAGGACTTGCCGAATCCATGGACTACCGTCTTCTCAGCCGCTCCTTGAGAGCGGGGTTATCCGGGCGCGAACTTGTCAATAGCGCGTACGAGTCCATCGCTGTCGAACTCATGAAACTGTCCGGTGATTACCAGCCGTCCAATCCGTTTGCGTCTGATGCAGAGTCGATTCTCATTCCTCCTTATTACCGTGCCAGGCAATCGTCTATTGACAGACATACGGTTGTAGATGGACTCAGGATTCTCAACTATTAGGCAAGCATTGACAGGTCTCGGTGCCATGCGGGGTGTATTGCTGATTGTCTGCTGTTGCGGACCGATTGTTTCATTTGCTCAGTCGGGCTCTACAAAGCCAGACTCCCTTCTTTCGTTCGAGTTGTCCGAAATCGTCATAGGTTCGGGTGAAAAAGAGCGGTACCGCCAAACCGAGGTGCGACGCATCACACTGGCCGATCTGATTCAACAGGATGCACTGTCGGCGGCCGATCTGGTGCGATTGATTCCGTCGGCGTATCTGCAGACGAATTCGAGAGGAGAGTCACTCATCTATCTGCGAAACGCAGGTGAGCGCCAGGTCGCACTGTTTCTCGACGGAGCTGCGCTGAATATTCCGTGGGACAATCGTATGGATCTGAGTATGATTCCGAGTGGGGTTGTCGGAGAAATCGAGGTATCCCGCGGCGCACCTTCTGTGCTCTACGGCACGAATGTGATCGGAGGTGCGGTGAATTTGCATTCGCGCAGTCTCGATCAAACGGGATCACTCTTTGAAGTCCAGGGTCAATCCGGTACGCAGAGAAATCGAGGTATGCAGGGCGCGGTGCTCTACAGGAGCGCAGTCGCGACGGCATTTCTGGCAGGAAATATTTCGTCATCAGACGGGCTGCCCATATCGAGCAATGCAAACTTTGCGTTCAGTCAATCCGAAAGCTCTGTTCGGACCAACACAGATCGAAAGCTTGCCAGTGGTTATTTCCGATATACACGGTCACTATCGGATGTCACGAAACTCGGAATATCGTTTTTACATACCGATGCAAGAAAAGGAATTGCACCGGAAAGCCATCTGGACCCGACCACCCAGAAAGTCCGATTCTGGAGATACCCCACCTGGCTGAACACCATGCTCATCCTGAGTGCCGAATCCCACATGGGCGCTGCTACTGAAATCAGGGTTACCGCCTGGTTTGGTGAGTTCAAGCAGACGATCGATCAGTATAATTCGGCGCTCTACCAGGTGAGAAGTAAAACAGAGGAAGGGCGTGATCGGAGCGCGGGTGTGCGGGTCGTATCCGCTTCTGGTTTAAAGGACGGAACCCTTCGGCTCGCCTTGAATTTTTCCACCTCCCGCCATCGAGAGATTATTACCACGTACTCACAGTCGAAATCGGTATCCGAACCCTCGCAAAATTTTTATCGTCAGCATCTTTATTCCGTGGGTACCGAATATCGGAGATCTCTGTCGTCGAAGACTTCTGTACTGGCTGGAATCAGTTTCGACGGTGCTCTTACTCCCGAGACAGGGGATAAGCCGTCGCGTTCGGGAATGACGGCAGCCGGACTGAATGGCAGTCTGGTGGGTGAACTTGGTCACGATTTTGTCCTACATACATCTATCGGGCGAAAAGTAAGATTTCCGACGATGCGGGAATTATTTGGTGATGCATTGGACACGTTTCAGATCAACGAAGATCTGAAACCCGAAAGTGCATATATGGTGGATATTGGATTCGAGAAAATGTCGGATGCGGTCAGCGGTGGGGTCACATTTTTTGCAAGGCGTACATTTGATACAATTGACCGAATCAATATCGTTGTTGATGGCGATAAGAAACGACGTAGAGTGAATCTCGACGGAAGCCGGGTGTGGGGTGTGGAATTGACAGGAAGTGCAAGGCTCGCAGAGCTGATCACGCTGGACGGTCATTTGATCTGGTCGAGCCCCGTTGCATTCGTTGATGATGGGCGACGCCCGATGAACGAAAAGCCACAACTGCTGTCGACGCTTTCCATTCAGGCCAGATCGCGATGGGGTGGAACGATCCGTATAACGTCGATAATGACCGGGCGAGCCTACAGTTTGCAGCCCGACAACACACAGTCCCGACTGGCCGAATCGCTGGTTATTAATATCCGTGGGGCGCTGCGAAAATATTTCAGTCCCAGCAGAATATTCGTCGAGGCATTTGCGGGCATAAATAATATTACGGACCAGCTGACGCTTCCACAGCTCGGACTTCCCGGTCCCGGGCGCGAAATTCACTTCGGGATCAGTTTGTCACGCTGAGGCCTTCACCGAATCGACTCGTGGCTCCAGGCTTGTGGAGGCGCAGCAAACCACTTTTTCGTTTTCTTCCAAGTCGTCAGAAATAATTGGCTCGAACGGTAATTGTTGAGGCATTCTTCAGAATCCCAAAGACTGTATGTACTCAGGATGTTCGGATACCTGCTATCCTGCAGTAATTTCAGAGAGCGACACCCTGGAGCAGACCGGATTTTTTCTGCGCTCTCATCGAAAAGCTCCAGAAATGCAGCTACCTTGTCAGGGTGAAAAGTCATTCGTACAAGCCGCACGGTCATCGGTAGGCTACCTCCGAACGCATCACATCGGTGGCAGACGCTGCAGCCTCTGCGAAATCTTTCCCGGAAGAGGCGAAGATGATTTTCCGGCTGCTGTTGATAAGAACAGGTCCCGAGCCGGCGACTCGCATCACGTCTTCAGCGCTTGCGCCCTGGGCTCCTGTACCAGGAATAAGGAATGGAGTTTCGGGGCAAATATGCCTGAGTTCGGCCAGGCTGTGTAGATCCGACGCACCGGCGACAAGACCAACGGTTCCGCGTGAAGCGGCATCCCAATCGAGGCTGGCGATGGCGATCCGCTGATAAAGAGGAATACCTTTTGTTTGCAACAGTTGAAAATCGTCACCTCCCGGATTAGACGTCCGGGCCAGGATGAACGCAGCCTTTTCGGGGTGTTGCAGGAAAGGAAGCACGGAGTCTGATCCCATGTAAGGAGAAATAGTAACCGCATCGAAAGAAAGATCTTCCAGGAGCGCTTTTGCATAGAACCGGGCCGAATTCCCGATATCGCCTCGTTTGGCATCGGCTATCGTGATAACGTCCCGAGGAATCTGCTTCAGAACATCTTCGACTACACTCCATCCGTTTCTTCCAATGGCTTCAAAAAAAGCCAGATTCAGCTTGAAGGCAACCACTTTTTCGGCCGTCGCTTCGATGATCTGACAGCAGAATTCCCTTATGGCATCTTCGATAGAACTCTTTTCTGTCAGTGCCTTGGGAATTCGGGCCGGATCCGGATCCAGTCCGACACAGACGACCGAATGGCTTGTTTCACAGCGGGACCGCAATTTTGAGGCGAATGGCAAACTCATGAATCCGTTAAAGCACTGATGACTGCTCCAGGCAGGCCGAATATAATAACGGCTGAAACCTGATTCTTGAACATGTTGGAATCCGGTCCTGAAATATCACTGACAACGGCCATATTACGGGTATCTTGACAAACATTCAGAGAGTGTGATCGTGCAACAACGCTATTCTTTTGCATATATATACACACGTGCAGCAGTTCAGGGCTTGGGAAAGCCATCGTTTATTTAATCCGGTAGAAAATTATGGGGCTGGGAAAGCTTAAACTGAAAAACATCTCGGACCGGGATCAGAAAATGATCGCGGATATCGATATAATGATGGGGCCGGAACCGGCTTCCATGGGATTTGCGAAAAACCTGTTCTGGGGAAGGTTTCAGGAAAAAACGGTGTTACCATATCCGTCCGTGAGTTCCGAGGAGAAAATCAAGTGTGACGCTCTTCTCGAGAAGCTGGAAGATTATCTCAAAAATGAACACCCGAGTATTCAGATTGATCAGGAAGAAAGAATTCCGAAGTGGTGCATCGACCGCCTTTTTTCTCTCGGCGTAATGGGCATGACGGTTCCCGAAGAGTACGGAGGGCTGGGCCTGGGAATTACATGTTATAACCAGGCGCTGGAGATGCTGGGGAGATATTGTGGATCCAGCGCAGTTATGGTTTCCGCTCACCAGTCCATCGGCTGCAAGGCGATCATGCTTTTTGGCACTGAAAAACAGAAAAAGGAATTTCTTCCCGGGGTTGCCCGAAAATACCTGTCCGCTTTCTGCCTGTCTGAGCCGAACGTGGGTTCCGATGCCGCAGGTCAGGAAACACGCTGTGTGCTGAGTGATGATGGGACACATTTTATTCTGAATGGGGAAAAGAAATGGAGCACTTCCGGCGCAATCAGTGGTCTGTTCACCATAATGGCAAAGCAGTCCATCGTAGATGCCACTACCGGAATTGAAAAAGAGGCGGTAACAGCGCTCATCTGTACGCCTGATCTCGAAGGAATTGAGATATTTGAGTCCAATCGCAGTAAAGCCGGTATCCGTGGTACGTGGCAGGCCAGAATTCGATTTACCAATGTGAAGGTGCCCAGGGAAAACGTGCTTCATAAAGAAGGGAGGGGCCTTCAGGTTGCTCTGACGTGTCTGAACTTCGGGCGCTGCACACTTTCCGCCGGTGTAATGGGCGGTGCAAAACGAGCGATGGACCAGAGTATCAAGTGGGTTCAGACGAGATACCAGTTCGACCGGCCTCTCGCTGATTTTGAACTTGTACAGATGCGTATTGCTCGAATGGCGGCTTATACATTTGCCATGGACGCGATGCTTTACCTCATGACCGGGATTCTGGATCGCGAGGATACCGATATCATGGTTGAAACCGCTATCACGAAAGTATTCTGTTCGGAATTCGGATGGCAGGTGATAGACGACGCACTCGAGATCATGGGTGGTGAAGGATACGTCGCAGAAAACGAGTTGGAACGCATCTGGCGTGATAATCGCATTCATCGAATCGTTGAGGGTTCTAACGAGGTGATGTTGCCCTTCATATTCGCATACGGTGGAAAACAGCTGGCCGAGCAGATGTTCGGAATTCAGGAGGCCGTAAGCTGGAATCTGGAGACTGACGTGTCGTCGAACGTGAAGCGAATTGCAACCAATCTGGCCGATCCGCGACTGTTGAAAAGAGCCATTCCGCTTGCTGCGCAATTGTTCGCCGGATACCGCCCGGGGGCTCCGCAAATCAAGTCTGTACACGATTCGCTGCGCGACCAGACAAATCGTCTTTCGAATCTGATTCAACACCACTCGCATTCTTTCAAGATGGCGAGCAAGTGGTTCAGAGAAGACATCGTCACGAGGCAAGCTGTGCAGGCTCGTCTGGCGAACAGCGCGATGTATCTTTTTGCGCTTTCTGCGAGCCTCTCAAAAATGGATTCACTGATCCGAAACAAAGATCGATCCGTGGACTACGAGCGAGACGCGGCTGCCTTTGAGCATGTTTTTGATCTTCTGGAAAAAATGATCCGGGATGATCTCGGAGACATCAGGACGTCGTCGGACAAAAGCATGTTGAAAGCCGCCAGTGCTGCGAGGCGACAAAACGATTTACTGCCGAACGAAGACTTTTATATTCACGAGGCGTCCCCCATTGCTGCGGGTACCGGAAAACCTGTCCGACCAGAATTGTTCAAGCGATTCAGTTTGGACCACCAGACCGAGACGGGTGGAGACGGTTATGTCGACGAGGCCGGCTTATCCAGGCAGGGTCACCTACCTGTTTAGGGGCTTTTTCCATCAGGAAGTGTTAGCAGGCCCTGGTTGTTGACAGGCCGTAGAGCGGGCACGTGTATCACCCGATCGTATCAAATCCTGTATACGGACGGAGGACGTCGGGAATGGCAACCGTACCGTCTGCATGCTGGTTGTTTTCCAGCAATGCGGCCACCACTCGCGGAATCGCAAGCGCACTTCCATTGAGTGTGTGCAGGATCTGCAATTTCGATCCATCCGACGGTCGGTAGCGGATCTGCATTCTTCGGGCCTGGAATGCCTCGAAGTTTGATATTGACGAGACTTCCAACCAGCGTTTCTGCGCGGCACTCCACACTTCCAGATCGTACTTTTTTGACTGCGTAAAACCCATATCTCCAGTACACATCAGAAGTCGCCGATACGGCAATTCCAGCTTTTTCAGTATCGACTCTGCGTCTTCTCGCAGCGACTCCAGAGCCTCATAACTTTTTTCAGGATGGACGAACTGGACCAGCTCGACTTTATCAAACTGATGTATCCGGTTCAAACCGCGAACGGTTTTGCCGTGAGAGCCCGCTTCCCGTCGAAAACACGGCGTATACGCACAAAACTTGATCGGGAGATCAGATTCCGGGATGATGTCATCCCGAAAAAAATTGGTAACCGGAATCTCGGCTGTGGGTATCAGGAACAGGCCGTCCCGCTTGATCTCGTACATCATATCCTCTTTATCCGGAAGTTGACCGGTCCCGGTCGCCGATGCATTGTTCACGACAAGAGGCGCCTGTATCTCAATATATCCTCCTTCCTCTACAGCAACATCCAGGAAAAAATTTATCAGCGCTCGCTGAAGGCGCGCGCCCTTCCCCGTATAGAAAGGAAATCCGGCACCGGCGACTTTACTGCCCCTGTCAAAATCAGCGAGGTCGTATTTCTCAAGAATCTCCCAGTGCAGCAGCGGATCAAAATCCAGTTCGGGACGAAGCCCGTATTCTTTCACCACACGGTTATCTTCCGGGCTTTTTCCAATCGGGACCGATGTATGAGGAATATTGGGTACGACGAGAAGCAAAATATTCAATATGGCCTCCGTCTCCCGGACAAGCTCTTCCACTTCTTTTGCACGCGACTTCAGCTTGCCTGCGTTCGCCATGGCGACGCGAGCAGCTTTCTGCTCGCCGTCTCGCATAAGCCGGCCAATTTTTTTGGCTTCGTCATTGGCTTCGGTGCGAATATCCTGCAATTCCGTGACGGCTGCCCGGTGACGCTCATCGGCCTCGAGAATGGAACTGACCACGGAAACCTCTTCCGTGCCTTTCTGCGCGATGGCTCGTCGTACAAGATCGGGGTGTTCGCGAATAAATTGTGCGTCTAACATGATTTACCAGTAAGGGTCGGTCGATAAAGAGCCATTTACAACCGATCCGATGTTTGAAGCTTGAGGCGTCTCGACAGATCGGCGAGCGCATCTTTAAGGGAATGCGGCTTGTACCCGAGTTCGGTTTCCGCTTTCAGAATCAGGAATCCCGTGCGCGGCGGCCGAAGTGCACGTTGTTTAAACTGCATACTGTCCGTGCGTTCGATCAGCGATTTATCGAGTCCAAATACGTCTGCAGTCTGGATTGCAATATCATACACCGAAAGTGTTTCTCTCCCTGATATGTGATAGATGCCGTTTTTTTTGAAACGTACAAGTCGCTCGATACCATTCGCAAGGTCAGGAGCGTATGTCGGTGATCGGAATTGATCCGTTACCACGCGAATGGTCTCCCCTTTAGAAAGGGCGTCAACCACCCACAGAACGAAATTCGATCGGGAAAGATTTTCTCCCGTTCCGAATACGAGTACCGTTCTTGCGATAGCCCACTGATCGGGTCCGGCCTGCCTGGCCCCATTTTCACCGGCCAGTTTGGAACGGCCATAATACGAAAGTGGATTGGGTCTGTCCTGTTCTTTGTATGGTCCGGTGAGCCCGTCAAAAATAAAATCAGTTGAAACCTGAATGAGATGAGTACCCGTCTTGTGACACAGTCGACCAAGGTTTTCTACCGCTTTGGCATTAATCTGCCAGCATATGTCCCGATCGGTTTCGCAGGCGTCGACCTCTGTCATGGCGGCACAGTTAATGACGGTATCGGGCGAAAAATCTTGAAATGCTGCAGAAACGGCTTTCATGTCACCGATATCCATCGGTAAATATCCGCACGATCCACCGTCAAACAACGGTGCGTTCTGTCGGGACGTAGCCAGAATATCGTATGTCGGAATTCGGCCCATCTGTCGGACCAGTTCCTGACCCAGCATACCGTTTGCTCCTGTGATGAGTACTCGACGATACATGATTCAAAGCAGCTTTTTCCGGCGATGACGTGTCTCAGGAATTACGAATGGTATCCAGATAGGCCTGCAAATGCGGAGCGGCATCCGGCAATATGCGCTCGGATAACAGCAATCGAAAATCACGTCGAACACCGGCGTCTGCAAATCGTTTTTTTTCCTCATCACTTTCGGGAATCAGTTCCGGTACGGTAACGGGTTTTCCGTCTCGTCCCAGGGCGACGAATGTAAAATAGGCACGATTACATTTTCTTTGGGACCCTGTAGCCGTATTCTCTGCCCAGACATTGATTTCGATCTCCATGGAAGTTCGAAATGCCCGGTTGATGTGGCTGTTCAGAATGACTATCTCTCCCTCGCGAATGGGGGACTGAAAATCGACGTTGTCAATTCCGGCGGTCACACACACCATGCCTGCGTGTCGCCTCGACGATATCGACGCGCAAATATCCATCCAGTGAAGCAGACGCCCTCCCATCAGGTTTCCGAGGCCGTTTCCGTCATTCGGGAGGACGATTTCACTCATTACGCAGGAAGACTCTTCCACGCTTTTTTGCAAACGCTCCATAATCGGTATCAGGTTTTCTGCTTTTTCTTTTTGGCTGCCGGAAACAGGATGTTGTTCAAAATCAACCTGTAACCCGGCGAATGTTTGTGAAGGCTGAGATCCGTGGGTGGATCGTAGACAAAATGCTGATAGTCCTCCGGATCATGGCCGGCGTAAAACGTAAAGGTACCCTGCCCGAACGAGCCATGCAGGTATCGAACTTCATCTCGACCCGGGGCCTCCGCCAGAATGATCACATTTGGTTTAATCGTGGACTTTCTGAAACTGGTAGTCTGACCAACAAATCCTTTGACGGTAGCGACATGATTCTGTGTCAACATGGTCGGAACCGGATCCCATTTGGCACTGAATTCGAACAGCGTAAAAAAGTCGACTGCAGGATTGCGTAATTGCGCAGGTGGGGGGCCCGTATCGATGTTTGAATGTTCGTATTCGCGGGCATTGAAGGAGGGTCTGAAATTTTCAAAAGCGAACGTTCTTGAGAAATCGAGTGCAGCGAGTGCACCAGGATCAACCGAATCCCCATCGTACTCGGATGGAACGATGTCTATGTTAAAAGCTGCCTGTGCAATATCAAACGTGTCGGTTCCTGAACACATGGCGAACAGGAATCCTCCTGATCCCACATACATTCTGATTTCTTCGACCACGGCCGATTTCAGTTCACTGACCTTTCGATATCCTCTGGCACGTGCGGTTCGTTCGGCCTGTCGTTGCTGCTCGATATACCACTGGGAAGAGCGGTAGTTGAAAAATTTGCCATACTGACCGGTAAAATCTTCATGATGAAGATGAATCCAGTCGAATTCAGCCAACCGCCCGTCAAGTACGTCATCATCATATATCATTTCATAGGGTACTTCTGCATACGTCAGTGCCAGAAGGACCGCATCGTCCCAGGGTAACGTCTGATCCGGGGCATAGACAGCGATTTTGGGCGGTTTCTCAAGACGGATTACGCTGGTGTTATTGGCTTCGGCTTCAATCTCTGCTATTATGAAGGCCGTCTGAGATCCGGAAATGGATTGAAAAGACACACCACGAATCTGCAGTTCAGATACCAGGACGGGTTGGTAGGTCATCAGAAACGAGCCGCCCCTGTAATTCAGAAGCCAGTCTACGTCGACCTCGCGCTCGAGAGCCCAGAAAATGAGTCCATACGCTTTTAAATGATCCGCCTGGCTTTCATCCATGGGAACCAGTATATCCTGACCGAGAACCGGCACCGAACACGCGGTGACCAGACTCATGAGGAGGAAAAAACGTTTTGCCATAAAATATCCCGATCGATTCCTTATCAAAGACCCGCTCATGCGCCATCGCCCCGAAGGTTCCGAATTCGTGCACGGGCTTCCGAAACCAGAAGAGATCCGGGATAGTCGGTAAGCAGTGTGGAAAGAGTCTGAATGGCCCCGGCAGGATCATCAAGTTTATCGGACTGAAGACGCGCCGCAGACATCAAGCTTCGATCTGAGAGTAAACTTCCAGGGTAGACGAGGGGAATCTCGGCGAACGCCTGATAACTGTCTTCCGTTCGTCCGATCATCTCCAGCAATTCGGCGCGCTGAAACATCGCGTCGTCCATCAGCGCATGTTCGCCGGTTTCTTCTATCAATTTTTCCAGTACAGCGAGGGCGCTTTCCTGTTTCCTTTGTCGCCTGAGCAGAAGGGCCCGGGAATACATGGTCAACGGCGTATCGAGAGAGTCCGGCCCTTTATTTTCAATCAGTGAAAGTTTGAGTTCAATAGCGTCGTTTGCCACATCCGCCGAAGTGTTTTCCTGGAGTGCCGTCGTCAGAGTGAGTGCGGATTCAAATTGTCCGCGATAAAAGTACAAGAGAGCCAATTCGAAACGACCCTCATCCGCCAGATCGCCGGTGCGGAGCCGTGCGATCAGCCGTGAATATTGAATTTCTGATTGTACAAAATCATTCTTCATCAGATATAATTTTCCCAGACCCAGAGCAGCTTCGTCGGCTGCAACCGTATGAGAATACTTGGCAATTACCTCGATCAGCGTTTTTTCGGCAGACTCAAGGTCGAAAAATATATTCTGTTGAAGGTGGCCGATTCGTCGTAATACATCGGCGTACAACCGATGACGCGGATATTGATCCAGAAAAAGACGGTACGTGTCAAGCGCGTCACGATACTTTGCTCCCGGGGCATCAATTTCGACCCTGCCACCAATGCGAGCGGCATCAACCTCAGCCCATTGCTCGGTCATCATGGCGAGGCCGCGGAGTGCTTCCGGTGATGAAACGGCCAAAGGATATCGCTCCAGGATTTCGCCGTAAGCCTGTGCTGCAACCTCGTAGGCACCCGCTTCGGCTGCAAGCTGAGCAAAGCCGAAAAGTACCCGGCCGTCTTCACTCTCCAGTCGATCGATCGCCCGATTGATGGTGAATGCGTCGCTGAATCGCCCGTCTTCAATGTACAGCCAAGCCAGCAGTTCGCGGAAGGAGCGGTTCAAGGGAGTGGAAGCAACGGCTGCTTCAACGGCTGCGATGCTTTGCCTTAAGGCTCCATCATTTGCGATGAACTGATTCAGTCGACTTCTTACAAAATTGAGCTGATTCTCGTTTTGAGAGAGCAGAGAGATGTATTCGTTGATCGCTTTTTCGTGCTCGGAATTGAGCCCGTAGAGATACGCGAGATCCGTTTGAAAAAGGAGATTGTTATCGAGCGCACGTCGGCCCATCTCAAGAAAAGAGATCGCATGATCGAATAACCTGACCTGCATGAGAGAACGGTACACCAGCAGATAAACACCCGGTGACTTTGGATTGATCTCGATGGCCCTGTGCCACGTCTCAAGGGCGAGCGTGTCGCGTCCAGCCAGATACTGCAGCCTGGCTTTTTCGGCGATGTAGAGTGACGGCTTTGGTTCTATCTCAATTTTTCGTTCAACCAGGACGATCGCATCGTCGAACCGCTTGACGTTTTCGTACGCCGTTCTGAGCCGTTCGTAGAACACGTTTGTCTCCGGGGAGCGTTCATTCAGATCCTCAAGCAGTGAAATCGCCTGCTGAAATCGACCTGCTCTCAGAAACGATTCTGCCAGTTGAAATCGGGCAACGAGTGAACTGTCAGCCTGCTGGGCCAAAGTGTCAGGAGCCTGAAGTCCGAAGAGCAGGAATAGAAACAGAAGAGCAGTAACGCCTTTCATTCCTCGGGTGGGGGATACGGACATGGTTCGGGAAGCAGGTCTACGGAAAATGACGCTTTAATATCGAACAGCAGGCACGTATGTTTCAGACATCAAAGCAATAAGGGTAATAATGTAGTACAGTAATGCGAAATGTCGCCTTGCTCGGGTCAACAGGTTCCATCGGAAAACAGGCACTCGAAATTGCCAGAAAATTTTCGGACAAGGTCAGCATACGTACGCTCTCGGCGTCTGTGAACGCCGATCTTCTGATCCGTCAGGCTCTCGAGTTTTCTCCCGATTGTGTTGTGATCGTGAATGAGGATCTCCTTCATAAAGTTCAAAGCGGTCTGAGCGGAACGGATATCACGGTTCTTACGTCCGCGAAGGGTCTTGTCGAGGCTGCGAGATGGCCCGGTGTTGATACGCTGATTTCGGCCATCGTCGGCTCTGCGGGCGTCCGGCCGACGATTGCCGCCATGGAGTGCGGGAGCAGGATCGCCTTGGCCAATAAAGAGACGCTGGTTGTCGCCGGAGAAATCATCATGCCGCTCGCCGAGCGATATGGAGCGGAGATCATCCCGATTGACAGTGAGCACTCTGCAATTTTTCAATGTCTGCAGGGCGAAATGAGTTCCGCTGTAGACCACCTTGTTCTTACGGCTTCAGGCGGGCCGTTCCGGGACAGGGATCGCGCATCTTTTTCCGAAATCACGCGCGAGGAGACGCTGAAACATCCGAATTGGGACATGGGCGATAAAATCACCGTCGATTCAGCGACGCTCATGAACAAAGGACTCGAAGTCATTGAGGCACGCTGGCTTTTTGATCTGCCAGCTGATAAAATCCGTGTCATCCTGCATCCTCAATCGATTATTCACTCCATGGTAACATTTTGTGACGGTTCCGTTAAGGCGCAACTGGGGATGCCTGACATGAAATTGCCGATTCAGTATGCTCTCAGCTACCCCGACAGGTGGGAGGGGGCTTTCACTGCAGTACCGTGGACTTTGATCGATTCGCTGGAGTTTGAAGAACCGGATACGAAGACTTTTCCCTGTTTGAACCATGCGTACGAGGCTCTCAGGGCTGGAGGACACGCTCCTGCGATATTGAACGCTGCAAATGAAGTTGCCGTTGATCTGTTTCTGAGGGGGAAGATCCCTTTTACGGAGATTCCCGTTCTTATCGAACAGGTATCCATGGAAGACTCCGGATCTGGAAGTGTAAACATCGAAAGCCTGGCAGAATCGGATGCGTGGGCCAGGCGCCGGACAACGGAACTCTCGAAGGTAGGCAGTCATTAGAGCGCTTCTATTCACCCCTGAGATTTTTTTACTGAGCAGAAACGCTCCCTGACGCGACAGATGGAACAAGTACTCAATATTTTTTCGTATTTCGGCTGGGTCATTCTGGCAATAATGATACTCGTTTTCGTCCACGAGTCAGGACATTTCCTGTTTGCGAAGTTATTCAAGATGCGTGTCGATAAGTTTTCGGTGGGTTTTCCGCCGAAAATCATCGGGACCACAGTGGGCGAAACTGAATATGTCATCGGTCTTACTCCGCTCGGGGGTTATGTGAAAATCGCAGGGATGGTTGATGAGAGTATGGATACGGAAGCGTTGGCGTCCGAACCCAAGCCTTGGGAATTCAGGTCTAAACCCGTCTGGCAACGAATCGTCGTCATCACGGCCGGCGTATTCTTCAATATGATACTGGCGGCCGTCATTTTTATTGTCCTGAAAGCTGCTTACGGGAGTGTTTTCGTACCACCATTGGGCGGAGTTGTCATAGCGGAAGAATCGATTGCATATGACATGGGGCTTCGCACGGGCGACACGATCGTGCGGATTAACGGTCGATTGATCGAGCCGGACGCTCCCATTGGATCCATTTCAGACCTTCTGGATGAGGAAGGATTCCGGGTTGGCGTGATAAGAGATGGCGAAAGCCTGACATTTACCGGTCCCGACGATATCATGACGAGGCTGAATCGAACAGACGGTAAGCTGGGCATTCGAGCGGATCCTCCGGTTGTGGGTTTGATATCACCCGGCTCGGCGGCCGACGATGCGGGACTTCGGCGAGGAGACCGGATCGTCGCGATCGGCGAAACTCCGATAGCCTTTTTTGACGATCTGCGAAAAATCGTCTCGGCTTCTGATGGCTCGGAGTTGACCGTCCGATGGGAAAGACCGGATTCGCTGGCCTCCATCGTTCCGACGGGCGCCATTCGAGTATCCGACGTTGCGTCTGAGAGCATTACATATCAAGCTCAGATCGCTCCGCGGGATGTCGGCGGGAGACTGATTCTGGGCATTAATTCCATAATTTATTACGAAGACTTCACGTTTGCCGAATCGATACCGGCCGGTATCAAGCAGGTATTTTCGACCACATACGTCATTTTCATAAGTTTAAAAAGAATCTTTACGGGCCGCGAAAGTTTTCGTGAGAATGTGGGCGGACCTATCATGATTGCGAAGGCCACAAAGGAGGCCGCGGATCAGGGTGCATTCTTTTTCTGGAATATCGTGGCGATGTTATCAATAACACTGGCTATTATCAATATTCTCCCGATTCCGGCGCTGGATGGTGGGCACCTGGTTTTTCTGTTGTATGAGGGCATTGTGAGAAAAGAGCCCTCGCTGAAGATAAGAATGGCAATGCAGCAGGTTGGAATGGTTGTGCTGCTCGCATTTATGGCTTTTGTTATTTTTAATGACATTCTGAAATTGTAGTCGGCAAATCGTCTTCGCGGCTCTCATTGCGCATGTTTATCTCTCAGGCACATGTCTCGATTCGAAGATGCTGATTCAAAGGCCCAGGAAAGGCTGAAGTCTAACGGACAAATCCCCGGACATATCGCCATAATCATGGATGGTAACGGCCGTTGGGCGCGTCAAAGGAAACTGAGACGTTTCAGAGGGCATCGAGAGGGCGTTCGGTCTGTTCGGGATATCGTGGAGGCCAGCGCGAAGTTGGGAGTAAATAATCTGACGTTGTATACGTTCAGTACAGAAAATTGGAATCGAAGCGATACGGAAGTGAACGCACTCATGAAGTTGCTTATCCGGACGCTTCGAAGGGAACTGGAGACGTTTACGCGCAACGGAATCCGTTTGCGTGCTATTGGAGACAGAAATAAGCTCCCAAAAGATGCTCGTATCGAGCTCCAGGAGACCATAGATGCGTGCAGCCGCAACACCGGTATGACGCTGGTTCTGGCCTTGTCGTACAGCGGTCGCTGGGAGCTTACAGAGACTGTTCGGAAGCTGGCCGTGAGGGTTAAAAATGGAATACTCCACCCTGATCAGATAGATGAAGAGATGATTTCCAACGCTCTCGATACCGCAGGAATTCCCGATCCGGATTTATTGATCCGCACGGGTAGCGAAGTTCGCATATCCAATTTTTTATTATGGCAGATAGCCTATACAGAGCTTTACTTTACGGAAACGTATTGGCCGGATTTCAGGCGAGGCCACCTGTATGAAGCGGTCAGAAGTTACCAGGATCGAGAACGCCGTTTCGGTCAGATTCCGGACCCTTCATAAACGGTTTCAATGAGGGCGGGGACAATAACAGCGAGACTTGCATCGTTTTGAATGGCGAGACTTGCATCGACGAGACTTGAATCGATTTGTCAGGGACGCCGAATGGTACCAATATTATCGAAACCATCACCCGGTAATTGCCGTTCATACTGCGTATCCTTCAAACCGATCGCCAACTGCGGCCAATAACAACTGCGGACCGATAAAGCCAGCTGCGGCCAAAAACAGCTGTCGCCAAAAACACCAACTGCAGACCAAAAAGGATTCAAACCCAGAAATCCGTTCTTATCCAGCCAGAATGACACAGAAAAAATCAATACTGTTTCGGCTCGTTCTCATGTGCAGCGTAGTGTTCATCGTGCTGCCGAGTCGAGTCGGCGTGGCTCAGACAAGCCTTGCTACGAATGGATTTGTATCTCCGGAAGCCGTAAATGTACTGGGTATTTCCGTTGAAGGCGCGAGTGACGAGTATACGCGCGGGTTCGTTCTGCAAACCAGCGGAATCACCATCGGACAGAGACTCACGATTCCGGGTGATCCGGCTCTCGGTGATGCGATCAGGGCCATATATCGGCTTCGAACATACGAGGACGTGCAGCTGGCCATCGAGCGCAGGGTCGGAAGTGGAGTTTATCTTGTGATTCGAGTCAAGGAAGTTGCAAAACTGCGCGAGTATTCGTTTTCCGGAATAAAAGGTGGAGACAAAAAGGACCTGAAAAAGAAAGTCCCTATGATTCTTCGCAGCGCACTGAGCGAGGCCGGTATTGCAAGATCAGAACAAATCATCAAGGAATTCTTCGCTGAAAAAGGCCGCCCCCTGACAAGCGTGGAGGTCCGACGCACGGATCATGACGACAATACGGTCAGCGTGGAATTTGTGGTAGATCGCGGGCCGACAATCTCCGTTAAGGAAGTCATCATTCACGGTAATGAGCAACTTTCCGATAATGAGGTCAAGAGTGGATTCAAGACCCGACCGCGTGTCTGGTGGAAGTTCTGGAGCCGGCCATCTTTCAAGCAGGAGGAGCTGGACAATGATATTCAAAAAATAACCCGGACTTATAACGAAAAAGGTTTTTTTAATTCCAGAGTGTTGGCCGACACATCGTACATGTCGACACCGGGCGGCGGTGATCCAAAGATGATTGTGGAGATCACGATCGAAGAGGGAGCCGAATATTTCATCCGCAATATTCAGTGGGAGGGAAACACACTTTATTCCGACGCTGCACTGACCAGGGCGCTCGGATTGCTTCCCGGAGAGTCTTTCAATACAAAAAAGATGGAAGATAACCTGTTCGGAATCGGAAAAAACACGGATGTTACGAGCCTTTATTACAATACGGGATACATGCGTTTCAGCGTAAATCCGAAGATAGTGGTAGTTTCCAAAGACTCTCTCGATCTGGAATTTGATTTGTTTGAGGGAGACATATATACGTACGGTGTTGTTGATGTGGGGGGCAACACAAAAACGAGGGAACACGTTGTTCGCCGTGAGTTGACGACCATTCCCGGTAATACGTTTAATCGCGATCAGATCCAGGAATCAGTCAGAAGGCTGATTCAGCTCAATTATTTCACCCAGGAATCCCTTGCCGGCGGACCATCCATCAATATCAACCCGGACAAAAAAACGGTTGATCTTAAATACGACCTGGTAGAGCAGGGCTCTGATCAGTTAGAGCTCTCCGGTACGTGGGGGCAGTTTGGTCTTGTTTTACAGCTTCGATTCACCTTCAATAATTTTTCGGCCCGGAATCTGTTTAAAAAAGGAGCCTGGAAACCACTCCCATCGGGCGACGGACAAAAACTGTCGCTGGGTCTTCAGACAAATGGAAGTCAGTACCAGCAGTATTCCATCTCGTTTACTGAACCGTGGTTCAGAGGGAAACCAACTCCGCTCGGTGGTTCGATCTCATTCTCCCAGCTTAAAGGCTCTACTTCGTTCGGATTCTCGTCGGGCGGGTTGAATACGTTCGCTGTCAGGACATTTTATGAGCAGAGACTGAAATGGCCTGATATATTTTTCAGGACCTCTACGACCATTGGTTACCAGTTTTACGACAATAGAAATTATGTGTCAACGTTGCCGACAGGTGTCAGTCGGGAGATCACGTTCAAACAGTCGATCACCAGAAACTCTACGAATCATCCGCTATTTCCCAGTTCAGGATCAAAATTCATGTTTTCGGTGGAGATCGCACCGCCCATCCCGAATTTCATCCAATACCACAAATGGCGCTCCACAATGAACTGGTATATGCCTCTTTCGAATTCCTTTTCGATTTCGATGGGTATGAACTGGGGTTATATCGGATCGCTTAACGGCGATAGCGTTGACTTTGAACGATTTGTTGTGGGTGGGTCTCCTTTTGATTCGCAGGGATTCCGAAATTTCTTTGGTAAAGAAGTAATTTATATGCGAGGGTATCCGCTCGGCTCGATTGGTCCTCGATTGAATAATGATCCGTTTGGTGGCAGAATCCTGAACAAATTTACATCCGAGTTATTGTGGATGGCTATTAAGTCACCAGCCCTTCAAGCGGCACCATATTTGTTCCTGGATGCAGCGAACACATGGGACGGCGTTTACGCCTATAATCCTTCGGACATGTTCCGCAGCGCAGGATTCGGTACAAGACTGTTCTTACCGATCCTGGGTATGGTTGAATTGACCTATGGATACAATTTTGATAGCTTTCTTCCGATTAACGGGAAAGCAGGATTCAATGATTGGACATTTCAGTTCAGCCTCGGCCAGGGATTTGGACAGTAGGCCTCCTGTTCATCCACAAAAGCATACACTATCACGCCCGTCAGGGACGGGCTTGAGGCAAGGAAAATGATTTTAATCAGGATTCGTTCGTTGTTTGTATTCCTGGCTGTTTCGGGATTGGTGATCATCGTAGCGGCCCCCGCCAGCGCCCAGCAGAAGATAGGTTACGTTGATTCAGAGTATATTCTGTCCTTGACACCGGAGTATGGGTCGGTTCAACAGCAACTTGACAGAACGGCTGTAGAATGGAACAAGGAACTGGAAGAGACGGGCAGGGAGATTGAACAGAGATTTAAAGATTATCAAGCTCGCGAACTCTTATATACCAATGATGAGCGTCGGTCCCGAAGAAATGATATCATGCAGGCAGAAGCCGACCTGGAGCAGCAACGCGCAAGATATTTTGGGCCCGAGGGCGAAATATTTTCTCAACAGGAACTAATGATGCGCCCCATCCAGGAGAGAATATTGACGGCGATCGAGGAAGTTGCTACGCAGGAAGGATTCGATTTTATTTTTGATAAGTCAGGAGACTTTTTGTTCTTGTACGCTCAGAACAGATGGGATGTAAGTAACCGCGTGTTGGAAGAACTGGGTATTGATGTCACCTCTGCTGCACAACGAGGACGGATCAGAAACTGAGGATTGACCTGGTACCCACAAAGAACGACGTATTAAACACAATGAAAAAAATGCGATTCGCAAAATCAATAATTGGCACCTTACTGCTGGCCGGCTCTATTACACCCGTGATTCAGGCCCAGAATCTTGTCATCGGATACGCTGATCCTGAGGTAATCATTACGTATATGCCGGAGTATCAGACCATCCAGCAACAGATGGCTGCGGAATATCAGACCAGTCAAGAAGCGCTGCAGGCTCTGGCCGAAGATTTTCAGGAGAGAGTAGCCAAGTATCAGAAGCAGCAGCCGCTTTTGACCGCTGAGCGTCAGGCAGAGCGTGAGGCTGATCTGGCGAAATATCAGCAGGAAATCCAGCAATCAGCAGCGGATAAGGATCAGGAACTGGCAAAAAAGCAGGAGGACCTCATGAAACCATTGCTGGAGAAGGTGCAAACTGTTATCGACGCCCTTGCCGCAGAGTTGGGGCTTGATCTCGTGATCCGATCTCCGGCCTTGCTGTTCGTAAACGAAGACAAAATCAAGAATATCAATCTTGACATAGCCCGTAAACTCGGAGTTGAAATCGACGAAGAGGCGGAAACGGCACAGAATTAAGGTCTTTCGACCTTCCATCAAACGGGAATACGGCGGGTATCCGAAACAGCAGGATACCCGCCATTTTTATGGCGCGACATCGGGAATTATACAGGCCTCTTATTCGTAGCCCTGCTTGCCGGCGTGATCGTTATATTCGGTCGATACCAACCTCTGACACCACAACATTATGAGCACTCCACTCAGGGAAGTCTCTGTAACCGAAGTGAAACGCGTTACAACGCAGACGCTTCAAGAGATGAAAAGAGATGGGATTCCTGTAAGTATGCTGACAGCCTACGATTTTACGTCCGCAAGAATCATTGACTCGGCGGGTATCGACGTGATTCTGGTTGGTGATTCGGCATCAAACGTGATGGCGGGTCATGAGACGACGCTGCCCATTACGTTGGATCACATGATTTATCACGCACAGTGCGTAGAACGCGGCGTACAAAGGGCGTTGGTGATTGTAGACCTTCCATTCGGCTCTTTCCAGGGCGATTCCAGGAAAGCACTCTCCTCTGCCATTCGTGTCATGAAAGAGGCGGGTGTTCACGGGGTAAAGCTTGAAGGCGGGTCGGCAATCGAGATGTCTGTGTCACGAATACTTGAGGCGGGAATTCCTGTGATGGGTCACCTTGGCCTGACACCGCAGAGTATTTATCGTTTCGGGACGTATCGGGTAAGGGCCCGGGACGCCGATGAAGCGGAAACACTGATGCAAGACGCGGTAAAATTGCAAGAGCTGGGTTGTTTTTCCATCGTACTCGAGAAAATTCCTGCTTCACTGGCAAAAAAAGTATCCGAAAAGCTGGAGATACCGACCATCGGTATTGGAGCAGGCTCGGGGTGTGACGGTCAGGTGCTTGTCACTCATGACGCTCTCGGACTTACGACCGATTTTCATCCTCGATTCGTGCGGCGATACGCACACCTGGATGAAATCATGCGCGAGGCCGTGCAGCAGTACATCGCGGATGTACGGTCTCGATCTTTTCCTGCGGACGAGGAGAGTTATTGATTGTATGTCAACACCGAGCGGCGGACCGCGACCTCTGATTCTGGTCAGCAATGATGATGGGATTTCCGCTCACGGAATTCTGGCTCTCGCATCCGCGCTGGATGGACTCGGGGACATCGTTGTGGTAGCACCGCAGACTGAACAAAGTGCCGTCGGGCATTCGATTACGATCAGAGATCCTGTCCGGGCGGTAGCCTATCCTTTTCGAATTCCGTCCGGCAGCATACTATCGTGGGCGGTCGAAGGCACCCCGGCCGACTGTGTCAAACTGGCAATCGATAAACTGCTTCCCCGCATACCGGATCTTGTGGTAAGCGGCATCAATCAGGGTCCCAATGCTGCGGTGAATATCATTTATTCCGGCACTGTTTCGGCTGCAACAGAGGCTACCATTCTCGGGATTCCGGCAATTGCTTTCTCGTATTGTCGATGGAACGGCGGCGATTTTGAAGCGTCCGGTCGAATTGCGCGGATTGTTTCTGTCCGGGTTCTGGAACAGGGCCTTAAAGCCGATATATTGCTGAATGTAAATATTCCGGATCTTCCGTATAGCGAGCTGAAAGGCATTCGGGTCACCAGGCAAGCGCGATCGAAATGGGAAGAAAGTTTCACCGAACGCAAGGATCCATTCGGTCGGTCATATTACTGGTTGTCAGGCACGTTCGTAAATCTTGACACCGGTGATGATACGGATCTGGGCGCGATCGAAGAAGGTTATGTCTCCGTAACCCCTGTGCACCATGATCTTACAGCCCATGGTTTTCTGGATGAAATGCAGTCGTGGGACTTGGAGCACTAAGAACAACCAATTACGTTCATGAACACGATAAAAGTCACTGTAGCCCAACAGGAAAACTCATTCCATTTTCGCGGCGTAAACGCAGTCGGTCACACGGTTGATACAGACAATTATACCGGATACCAGTCAGGTATCGGATCGGGTGTAACTCCTATGGAATTGTTGATAATCGCCATCGGGGCCTGTTCGGGTATCGATATCGTCGATATACTCAGAAAAGGAAAGCAGGAAATCACTCATTTTGACATGGACGTTGTCGGCAAGAAACCGAAAGGTGTCGCCCCATCGTTGTTCAATTCTATTCATATCACGTATCGATTCAGCGGTGATACCACCGAAAAACGTGTACGACGGGCCATCGAACTGAGCCTCGGAAAATATTGCTCTGTCGCAAAAACGCTTGAGAAAACCGCTGGTATTTCTTACGACTATTTCCTGAACGGAGAACATTTCGATGGATCGCCCCTGGCGTAAAACAGGATCTGTCTGAGGATGGATTTCTGTCCGGCCTCACTTTGAAGGGGAGCGTCGGAGTGGAAGAGAGGTAGCGGAGGTGCGTCTCTCCTGGGAATGCGCCGACTTTCGTTTGGTAGAATTCGAACCTGATTCTTTACCGCCTGCTGCCGACTCGCTTTTCTCCGGTACGTTTTTCTCCGACGTCGGGCTGATGCGGTCCGTCTGAACGCTATTTGCATGTTGACTGATTCCGAAATCCGTACTCTCCAGCATCCGAATCGTACGCTTGGTGGGGACGACGCGTAAATGTTGTTCAATGTGATCGCCCGGACCCAGAACCAACGTTGTCGAATCTGACTCAAACGAGTGATTGGGTGGGAACGCACCAGACAGGTATTTAACCTGATACGTTCCGGCCTGAATATTTCGGAAGGAAAATATACCCGCTCGATCTGACTTCACCCGATACAGATTTCTATCGGATTTGAGTTCGAGTAAAACACCTCGAATCGGTGCCACTTTCTCAAGGGGCTCGTTTTGTCTTCCGAGCAGGCCGGTACCACCGGGCCTGGACCAGAGCGAGACGGTACCCGAGAAGGTTGAGGATCGCACTACCGGTATTTCAATCAGAAACCCGGTATCCGTATTGGCATCTATCCGGATAGGCATGTCCATGTAGGGAACACGGCCAAATCCAATGCTTCTCTGGTCCATTCGCAGGTATTCGATTCCAAATCTTGGTCGAGGAATCTTGAAAACGCCGTCTTTTCCCGAAACAGTAACAGTATCTCCGAGAAAAAATAGTACGCCCTCGATGCTGATTCCTGTCTCTGCGTCATAAACGCGGCCGTTGATTGAAAGAATGGCATTTTTCGTTCTGGGGTCTGGTACGCCGAAAGGCACCGCATAAGTAATACGATAATCCGTTGCCTGACTTCCGCGAATTCCTCTGATTTCAGATTGCTGAATCATAATGGTGAGTTCATGACCCATGGAAAGCCGATGCTTGAGATTAGCGTGTAAAGATCGATATCGGGTATGAATGTTCGCATCATAATCTGATACAAATACACCTCCGGATATTTCAGTGGCTCGATTGAACCTCCACATCAGTCGCGCTCGTCACGGCTGTTGAACCCGTTAACAGGACCAGGTTTTCTCCTGCAAGCTGAATGGCGCCGTCGTGCGTGAGATCCAATCCGGGGCCGTTTACGAGCCGGATGCGTTTGGTCACTTTCAGGAGGGCACCAGCCTTAACAACGAGTTCGTCGAGATTGAAACACTTATTGACAGTGACGGTGTGTCGGTTACGAATGGTGATTACCCCGTCAGCAGCATCTGGAACGGGCTGGTTGTTTGTCCACGCAGTGCCGTTATAACGCTGCCAGGTACCGGAATTATTCCAGTTTCCCGTATTTCTCGAGCGATAATCGTCAACGCTCTGAGACAGACTCGCGGACGTCGTTGAGAGAAGCAGAACGGCAATTGTGAGGACACGACGGAAAATGTCGTTCCACCATTCTGACTTGCTGCGGGAAGGCCGTCGCGAGAATGATCTCTTGCGATGCGGCCGGACAGCGAAGGGCCTCAGCGTAAAGGACGTCATGTCGGATTGACCTCGGGTTAATCAAGAAAGCTGGTTTGCCGTGCCGTGTGCGCTCGATCGCACAACATCATCCAAGCTGCAGCGGCCCCGCCTTCGTTGATCGTCAGTCCAATCGGCTTCTTAACCGGATTCTTGCTCTTGAAATCGCGCGGCAATCAGTGTATTCTTGAGCATTAACGCGATCGTCATCGGACCGACACCACCGGGCACGGGTGTGATATACGATGCAATACCGGATACTTCGTCGAATGCCACGTCACCGGTAAGTCGATATCCTCTTTCCCGCGAGGCATCTTCGACACGGTTTATTCCGACGTCGATGACAGCAGCTCCCGGCTTCACCATGTCCGCCGTAATAAAATCGGCCTTGCCGATCGCCGCCACCAGAATGTCTGCCTGCCGTGTTATTTCGGCCAGGTTTGCCGTTCGACTATGGCAGACGGTTACGGTAGCATCCACACCCTTCTGCATCAGCATATTTGCCAATGGTTTGCCGACGATATTTGATCGTCCCACGATGACGGCGTGTTTCCCGGATGTCTCTATTCCGGATCGCTTAAGCAATTCCAGAATGCCGGCCGGGGTTGCGGGCTTAAGACCAGGTAAACCCAGCATCAGTCGGCCTACGTTTTCCGGGTGGAAACAGTCGACATCTTTAGCAGGAGACAGCGCACTGATTATTTTCTGGTCGTCAATGTGGGAAGGGAGGGGGAGTTGGACAAGGATTCCGTCGATCTCCGGGTCTCGATTCAATCGATCTATTACGGCGAGCAATTCTTCTTCCGAGACCGTTTCGGGAAATGCCAGATTATCAGTTTTGATGCCCACCTCACTGGCCGCCCGGTGTTTGCCGCGTACGTAGGAGGCCGAACCCGGATCCTCTCCTATGAGCACTACGCTCAGGAACGGGGCACGCTTGCCTGCTGCAAGACGGGCCTCTACATCTGATTTTATAGACGCACGAACGTCCGCGGCGATTGCTTTTCCATCGATCAAGGTGGCTGTTTCAGTTGTCATGGTAGTGATCAGATAGGTGCGGATCGGGAACGGAAATGAAGGTAAAATTGACGAGTGAAAATTACATACTGAGCGTGAGATATTCGGTTAAGATGAGACGGAGACGCAGAGCTGACGTAAGTTAACGTCAGTGTCCAGAACACATGATCAAGTAGAGCAGGATGAAGACCAGATTTCGTGTAGGCATACTCGGGGCGACGGGTGCAGTCGGTCAAAAATTCGTACACCTGATGGCGGCACACCCCTGGTTTGAGATTACGGCGTTACTGGCATCAGAGCGATCTGCCGGGAAAACATACAGTGAAGCGACGACTTGGTTTTCGGCAGACCCGATGCCCGAACGGGTTCGGAAAATCCGTGTCGGAAACGCTCGCGAGTCTGCGGACGTCGATTTTGTGTTCTCCGGTCTGGACGCTTCCGTAGCGGGTGAAATCGAAGCGGAATATGCTGCACGGGGGATCCCTGTCATTTCGAATGCTCGGAATCATCGCATGGAAGACGATGTGCCGCTGCTGATTCCCGAAGTAAATCCAGACCATGTATCGCTCATAGACAGACAGAATTATTCGGGCAGAGGCTTTATAGTTACCAACCCGAACTGCTCGACGGTGGGAGTGGTGTGCGCACTGAAACCTCTTCACGACGCATTCGGCCTGGAAGCCGTCCATGTGACGACCCTTCAGGCGTTATCGGGTGCCGGTTATCCGGGTGTTTCCTCTCTGGATATACTCGGAAACGTTGTTCCATTTATTTCAGGGGAGGAACATAAAATTGCGACGGAGCCGCTTAAACTTCTGGGAAAACTGACCGGTAACGGTGTTGAATTTCTGGATATCCCCATCGCTGTCCAGTGCAACCGTGTTCCCGTAGTGGATGGTCATACAATCAGTATGTCTGTTCGGTTGTCCGGAAATCCCGATATCGAAACCGTCCGAGAGGCAATCAGGGGCTTCAAGTCGCCTCTTGAGGGATTGGATCTTCCTGGCTCGCCAGATCGATTCGTACAATATTTGGACGAACCCGACGCACCGCAGCCGGTGCGCCACGTATTGGCCGGAAAAGGGATGACCGTGTCGATCGGCCGACTGCAGCCGTGTCCGATCCTGGGAATCAGAATGGTGGCTCTGGTGCACAACACGATAAGGGGGGCCGCAGGCGGAGCGCTGCTTAATGCCGAATATCTTGTTCACAGGGGTTATCTTACCCTTTGAAGATCGTTACCATACAGGGGCAGACCGATCTTGAGCTTCTTGCAAAGCCAGATTCCAGGCTTGTATAGAGCCAGGATTGTTTATATCATTGCGTCCTTATCCAAGCGGGTGTAGCTCAGTGGTAGAGCATCACGTTGCCAACGTGAGGGTCGTGAGTTCGAATCTCATCACCCGCTCAGGAATCAGTAAAACGAAGATTCTCGGTGAGCCGATAACAGTTGCCATCAATCGGTGGCGCCTGTTCATGGGTGCCTGTTTCGTGGCGCCTGTTCAGGGGCGCATCAATTCCAGATCAACCACAACAGGCAGGTGATCGGATGGATACCTGCCATCTCGGTCTTCATCCAGAACGACGTGTGAGCGCAGGATAATACCCGGTGTCACGAAGATGTAGTCGATTCGGACGGGCGTCGCCCCTCCTGCTTCGAAGCCGCGAAATGTCTGCAGCGCTCGCGTCGTGTCGGCGATTACAACCGTGTCGATTACGTCGGGCAGTTCACCCAGAAGCGCAGCGTAGGGAGGATCCGAAGAAAGCGTGTTGAAATCCCCCATCATAACCACTGGAAATGACTCTGATCGGTTTCGTACCCATCGATTCAAGAGCCGGGCGCTTTCAAGTCGGGCCCGTTTGCCTCTATGATCAAAATGCGTATTGACGGCAAGGAATTGTGTATTGGTGTCACGTATCCGAAACCGGGCCCACGTGGCTATGCGGGGTAAAGCCGCATCCCAGCCGACGCTGCCTGTATCCTGCGGAGTGGAAGAAAGCCAGAATGTGCCATTTTCCTCCATGTCGAGAAGATCCGGTCGGTAAAAGAGAGGCGAAAATTCTCCCGAATTCTTGCCGTCGTTTCTGGCGCGTCCAATCCAGCGGTAGGCCGGAAGAAAAGATGATAACGTATCGATCTGATGTCTGAGTGCTTCCTGCAGGCCAATTACATGTGCTTCGGACCCGCCAATTATTTCTCCGACCCAGTCCTTTCGATTGCTCCAGATGAAATCGCCGTCATCAGGATTGGCATATCGGATATTGAAAGTCATGATTCGCAGAAATTCGCCTTCCTCAGGTTCATTTCGGCAACCGGAGAAGATGGACGAAGCGGCGATCGTCAATGTCAGAAAAACAAAATGTACTGATTTGAAGTTCACTCGTCTGTGAAATAATTATCCCGAATGATCACGGTTGCCAGATAACCCGCACCCGCGATGATGCTGCAGAGCGTGGTAAGGAAGGGTGAGAACCAGGCCGATGCGACACCGACAATAACCAGCCAGGGAAGGCAGAAGAATCCGTATCGAAGATATGGCCACACGATCTGCGCCAGATCCACATCGGCGAGGCGCAGAATGATGGTCAACTGAATAAAACGAACCACAGCACCTCCGATGCCAAGCATCAGAAGGGTGGTCGTTAAACTTTGTGTGGCACCGCCAATAATCAAGGCAGCTGCAAGAACGCCGAAAATAATCAGATTCAAAATTAATTCCAGACTTTGTCGCTCCATCACATCAAACAAACGGGTCAGGGGAGACGATACAGAGGTCAGGAAAATCCAAGGCGCCAGGTAGCGGATCATTTCACCCGAGGCTCTCCAGTCTTCTCCAAGAAGGAATGCAAATATCCCCGGGCCTCCGACCATCATTACGGCGGCAGGTAATATCGCAAGCATTACCATGCGTTCATGGATCGTGGCGGAGATGTCATAGAGTCGATGGTGACGGTGAGCCTGGACGGCCCGTACAAAGAAGACCTGTCCGATCGCCACACCGACAAAGCTGAGCGGAACGAACAAAAGGTTTACCGCCCGGCCATATTCACCCACGGTCTCCAGAGAGAAATAGATAGCCAGCACGAGGATCGGCAATCGGGTTCCAAGAGCCGAAATCATTGCCGCGGGCGCCGTATACGCAGGAAATCTCCTGTAACGGATGGCGGTATCTCTTAATATTTTGAATGATAAGCCATCACCAAGGGCGTCGGCGAGGCTGTTTCCCACTCGTTTACCAAAAACCATGATCGAGGCGATCCAGCCGATTGCATACCCCGATATCAATCCGGCCGGGCCCGAGCCGAGAAGTCCGTACCCGATTCTGGTAACAACCATCGTGCTCATTTGAGTTATCTGTCCGATGGGTACACGATCAAAATCCTCCAGTCGAATCAGCCACAATTCTGCTATTTTAGAGATGCGAAATATGACCAGTAAAACAGGCACTACCCAGAGCCACTCGGTAACCTGTGGAATTTTTGTGAGCGCACCCACCGACTCGGCGATCGGAAGAAGTATCCACAAAAGTGTCGAAATAATGATGGTCGAAAAACATGCCAGGAAAAAAGCATGCGATGCGTTCCGCTTGTCTTCAGCAAGCATCAAGGCATCTTCATAACGAAGGGAAACCAGTGGTCCGAAGACACCCACCAGTGAGATGATATAATCATTGACCGCCCAGGACTCTTTCGGATACAATCGTACCAGTACCAGCATCCCGAGATATCCTGCAAGGGAAGCGTAACCGGTCCCGGACAATAATTTCAGGATCGGTCCACGAAGGCCTGTGTTGCTTTTGAAATTATTGAGGAAGGATCGAAGTGCGTTCACGACGTCGCTCTTTCTACCCGGTAGAGATGCCATTGCCGGTTTTGAAAAACAACGTGGATAAGATCGGGTGTCTCAGGAGGATCGATCGGCGTACGTCGGAGGATATATTGTACTTCCTCTTTGCTTGCGAATTCGTACAAAATAAAATTATTTGCAGACTCATATGATTCAACTGATTTCTTCAGTCCCGACATGCCTCGCGAATCCGGCAGCGTAATGCCAGACTCCGAAAATGAAGCACCAGACAGAGGCGTCTGAGTCAGGATTCGTCGGTACCACTCTTGAATGTCTTTTTCGTGATACGGAAACGCTTTGAAGTTAACATACCGGGCCCTTTTTGCATAGTACGTGAAACCGGAATGATCCGGTGGAACAGCAAAAATCGCCTCAGGTGACGTGTGCTCTCTGATCCAGGCATACAGTTCAGCCTCGGGCGAGGACGCCCTTGATACTGCGGGCAGATTTCTTGCCGTCAGAGGGGCGTACGTCCAGGCACCCGTTAGCAGGAGCAGAACGGCAGCTGCCGTGCTTCTCCACACGAGGGGACGTGTCAGCCAGGAAGACAGTTTTTCAGTGAATCGCTCCGCGACAAGCCATGAAAATATCACCTCAGAAATAACCATGACCAGAAGCAGCTTTCCGATGACCGATATCTTGAACAGCTGCAGCTGCGTAAGAGTGGCAATATGCAGATATGAGGCATTCAGGTAAGCGGTGATCAGAAGCAGCGAAATGATTGACAGCGCTGTGAACAGGATTCTGCTTGTCCTCTCGCTCGTGCGATGGGTCCTCCGGGGTTCGTGTGGATCCGATGCGGCATGGTTCGTGGCAGTCTGATCCGACGCGGTCTTCACCTCAGCATTACCGGACCGAACAATCCAGAACAGCGCCGCAATTCCTGTCAGGGCAAGTGCAAAAAACCTCCACATCATGATCTGGTTGAAGGCAGCAGGGATAAAATGGTGTGGTGCACGGAATAATGTGTATATAAATAAAGATTCCACCGAAAGAGGATTTTTTATCTGAGCCAGAAACACGGGAAGTAATACGGGAGTGCCAACTACAAGGGCAATAACCGGAATCTTCACGGCCGACCAGAGTACTTTGCAGACTGCCGTCCACGTCGTTCTTCCGAGGTCCAGATTTGCACGTTCACCGACCAACTCTGTCAGCACGATAACCGAGCACAGAAGCGTCATGTGGATTCCAACAAGAGGTTGAAAAAGGATGGCAATACCACACCAGACGCCCGAGAGGCCGAACTGTTTGCGAGTCGCTGCCAGGAGCGCCCAGAGTGCACACGCCCACGCAACCATGCTGGGTACAAGCATGGTTGTGAGCACGTCGTTTCCTCCCAGTGTCCACAGCTTGGTAATGCCCAGCCCGGTTACGGTGGCGATGACTGCCACGAGATTACTCTGAAAAAGCATTCGAGCGAGCAGATGTGTTGCTGTGACGGCAAGAACGAACGCACATATATACACGATAAACACGGCTGAGGACGGACTGAAAAGAGATGCGAGTGGTTCAAGTACAATAACCAGGGGCAGTCGAATACTGAAACTCTCAAGCTGTGTGTTTACGAACCAATCGCCACCGAGGACGGTGGCGTCAAGAAGATGAATGAGCAGGGGCATGAACTCGTCCTGGTCACCCGTGCCGACATCGTATCCAAATCGTCCAAAAAAGACGAACGCGGTCGCGAAGATCGAGACGAGGAGCGCACAACGATCGGCGTTCGCATCCTCAGCGATCATATCTCGTATTTTTACCGGAACGTTGATTGTGGCAAAGGGAGTGTGTACCCGTGCAAACGCTATCCTATCCGCGGAGAACGCGAACCGCAGACTGCAATATTTTCAGTATACCACTCCGAGTGTGACGGACACGAAAATACTGCGTCAATTCCGGACTGAACCGACGTTTGAATTCTGCAATCGCCGGCGTATTCGCTCCGACAAAATCCAGGACCGAAGCACCTTCTTTGTTCAATTCGGAAACAAGAAGGCCAATCAATACGGTCATGCCGGGGCCCGGCCGGCTGCCGGCTATCCAGTATACTGCCGTTTTTTCATGCCTGAGCAGTACAATCCCCGCCGAAATGCCATTCGAACCCATTTCTGAAATCGACCAGCACTGGGCCTTACCCGATTCACTCAATAATTCGGCGAATCTGATCATCTGTTCGTTCGAAAGCGGGGCGTTTTTGTGATGTCTTTCATACCCCGCTCGACACAGGCTCACGATTTCGGCGATATCTTTATGATCAGAACGAAGGACGAACTTTTCCCTGTGTTTTCTGAACAGACGCGAAGTACTCTCGGACCAGCCGGACCGGATTGACTCCTCGTCTGATATGAGTAACTGATAGGTATAGAGGGGAGAGGCGGACCAACCGAGCCACTGCAGTGCCCGCACGTCCAGAAATACGGGTGGAAGCATCAGATCGACCGTAGAATACCGGCTGATCAGTGCTTCTGACAGAGTGTCCAACCACGACGAATGTGCATGTACATCTGCAGGAGTGGGCAGGGCCTCGGCGGCGAAGGCGCTGAAAGCCGTCAACGGAGAAGGAAGGAGTCTGTTCAGCGGTCCGGATCTTGTTCGGAGTGAAACCAGCCCCGCAATATCTCTGCCGTCGTTCAACAGGAATGTGATTTCGCCTGGGAGGCCGGTTACTTCAACGAGAGCGGACAGATAAGCCTCCGTTGAAAAGGCAGTAGACACAACACTCTGGCTGTTCAGCGAGGTCCATCGACTGCGCTCGACCGAACCACTGAATGGAACGGTTTCGGCGGTAATCACAGGATGTACTGGCTCAGGTCCCGGTTCATGACAATGTCACTCAGCTGGGAATCTACCATGGCATGATCAACGAGAATATGTGAGTCAATATTTCCGTCGGGCACGTCGAATAAAATATTTTCGAGGAGAGTCGTAAGAATGGTGTGCAGCCGCCGAGCTCCGATATTTTCGACGTCGTTGTTTACTTCGGCGGCAATGCGGGCAATATCGTGAACCGCCTCGTCAGTAAATTCTATTTTAACGTCTTCCGATTCCAGGAGAGCCGTGTACTGCTTCAACAACGCATTTTTGGGAACGGTCAGTATTTTGTAGAAATCATCTTCGTCGAGGCTCGAGAGTTCCACCCGAATCGGAAAACGACCCTGAAGCTCCGGGATTAAATCACTTGGTTTGACAGAGTGGAACGCACCGCTGGCGATGAACAGGATGTGGTCGGTTTTGACCATTCCATATTTTGTCATTACAACCGAGCCTTCAACGATGGGTAAGAGATCTCTCTGTACACCTTCCCTGGAGACATCTGGTCCGCCTTTTGCTCCCTGGGTTCCGCCGACTACTTTATCAATCTCGTCTATGAAAACGATGCCCGACTGCTGGACCCGATCGATCGCCTCTTTCGTGACTTTGTCCATGTCAATCAATTTTTGCGCTTCTTCCTGCGACAAAACTTCTCGGGCGTCAGCAACGCTCATCCGCCGTTTTTTTCGTTTTTTGCCCCCCAGACTTCCGAAGAGATCTTGCATGTTAACGCCCATCTCTTCCATTCCCATGGGCCCGAAAACCTGCAGCATGGGTGAACCTTCAGCGGCTACTTCCACTTCAACCTCCCGATCATCGAGGTCGCCATTTCGAAGTTTAATTCGGAATTTTTCTCGTGTCCGTTCGCGTAATTCAACATCTGAAGGAGCCTCGGCGGCCTTCGAATGGTCTTGCATAACGAATCCCGGTCCGGTAATTGTGCCGGTCGGATTCGCCGGAGCACTCTGCAGCGGGGTTGCCCGTGAAGGTGCAGGAGGAATCAACAGGTCCAAAATGCGGTCTTCCGCGAGGCTCTCCGCTCGCTCTGTAACACGGGCTGAATGTTCTTCGCGTACCATGTTGATCGATATATCAACGAGATCGCGAATCATGCTTTCGACGTCCCGTCCCACATATCCGACTTCCGTAAACTTTGTTGCCTCGACTTTCATGAACGGGGCACCTGCCAGACGTGCCAGTCTACGGGCGATTTCAGTTTTCCCTACTCCCGTAGGGCCGATCATGATAATATTGTTGGGCATGATCTCATCGCGCATTTCGGCGGTGGCATTCATGCGCCTCCAACGATTCCGAAGTGCTATCGCGACGCTTCTTTTCGCGTTATGCTGGCCGATGATGTATTTATCCAGCTCGGCGACGATCTCATGCGGGGTAAGCTCCTTATGCATTACAGCGGGTTAAAGACAGGGTGAAGAACATAAAATCAAGGCCTAACTCACCACTTATCGGACTATCTGTTCCGGCTGCACCAAATCTTTCTGTGGCTGATTTTCATATTCATCTAAAAAACCACTGCCTTTATCGGCGTACGACCGCTTGATTTCAAGTACGTCTGGATGCTCGTCATTTACGAGAAGGACGGTAAAGTTATGCGGGAAACCACGTCGTTTCTCGAGCCATACGGCACCGCAATCTTCCAGGTAATTGATAGTTGCTTTCGGTTCCTCATCCGTATCGGTGAGTTCCGTCAGACGACGAAGAAGCGGTGTTAAATACACCTCTTCGTATTGACCGAAGTACTGTTCGATGATCTCAAGAGTTTCACGTCCGATCGAATCCTCGACTCGCACCATGTGTTCAGGGCGCTGGGAAGTGACAGTTTCCTGCTGTATGGACACACCCTCTTCGAAGGGAAGAGCTACTCCGTTTGCGTTTGCCCGACCGGCCCGTTCGAACAATGCTCGCGCGTTGAAATAAGCATCTCGAAGATCAGTCGCGATGAGACCCTCTGTTTCTGGAGCGTCCAGCGAGGCGACAAGAACGAATTTGCCTGCTGACCGAATGCTTCGAACGAGGGGCACGTACCATTGGTCCCCCGTCAGGATTATTACGGAATCGACTCGTTTTTCATCTGAAACGGCCTTTGTCGCTTCAATTCCAAGATCGATGGAGGCTTCGCTATGCCCGGCCGGCAGCATATGAACACGCGCTTCGATTCCGTTGGCAATCCACGCGGCAGTGGCCCGATGCGGTCGCGGTTCTTCCGAGGTGATCGAATCAAAGGCGATCGTCTGTACCACATTCAGGTTCAGGAAATCCGTCGCGTACTCACGAATTTCAGCGATCATCCGAATCGCCAGTTCGTCCGAATCGTGGTCTGGCCCTATAAGATCAGAAATAATAGAACACACATTGGCGTAGTCGACCAGTACGATGGCCGGGGTCATCAGACCCTGGGAAATGTTGCTTTTTCTCATGATGAAAAATCAAGGATGTTGATGTCAGCCGGGCAGACGCTGGCTATTTTCATTTCGCAGCGTCAATCTCAAGCAAAGTGATATTCTCGTTCGTGTAGATGCAAATTCCAGCAGCAATTCGAAGGGATTCCGTTACCATGTCCTTCGCCGATAAATCCGGGGCATGAATTTTCATGGCCCGCGCAGCGGCGAGGGCAAAAGATCCGCCTGATCCGATCGCAAGGATATCATCATCGGGTTCGATGACGTCACCGGTTCCGCTGATCAGCAATATCCTGTCCTCCGACGCCACAGCGAGAAGGGCTTCCAGCCTGCGCAGGTACCGATCGGTACGCCAGTCTTTCGCAAGTTCAACGGCCGACCGCGTAAGTTGTCCTCTGTATTGCTCCAGTTTCTCTTCGAAACGTTCAAACAGGGTAAAGGCGTCGGCGGTTGATCCGGCGAATCCGGAGAGAATTTTTCCATTGAACAACATGCGCACTTTATTCGCATGATGTTTCATGATGGTATTTCCGATGGTGGCTTGACCGTCAGAGCCCAGCACGACACGTCCGTTGTGGCGAATGGCGACGACCGTAGTACTTCGGATCAGAGGGGAAGGTGCGTTGTTCAAACCCGTAAGGTATAAGTAAAAAAATCGACCGGAATAAAAAAATTAGCACGGCCCATGCTGAACGGAGTCAACCGAGACTCCACATATTATTGAGTACCAATATCGGAAATAATCAGGGCCGAGGCTATACGTAAAAACCCCCATACGGATGAAATAACACCGTTATCGACTATTTGCGGTATGTCGCAAGGAGTTCCACAATCGCATCCTGAGCACGACGCACGGACGAGGCAGGTACCGTGTATTGATTACACATCAGGACAAACGAAATCGGGCTTCCGCCATGTGATGGCACATACCCCGAGAGGCTGCTGACACCGGTCAAGGTACCGGTCTTGGCGCGCACAACGCCAGTGGCTGGACCGGTTCTGAATCGGAATTTCAGTGTTCCGTCAAGACCGCCAATGGGTAATGATTCAAGAAAGGCCGAGCGCGTACGCTCGTCGGGATGCGACCACATGTAAGATAGGACACTCGATGTCATCTCAGCGGTGATATAATTCATCCGGGAAAGTCCGGAACCATCCCTGAGGTGCATCCGGCTCGTATCGGCGCCCGCAGCCGCGAACGTATCCATGGCTCGTGCGATTCCCATGGCGGCAGATCCAGGATCAAGATCGTTCCGGGATCCTCCATTTTTGTTTGGAACGGGATTCGCGCTCCCCAAGGTTTTAAGCAGCATCTCTGCATACAAATTATGACTTCGCTTGTTCAGCACGTAGACGATGTCTTCCAAAGGCCTCGACGTGTGTGTGGCAAATTGTCGGACTCCGGCAGCGGAATAGTCAACGGAATCAGATCTTGAGTCCATATCAACGGGCCGGCCCTCGACAGAAAGACCAGATTGAATCAGTGTTTCCCGCAATACGTGTACAAAAAACAGGGTTGGATTAAATACACTGAGGGAGATCTGATACGTTTTGCCCTCCGGAATCACGCCGTCGATTTCAAATTGGTTTGTGCCCCGCCTGCGCCCGTAATGCAAAGAACGGGACGAGTCTGCGTGTACGGTTTGAGTATGATTGGTCATGGAGGCGTAAGTTGTCTGGGCGGGACTCCAGACTATTCTTGCAGGCTCACCTTGCTGCCGGCCGGTGATTGTAAAGTCGATACTGTTGTCATTCAAGGAGAGGGCGCTGATTTCAGCTGAGTACCAGAAGGGTTCGTCGTCCCAGCTCCATGCCATTCCCAGTGGTTGATCATCAAAAAAATTATCGTCCCCGATGATGTCACCACGGATTCGGGTGATGCCGAGCGAAGCGAGGGAATCGGCCCACTCCCTGAAAAGCTCCATCACGTCTCCATCGTTGAACCGACCACCGATGACGGGATCGCCTGCACCGCGGATAATGATATCTCCCTGGAGAATACCGTTTTCAATATCACCCGTGAGATACGCGCGTGTCGTGTACACATAATCCGGACCGAGTTGATCCAACCCGGCTGCCGTGGTGAAAATTTTTGCATTCGATGCCGGAAGAAAGCTTTTGTTGGCATTTCTTTGGTACAATATTTCTTGAGTGTCCATGTTCGTGATAAGAACAGCCCAGTTGGCATTGACAAAGGCTGAATCTGCGAGCACACGGTTTATCTCGGCGGTAAGTTCTTGGATGTTTTCAGGGGCATCATGCAGTCCCGCCCGGCGCGAGGATGCACAACCGAACACGAGGGAAGTTGAGGCCAGCAGCAGCGCAAGAATGTGGCAACCGGCTGGCTGAACGGGTGGTCTGTGCGGCGAGGAGGCGATAAACATGTCTGTGAATCCTCTTTTCTAATAATCCATGTTCATTCGCTCGGGATCGGGGATTGTCCGGATCACAAAAACATGAGTCGCATCGTCAAGTGCGGCAAACGGACGAACGTGAATCTGCCAGGTGATCTTGCCGGGCAGTTCCACGCGGTTCGTGATCTCGCCAATCGGATATCCGGGCTGGAAAATTCCGGAATAGCCGGATGTGACAACCATTTCTCCATCCTCTACCTCTTGGGATATGGGTACGAGATCGACGATGAGCCGATCGAACCTCTCGCCGTCCCAACGAATAATACCGTCGCTGTTGGAGCCCGACAATTTTACAGGAATCGAGAAGTCGCTGTTGAGGTACGTCATTACCTTACTGAATCGTTTTCCGACCAGGACCGTCTTGCCCAGAATACCGCGTGCGTCGACAACGGCCATGTTCTCTCGAATACCATCCTCGGATCCGACGTCGATACCCATGAAATTACGCTCGTTCGTGATGTCCTTCGAAATGATGGTTGCGGGAACAACATCGACATCCAGGGAAGCTCTCAGTCCCAGCAACAGGCGCAGTTCGGCATTTACCGCCGTTGCTTCGCGAGCTCGGGCGAGTTCGCTCGAAAGACGATGGTTTTCATCCCGGAGGGCCTCATTTTCTTCAGCCGCGCGAAAGTAGTTTCCGAGCCAGGTAAACCAGCTTTCCACTGAACTGGTTGTTTCCAGGGCCCGTGCCCGTAATCCGCGAACCATGGGATCATTTACAGACAGCAGAATAGAGACAGAGATAAACAGAAGTACAAGCAACAGTACCCAGTCTCGAATTTTGTCCCACAGTCGGATCATTCTGGTGCCGGAAGCCTGTTACTGCTTAATAGTTACGGAAATATCTGGACCTGTGAACTCTTCCCGGAAACGCTTTGTCTTATTCTAATGACGGAAGTGGCGGTTCCCGGTGAAGACCATGGCGACCTGGTTTTCGTCGGCTGCACCGATTACTTCATCGTCCCGAATCGATCCTCCGGGTTGAATGGCTGCTCGCGCTCCGTTTTTTACGGCCTCAAGCAGGCCGTCTGCGAACGGGAAAAACGCATCGGAAGCAATTACACAGCCGTCGAATGAGAGCCCCGCTTTATGGCCCTTGTGGACGGCGACTTCAGAGGCATCAATTCTGCTCATCTGACCTGCCCCGACACCGATAGTGTGGCTGTTCTTCGCGTAAACGATGGCATTACTCTTGACATGTTTCGCCACGCGCCACGCAAAATCCAGATCCGCCCATTCCTCGTCTTCAGGCGCTCTCGATGTAACCACCGTGCAACGGTCCTTCATGGTGGATGCGTCCGGAAGTACGCGATCACGATCCTGCACCAGAAAGCCCCCGACAACGGATCTGAAATCCTTCGCCGTATGCTGCCGAGCGTCCACTTTTTGGCGAATCAAGCGACGGTTTTTCTTCTGCATCAGAAACTCAAGGACACCGTCCTCAAAATCTGGTGCAATAATGAGTTCTGTAAAGATGGCATTGATCGCCCTCGCGGTTTCCAGGTCCAGTGGACGGTTCACAATGACGATGCCGCCGAATGCAGACTGGGTGTCGGTCGAAAATGCACGGTCGTAGGCGAGCGGTAACGAGTCTGCAACTGCGACGCCGCACGGGTTGGTATGTTTGAGGATGGCGCAGCAGGGCCCATGATCCCGAAACTCGTCGATCAGCGAGAGGGCGGCGCTCAGATCGAGAAGATTGTTGAACGAAAGTTCTTTTCCGTGCAATTTCTCGATGTACCGAGCGATGTCGCCATATAGAGCTGCCGTCTGATGTGGATTCTCACCATATCGGAGTTCGCGGATGAACGGAGCATCGATCCGCAGCGCTTCACCGCCGCCGACAGGGGTGCGGTCTGAATCAGTATCTGGAGTTTCGCTCGCCTGCGCCTGCTGCCCTTGCGCCTGCTCCGCCTGCTGCCCCTGCGCCGCCTGTTGTGCCTCTGCCTGTACCTGCTCCGCCTGCTGCCCTTGCGCCTGCTCTGCCTGCGACAGTACTGATTTCCGGGCGAAATACGAATCAATGGCCGCGTCATAAGACGCCGTGTGTCGAAATGCTCGATGTGCCAGTTCACGCCTCGTATTCATGCCGATTGAACCCGAATTATTCTCCATCTCGTCTATGATGCGATCATAGTCTGAAGGAGACGTGATCACAGCGGTGAAGAAGAAATTCTTTGCAGCCGCTCTGATCATCGTGGGTCCGCCGATATCGATATTTTCGATTGCGGTTGCGTCGACCGTAGTCGGATCAGCGGTGGCCTCAGAAAATGGATACAAATTGACTACAACCAGGTCGATGGTTGCGCTGCCATGCTCTTTCAGCTGGGCGAGATCATCCGGGTCGGTTTTGCGCGCCAGAAGACCCGCATGAATCTTGGGGTGCAATGTCTTGACGCGTCCATCCAGTATTTCCGGATACCCGGTAAGTGACGATACCGAGATTACAGGCAGCCCCGCCTCGCTCAGGGCGCGCTTTGTGCCGCCCGTCGAAATCAACTCCACACCTTGATTATGAAGAACCCGGCCAAGTTTTACGACATCAGTTTTGTCGAACACAGAAAGCAATGCACGTTTGATCGGGTAAAAGTCGTCAGGTACAGGAAGGTTTTTGGTTTCTATCATCCGAATGAGATTGAGTGGAGATGGTTGTTGATCGTTTTCAAGAGTCGACCGTGCGTTGTTCCAGCAGTTTTATCGCTGCCGGATACAGCTCATGTTCAATTTCAAGAACACGAGCGGCCAGTGTTTCCGGCGTGTCCGTTCTGAGGACTGGGATGCGTCGTTGTAAGAGGACAGAGCCGGTATCATACCCCTCATCAACAAAATGAACAGTAGCACCTGAACAATTAGTGCCACTTAGAATTACGGCATTATGAACATGCATTCCGTACATCCCTTTTCCGCCAAAATCGGGTAGAAGAGCCGGGTGCATGTTCAGAATGCGATTCGGGTATGCTTGAATCAATCGGGAAGGGATTTTTTTCATATACCCGGCAAGTGCGATCAGATCAATCTCGTATTCGGCAAGGCAAGAGAGCAGGGCGAGAGAGAACTCGCCGTTCTTCTCGAATTGCTCTGATCGGATCACAATGGAATCGATATTTTCCTTCCTCGCTCGCTCGAGCACACCAGCTTGCTCGCAATTCGATATACACAGTACGACCCTGGAATCAATAATTCCGCTTTTACGGGCATCAACAATCGCTTGAAAATTGGACCCGCCACCTGAGGCGAATACGGCCGTTCGCATATACGTCAGATTTGAAAAAAGGAGAAGACGAAACTTACTGACACGAGCCGGAAGGATCCTTCTAAGACGCGGTGAAATCTGCGTTTGTGGTGGACTCGATCATCCGAAGGTGAGCGTCTGATTCTGTGACGACGAGTCGGGCCAGGACTCCGAATGGTATGCTCGTTTTTACCGGAATATGGCCATATTTCAGCCCGGTCGCTACAGGGTAGGGTACATGGTTGAAATAGTCGGTGAACACCTCGTCCAGGGTCAGGGAAGGTTGGTTGGCTGGCGGTTGGCAATCCGAGAATTCGCCCAGGACAATCCCCCCGACATTATCCAGCACCCCGGCAAGTCGCAACTGCGCAAACATGGCATCCACACGATAGGGGGGTTCGCCGGTTTCTTCCAGAAAAGCCTGTCGCGCGATTTGCATGGAGGCGAGCCGCGCATCCAAGGTGCAATTGCTGCGGATCGCTGCTCGATCGATGCCGACCGCCACGGCAGCAGCACCAACCGAAGCGCCGGAAAACTGACTCCGGCGACTATAGGTTGCGTTTTGGGCGGCACCGACTCAAACCTCTTCGCCGTGTGCCAATTGATTATTTGTCCTGGGTAGTTCGCACCGTGACGGGCCGGCCAAAGGACGTGAAGGCTATTCGAGACTACCTGCGCGCAACGTCGCGCTGAATTGGGAGACGAAATCAAATGGCAACATCGACGAAAAAACGCCTTAGCAAGCGGAA
>JACZYD010000011.1 GCA_022571255.1 Bacteroidota bacterium
TGCGGCGGAGAAGGGGTCGTCGGTTTTACTGATCCTGGACGGACCGGACGAAGAAGAAGCGGCCGCAGCACTCACAGAACTGTTTTCCACTGGATTTGGAGAAGTCCAGTAGTAATTCACACTCTCAACAATGTCTGAAATCCCCGCCAGAATACCTGCAGTCGAATTGCCGGAAGAGGAAGAGTGGAGCGCTGACGGCGTCGGTGTTTCTCCGGGCATTGCCATTGGACCCGCATATCTGTATGCAAGGATCTCACTCGACATTCGGAAAAGAGAACTCAGCGATGAGGAGCTTGCTGCTGAGCCCAAGCGGTTTGAGGACGCAATTCTGCGCGCCGAACGTGATCTGAAAAAAATAATCGACGTTACGCGTGACAAACTGGGTGAGGAAAGTGCAGTCATTTTCGAAGCCCAATTGCTTATGCTGCGCGATGTTGAAATGTATCCTGCCGTTCTCCGATACGTTTCCCGGCACCGTATCAATGCAGGATACGCGGTGCACAAAGTGATGTCCAAGCAGCAGCTGATACTCGAAACGAGTGAGAGCGAATACCTTCGCGAAAGGGCCAACGATGTCCAGGACGTACAGGACCGGATTATTCGCCACCTGCGAAGAGGCAGAATTCTTTCTTCCATCGACCCGGAAACCATCGTAATTACCGAAAGCCTGACGGCAGCCGACATTGTACTGTTCAGCAGGCGGGGCATTCTTGGCTGTGCGACCGACTACGGTGGTCCCACGTCACACGTATCCATCATGGCCCGCGCATTATCGGTCCCGTCCGTGGTCGGATTACCCGCCGTAACCAACAGGATTGAGAATGGGAATTCTATAATTCTGGATGGGATTCGAGGACGGTTGATCGTAAATCCGGGTAAGGAGACGCTCAAGAAATATATTTCCCGGCAGGCCCGGTACCGGAGGTTGATTCATGAAGAAAAGAAATTGGTCTCTCTTCCAACCCAGACCCTGGACGGCCACCGGGTCGGTCTGGAAGCCAACCTTGAACTGCGCGAAGAGATTTCGCAGCTGAAAGAATACGGAGCCGAGGGAATTGGTCTCTTCCGAACCGAAATACTGCTTCTGATGGAGGGACGGATCTCCGTATCAGAAGATGAACAGTTTGTGGTATACGAAAAAGTTGTTGCTGCAGCGGCTCCTGGCTGCACCACTTTTCGCATTCTGGACCTCGGCGGAGACAAACTACTGCCGATGTCACATCGAGAACGCAATCCCTTCCTGGGATGGCGTGGTATCAGGGTCATGCTTGATCGACCGGAAATCCTTGTGCCGCAGCTGCGTGCTATACTCAGAGCAAGTGTAACGGGAACTACTCGGATACTGCTTCCGATGATCACAGATCTGAAGGAGGTCAGGCAGTTCCGCTCTATCATGGAAGACACGATCTCAAAGATGGTAGAGGAAGGCATCGAGATCAATACTGCGGTTCCTCTCGGAATCATGGTCGAGGTGCCTTCCGTGGCGCTGCTTGCGGAACAGTTTGCAAAAGAGGTGGACTTCTTCTCTATCGGAACCAACGATCTTACGCAATATGTCCTCGCTGTCGATCGAGGAAATGACCTTGTTGCCAATATTTACAAGGATCTGCACCCTGCTGTCCTCCGGCTCATCCATCTGACCATTGTCGCTGCAAAAGCGGCTGGTATTCCGGTTGGCCTTTGCGGTGAGCTTGCCACCAATCTGAGGGCAGTGCCCATTCTTGTCGGACTGGGCATCGATACTCTCTCCGCCTCTCCGGTTTATCTTCCATCCATAAAGCGAATTATACGCGTAATGAACCTCAAAAACGTAGAAAAACTGGCCAGACGTGTTCTATTGTGTAACGATACGGATCAAATGGATACGCTTCTCGACGCATGGATGGACGAATATGCAGTGGGGATGTCTCTTTTTATCGAGAGAGATACGGATTAGGTATCTGTTTTTGCCCCCGTGGTAGTGGGAACGCGGGCGCATTCTCTGCGTGGCATAGGTCCGGAACGTATTTCTTGATGATCGATGTACCCGTAAACTGCATGACAGGTCAACTCAAACACCTGGTTACGACTTTATTGGTCTGTGCAATGCCACTTTGTGTAGTTGCGCAAACGAGTTTTCATTTCGGGTACAACAAAATCCAATATGAGGATTTTGACTGGAAGGTCATGGAGACCGAGCATTTCGACATCTACTACTATCCAGAAATGCTCGAACTCGCTGAAAAGGGGGCCTTTTTTGCCGAGGAGGCTTACGGTGAACTTCAGAACCGTTTCAATTTCTCATTGAATCACCGCGTTCCGCTTATTTTCTATTCCTCGAACCTGCACTTCAAGCAGACAAATCTTACACCCGGGTTCATCCCGGACAACGTGGGTGGATTTTTTGAATTTACGAAAGGTCGCGTTGTGATTCCGGCCAACGGAAATCTGCACCGATTCCGGCGTGTCGTCAGACACGAGTTGGTCCACGTATTCATGTTCAACAAGGCGAGCAGGGTCATGCTCGATCACCGCAAACCGCGCGGACGTCAGATGCCTTTGTGGTTTACGGAAGGGCTGGCCGAATACTGGTCCGGAGAGCCGGACCATCAGCATGAGCTGGTGTTACGCGACGCACTGTATTCGAACCAGTTCGTGCCTATGGAGAGTCTGTTTCGGATTTACGGTACGTTTACCATGTATAAAGAAGGAGAAGCAATCTGCCGGTTTCTTGCCGAAACATACGGGGAAGACAAGCTCCTTCAGATCGTCGAGAATTTCTGGATCTCTCCCAATTTCTCGCAGATCCTGGAGATAACGATGCAGGACAGCTTTGCAAACATTTCTCATAAGTTCAATGTCTGGCTGAAGATGCAGTACTACCCGGAACTTCCTGATTTGGAAGTTCCGTCGATCATCGCCGGCGGTTTGTCTTCCAAGGGTTTTAATGCCAAGCCGACGTTTTACCGAAGCGCCAACGGGGAACGAAGCGTTTATTTCGTCGGCAATCACAGTGGATTCAGTAGTGTGTTCAAGATCGATCTGGACGATGATTATCGACCGCTCAGCAAACCGGAAATTCTGGTCGAGGGAGGCAGAAATGAAAAATTTGAAGCGTTTCATCTCTTTGAAAGCCGCCTTTCCATTTCCTCCGGAGGGAAGTTGGCATTTGTCACACAGAGTGGCAAGAATGATGTGATTCACGTCTATGATCTGGAAAAGAATCGTCTTGAGGCTACGTACCGATTCGAAAATCTGATCGCGGTTTATTCACCAACGTGGAGTCCAGATGCTACCAGGATTGCCTTTGCTTCGATCGATGAGTCAGGCTACAGTGATTTATATGTATATCACATAGAAGAGCAACAGCTGCAACGTCTTACGCATGATTCGTATGACGATAGAGATCCCTCCTGGAGTCCGGATGGAACCCGCATCGCCTTTATTTCCGATCGTACTCCGTTCGGAAAAGAAGGATCATATAACGTGTTTACATACGGTGTTTCGGATGGCAGGATACAGTATGTAACCCACGGGAAACGGGTTGACTTTGCACCTTCATGGAGCCCGGACGGCGACTGGTTGATTTTCAGCAGCTCAACCCAGGATTCAACAGGGCGATTCTCTGCGCAGGATATCTGGGTGGCCGACATGAGTTATGATCTGGGCATACCACCGGCGCTTGCGTCTGTGGATAATATGTCTGCGCCGGATGAACCACCGGCATGGCGCAGTTTGCGTAGAATTACAGAGGTTACTTCGGGTACGTATGACCCCGTATGGACTCCGGATAATCGAATTCTTTTTACGGCGATCGAAGGGTTGCAGTTTTCCATTCGGCAACTTCCCAATGCCGATTCGCTTGTGGCCACTCCGCGTTTCGAGGAATATACGGATCTGGCTCAGGCAGAAAATGCCACGTGGGAGTATGAGAGCATAAAACTGGGCGAAGGGGCCCACGACGGCATATTCAAGAAAAAAATCAAGTTGGACCTCGCACAGGGCGCTATCAGTCAGAGCCCGGTTCTGGGAACTACCGGTGGGCTTGTTCTGGCTTTTTCTGACATCATGAGTAATGATCGTTTTTTTATCACCCTCTTCAATACCGGACAAATTCAAGGGCGCTTTTTTCAGGATATCAGCCTTCAATTGTCCCGGGTCCAGCTGCACAAGCGGGCAAACATCAGTTATGGTATTTATCGATATGCCGGCTTGCGATACGACGTGTCGGACCCGGACGCCAACATATCCATCCCCCGATTCCGCGAAACGAACTACGGCGGATTCGGAGGCGTGAGTTATCCCATATCCAAGTTCAGGCGTATTGAGTTTTCAACCTCGCTGAATTGGAGCCAGAAACAGATCGTAGACCAGGGAATCCAACGTGATGCCCTGCTTCTCTCGAACAGTATTTCTATTGTTCACGACAATGCACTGTACTGGATCAACGGACCTATCGGTGGATGGCGGGCCCGTCTGATGGCGGCGTACACCACGGATATCTGGTATTCGAATGTAAGTTATTACAGCCTTTTTGGAGATGTTCGCATTTATACACGGCTTTCACGAGGCATAACGCTCGCCTCTCGATTCATGGTTGGAATCAATAATGGACGAGAGGCAAGGCTTTGGGTCATGGGCGGCAGCTGGGACCTTCGCAGCGTCGGACTTTTCGACATTCGAGGTCGAAAAATATGGTTTACGTCGCAAGAATTGCGTTTCCCGGTGGTACCTGCACCGGCAATACATGCTCCTCTGCTTGAGGTGCTTGGTGTATCGTATCTGGGAGGCGCGTTGTTCGTGGACGCGGCTCATGCGTGGAACGACGGCTACAATACCGTACAACCGGAAATCTTTGCGGGGGAAACGATCGGGGCTGCGGGTGCGGGGCTGAGGCTGAATATGTTCGGTGTGCTTGTTCTTCGTTGGGATATCGGCTACAGATATCGGCAAACATTCAAATTCAGCAAGCGGAATTTCAGCCGGTTTTTCTTCGGTTACAATTTTTAGGGTGGTGGCCTGTTAACCGAACTCCAGTTTAATTTGCAGGATTATTTGCACATACGTTCGATTCTCGTTGTCTTGCTGCTCATGTCGGTCGGTGGTTGCGGCAGCCTGAAGGTTGATACCATCTCTGTCGTTACCCAGGATGATTGGCGACAGGATAGTGGAACTCCATCCCGGGATCGCGTCGTATCTACTGAATTCAGTTTTCCTCTGGAGAAGGCGTGGCACATAAACGTCGGAGCTGCGTTCGGACCGAGCTCACCGCTGCTGGTGGGGCCGACCCTTATCGTCGGGACCAGACGCGGTGATCTCTATGCGGTCGGAACAGAACGTGGAGAGAAGGTCGGCTCCAAACGTTTTGGTGAAGCCATCGAGGGCAATATCCTGATTGAAAGAGAGGTCGTCTATATCCCGTCGTTTACGGGAAAAGAGAATATGACGGCGTATGATCTTACAGAAGGAAAAAAATTATGGGCAGTCCAGGGGGTGCCTTTCAAGGCCGGCCTCGTCTCCTCGAAAAACGTTCTTGTGGGCGTTGATATTGGCGGCGTCATATGGGGAAGAAACCTGACATCCGGAGAAGAACTGTGGTCTTTCAAAATGGAAGACGGATCATCCGGGCAGACGACACCGCTGGTTCTGGCCGATGGATCGATAGTCGTAGCAGGAGATCAAGGGCTTGTCATTGCACTGGATCCTGAGAATGGAACGATTCTCTGGAGTACGGCGCTCGACGAACCGGTATATGCATCGCCGTCCGCGTCGGGAGATCTGATTTTTGTGCCAACCACTACGGGTGTGTTATTGGCTCTCCATCAAAAAAACGGTTTGCTGATCTGGCGCACACGTCTGGGGCACGATGAAGTCAAACTCACAAGCGCCGGAATAGACCGTCAGGATTTATATGTCGGCACTTCCGATGGACAGTTTTTAAGTCTGAATGCTTTCACAGGGGAGATCCAGTGGAGATTTGATGGCCCGCATTCATTTTCTTCGCCGCCATTGATCACCCGTAAATATGTACTGGTCGGAACGCTGGGACGCAAACTCTACGCATTCGATCGCGTAACGGCGCGTCTGACGTGGGAAACGGAACTCGACGGAAGGATCAAGTCTGCCATGGCAGCCCGAAATGGAGAACTCTTCGTGCTTGCTGAACCGCGGCACATCTACAAGTTCAAATCGAGGGAGGTGCCCGATGAGGCTATCGATTAGAATCGTCAATAGCACAATGGTTGTCCTGGTCTGCCTCCTGGCAGCGGCCTCCTGGCAAGACGGGGCAATGGCGCAGAGCAGGTGGATTCGGATCGATACCAACCGGCCCGAATCCAACGTATATGCAGACTCTACATGGCTGGGGCTGGCAAATATGGATATCTATCGTCTCCCGGAAGGAGCCCGACAAATTTCGCTGATTCCGGCGATTGCGGATGTATGGTCAATACCTTCCGTTACCTTCGATCTTACTACACTTTTGGCCGATACGACTGACCTCGAACTTGACTTCCCATATTATTATTCGCTCGAATCGATACCGTCTGGTGCAAATGTGTACATCGGGAGAATTTCTTCCGGTGATGCCATCGGTACAACGCCGATGTTATATGAGTCTGAATTTCCGGTTGAAAATGCGTTTGTTTTTGAACTGGATGGATACCGGCTTGAGCATATTTTCCCCTTGTCAAATCTCTGGAATCGAAATCTCGTCTCCCTGCAAAGTGAAAAGGATTTGTACCTGGGCTTGCCTGAAGCAAGCACAGATGCTCCGAAAGCACGTCGGAGATGGATTGACTATCTGGCGGTTTCGGCTGTTGTTGCAGGTGGGGTACTCGCCGTACATTACAAGACTCAAGCGAATAATCTCTACGATAAATACACGCAGACCGGTGATCCGGACGTGCTGACGCGGGTGGAGGCATTGGACACACGCTCTGCAATCGCCTTGGGTACCATGCAGGTTGGTTTCACGGTAGTTGTTTTCAGGATAGCATTTTAATGGCCGCCTAGGTTCGTTCGGTCTCTATGATAATCAGCAGGAAATAATGCTCCGTACTCGTCTTTACAACGACATGAAAGAAGCAATGCGCTCCAAAGATCGTGTCCGATTACAAACAATTCGTTCGTTGCGTGCTGCGCTAATGCAAAAAGAGATCGAATTACGAACCAGTGAAAACCAGGAAGTCACTGAACAAATGGCAGAAGCCGTATTGCAAAAACAGGCTAAACAGCGCCGGGATTCTATCGGCCAGTATACAGAGGCCGGGCGCGACGACCTCGCAGCTGTGGAGATTGAAGAACTGTCAATCATAGAAACCTATCTTCCTGAGCAACTATCTGATGATGCAGTTCGTAGCATTGTGACCGGAGTGATTGCGGAAGCCGGGGCTACATCGATGAAAGATATGGGTCGCGTCATGGGACCCGCGATGAAGTCACTGAAGGGTCGCACCGATGGAAACCTGGTTCAAAAAATAGTGCGCGAGTTACTGAGCACTTGAGACAATTCTGAAATTTGAGTATCGGATTCCTCGACATCGCTATTATCGTAGTCCTGGTGCTGGGTCTGGTTCGTGGGGCTGCGATCGGGCTGATCAGACAAACCACCAATCTGGTGGGTCTTGCTCTGACCATAATTCTCTCCGTTGCGTTGACGAGGCCCGTTGGCCTGATTATTCAGTCTGAAACGGGATGGCCTCATGAGGCATCGTTGGCGGTCGCCTTCCTTGCCATATTCCTTGTTGTCAAATTGGCTACCGTGCTGGTTGCGAAATCGGCGGATAGCGCGGTAGATGCTCTTCATCTCGGCTGGGTGAACAGGCTTTCCGGCAGTTTATTTGGTGGATTCAAAGCAGCGCTGCTTTTGAGCATCGTTTTTCTGGTTCTCGGACTCGCCAAATGGCCTGACCATGAAACAAGTCGGCAATCATCCTTCTATGACCCGGTGGCTGCGCTTCTCCCACAGACATGGGATTACGTGTCCGGGAAAGCCCCGATTCTGGACGAATACCGTAAGAAAATTGAAGTGGAAGCGCGGCAAGGAATTGAGCGACTCGGCGTTCAGACTCCCGATTCAACCAGTGGTCGTTGAATCACACTTGCTTGCGCTTGCAGCAGGCACAACCCGGCCATCCCATCTCAATTCGAGCTGCCGGGAGAGAATCGAATCCCGCCACCGAAAGTGGTTCTATCCTGGGATACGGTTATTTTCTCCATGCCCGAACCGGTAGCCGAGTCCCTGGACATTTCAGCCGTCATCCGGGCGAACGTACCGAATATTCCCCAGCCGTTTCCGATCTCAATCTTTAGAACGACGTCGATCTGATCCTTTCTTGCATCAGGACCCGCGGTCAGCCAGCGAAGATCGTATCCACCCCGAATCAGGAACCGGTCAATGACGACGAGGGAAACGCGGGCAGATCCCCCGAAAGAACCACCCGTCCTGGTTTCTCCAGCAGGATCGCCGAGATCGCTGAAAACAATCTCCCCGAAACGATAGGTATTGAAAGCAGCGTGGCCCATGGCGCGAATAATAAATCGGGTCTTTTCTGCTCCAAAATTAAACCCTGGCCCTACGCTGAGTGCTACCCAGTCTGCCCATAAATCTTCCAATCCTGTCTCGTTATAATCCAAAAAAGTAAAATGTGTGCCCCACGGCGTTTTCTGAATTTCTGTATCGAGCGCAGTAAGACGATATCGAAACCGTTCTTTATTCGTCTCTTCGTCGAACTGGATCCCGACTACAATATGGAGCATATCAAAATAACTGTCTGCACTTACCTGCGGAAGAAGGTCGAAAACAGGCATTGCCCGCTTAGTACCCAGTACTATCTGTCCGAAGTTATTGTCAGAATCGTAGCGACCCTGAACATATATTTCAATCGGCGCGACGTCCATCACTTGAGCCTGAACAAGGACCTGACTTCCGCAGAGCAGCAGAATGAAAACGGTGCAGAATGAAACGTGTCGGCGGTGCAAGCTGCGTTGAGGATGAAGCACTATAGAATTAATACGACTGTTCTGTTACAGAATTATTTTTGTCTCCGTCATGAATGCTTAGCCGGGCGTTGAGTTCTCTTTTCTTTCGGACCCTTCCATGCCGCATTATCAAGAGCCCGATTATGGTGGATACACCGCCGATAATCTGGCCCTGGGCAATACGTTCATCGAGAACGAGAAAACTTGCGATCAGGGCAATTACCGGCACAAGGTTCTGAAAGGCCGAGGCATGAGAAGCTCCGACAGTTTTTATTGCATAATTCCACATGACTATCGCAATTCCGGTAGACATACTTCCCGAAAAAAATATGGCAACCCAGATGAGATAATGGATTTCTCCCCAACGAACGCTCTCCCAGTAAGGTATCGAAACCAGGGCCAGAAGCGGAATCGAAATAATCAGAGCCAGGAAGGTGATACCAACCGGTGTCACTCTGTCGACGAGCTTTCGTGTCAAAACGGTGTTCAGACTCCAGAGCATCGTGGCACTGAGCATGATGAGGTTTCCGATCAGGTACGTGGAATTGAGCTCAACCGTTTTTCCTCCGGACAGGACAACAACAGCCGTACCCGCCATGGTGACTGCAATTCCTGCCCAACCGGTGAGGGTTAATCGTTCGAGCCCAAAAACAATAGAGAGGAGCGCCGTCCACAGGGGCAAACTGGCCATGATCAGCGCAGCTGTGCCGGCCGATGTGTTGTCGAGCCCGATGATAAAAGCCATCTGATAAAACCACCAGCCCACAACAGCAATTGTGATGATCTCTCGGGGATATCGTATCAGTGGCTCAAAAAACGATTGGCCGAGTGATTTCTGCCTCCTACCGTGTAAGACAGACAGTACCACTCCTGCGGAAATGATTCTGAATACGTTCATGATGTGCGGATGCATGAAATTCAGGATATATTTCACCAGTACGAAATTCGTCCCCCAGATCGTAACAACAAGCAGGAGCGTCAACTCAATTTTGTAACGATGTACAGCTCGCACAGACATGTTTTATTTCAGTGAAAAGGAGGGTGCGCGGAATCTAAGACCTGTTGACACTTCTTGAAAGCGTTTGGAAACGATGTGTGACAAGGTCCCGTTATAATCGTCTTCATTTTGGCGCAAGAACTTTTGTAACTTCCTTTTCCACTCGTTGTCACCGTTGAATTCTCACCACAGTGAACCAATCGACGCCATGGGAAAATTGTCAGACGAAGGAATCAGCAAGTTATACTTCACCATCAGTGAGGTCGGCGCAATGGTCGAAGAAGAGGCCCACGTTCTGAGATACTGGGAAACCGAATTCCGTCAACTGAGACCCAGGAAAAACAAAGCCGGAAAGCGTATTTATACGCGTGCCGATATTGATACGGTTTATCACATCAGGCGCCTGCTTCGCAACGACAAATACACCCTGGAGGGTGCCAGGCAGGCGATGGCGGAAAAGCCCGAGCAAAAAAAGACAGGTACGGGAGAAAATGGAGACCTTTCGCAGGTGCGTGAGTTTCTGATGCAGGTCCTGGATAGAATCGAGCCCTGAAACAGATCAGAGATCGCCGAGAGGATTCAGGCCGATGGCGGCGGAGCAGGCAGGGGCGAGTCGGTAGCTGTCGTTTGCTCCATGCCGGGAACCAGCCACAGATTCAGCAATAGGAAGGCATCCGGTTCATTACTTTCGGGACGTGGCGCAGTCCGGTAGCGCACTTGCATGGGGTGCAAGGGGTCGTGGGTTCAAATCCCGCCGTCCCGACAGAGATACGAGGCAACATTATGTGTTGCAACAGGGAGCACGCGGATAAATTATGGCACTCCCCACAGGGGCACCCCCAAACTCCCCAAGGCTTATCTTGCCATGCCACCGGTGAAAAAAGAGATGGTGATTCAAGGCAGACGTTTCCGAAGGCCAGATTTTGTTCGTACAAAATGCGACGTACACAATTGGATGAGCGGAGTGATCGTCGTCGCTGAGCATCGATACTACACGCTCACCAATGAACAAGGAGAATTCACATTGAGCAATGTTCCTCCCGGAACCTACGAGCTCGTGATCTGGCACGAATCGTTAAGGCGTACCAGCCAGCCGATTACCGTAGGTCCCGAGGGCGTGCATGATCTGCAAATCGTCGTCGGCTTAAACGACACGGATTAAGCTCAGGCTCACGCGAACTGTCTCGAATGTGTTGATACGATCAGACTCGTGCTCCGATGATGGTTCCGGTTTTCGACCGACAAGTATAGATGGACGAGCGGAACGCGTATTCGGCCTGCTCCTTCATCTCTGACGTCTGTACCGAGTCCTTAGACAATCTGTACCGAGTCCGTAGACAAAAGGAGTTGACTTCCATTTATTGCATTCTTATTGCCCCGTTCCGGTCGAGGAATGGTTCTCGTAAGTCGTATAGATCCTGTCGGTTGAGTACTCGCCGTTGGACAGTCTGACGCGCTGCCCGGCGACGTCACGGACGCCTTCGAGTACGATCACTTCGGCTTCCACTTCCAGTGACGGAAGAAGGCCCGGAAGGCGCTCAAGCGCGGTAGAGCTGTAAATCACAATAGCGTCACCGCCGATTCTGAATTCGAGAGGTTTGCCATAATTTACCTCTACGGTCTCTCCGTCCCCGTCGCCGCAACCGGTGTAGTCTTTCGGAATGTGATGATACACGGAAAGCTCGTAAATAAGTGGTTTTCCGGCAGATTCCTCGTCATAGATTCGGATCGAGAATGCACCGTCTCGATTACCCGAATCATTCTGCACGTTGCTGGGCTGGGTGCCGCGCATTGCGCAAAGATCATCGAACGTTACGCGAAACGCATTCAGCTCATTGACATTGAAGACTCTGTCCAGACCCTCGGCGGGAGATTGACCCGCCGGAGCAGACCAGCTATCGGTATCGAAAGTCAGAATACCGGAGCTCATTTCCGGACTGGAAACCGTCACGCGAACGTTTGTAAAGCCCCCGCCGCCGATGACATCTGCCCAGCAAAGTCCACCGTTCGTTTTGCATCCTGCAGAAAGAAGGTCTATAAATGTACGGTCGTACTTGTCATCGTACTGGTGTTCGTGATAAATTTCGTTTGTGTTTGGACCGTTAAAAACGTCTACATCGAAGTGCCCGCCTGGTAATCCAAGATCTTCAGTAGAGGAACCAGTTCCAGACAATGTTCTCATAACAAGCGCTCCGTATACCGAACTGGCTTCTTTCAGCTCTGTTTTCGGACGATCATCATTGATGGCGTAGACGAGTCCTTCCCAGCGCGACGTGCCCTTCATTTTGAGTTCTCCGTTGACGAGTACGACGCCATATCCGACAGCATTTCCCTCCATTTCAAATTTACCATTCACAATCAGAACACCCGGTGAATCGGGAGAACCGAAGACATCGTTTCCCCTCATTTTAAGGTCTTCATTGTAGACTACCGCGTACGGATACGAAAGAATATCGGTACGCAGTTGATCAAGGTCGACTGGAGACGCACCGGTCACAATCGAGTTATTGCCATACTTGCCCGTAATCTGGGATCCGTCGAGCTCGTCAAGAATAGTGGCTGCCGATTCACCAAGTGTGACTCGCATCCCGAAGGTGGGACTGTTGCCGCCTGAGCCGATTTCTCCCAGAGGCTCCGTGTCATATCCGGTGATCAGATATTTATTGCCATCGCCCCTGGCTGTTTTTATGGGTCCGTCTATGGTGACGGCGTCAAGGAGAGATTCGCCGGTTCGAACGACGATGCCGGACACGGAGTGCGACGCATTGCCGACATATGCCGTTGCAGCGAGACCAACCTCATCCGTCGCATTGGTGACGGCTGAAAAACTGAGAAGAGCGTCTCCATACATGATATCTACATTCTCTGTTCGATATCCGTCGAAATCTTTGATTGACGCGTTTGTCAGAATATTGAAAAATGTGGTCGCCGCTTCTCTCGCCAGGACCTTTTCTGTATACTCGGTCTGTGCCTGTTCAAGTTTGATTTCGGCGTCAATGCGCGATGTGGAGACGCCAATCATTACGATGGTGGATGCGATTACCATCAGCATTGCTACCTTTCCCATAACGGAATTCCATAGTTAAAGTATTTTGACTATTGTTTTACCGGATACATCATCGGGGTTGTGGGATGTACGCGGTGAGGGATCAGCAGGTGTACAGAGCGCATTCAGTTGTATTCTGTGCTGCACGTTGTTTCGTATCGACCGTGGCTCCAGGCGTTTTAAATGAAGAGAGGAACGGGAATCCTCTCTCCTTGAGTACTCGATATGCACAATCACGAGACCGGCTACCGGGCAATAACGTCGTCATCGAAAAAGTCGCTGCGCCAGTCTCTGGATATTTATTTATTACGACCGGTTTAATGGGCTGGCTCCAAAACGTCGCACCTCCTGCACTCTGTGCGGCAGGTCTGTCGATCTGTTCCGGGACGCCGTGGGTTATTTTGAGGCGCAAATGAGGATCCAGAGCCAATGTAAAAAGTAATACGCCGCTACCGATAAAAACGCGGTCATTGAACACTCGGATCTCGAAGAGGCCATTCATGCTCACCCAGGCAGTAGAAGACTATTTAAAAAAGATCTACAAACTCCAGGGTAAAACGGCCGTCTCTACAACGGAACTTGCCCAGGCCCTGAAAGTCACGTCGGCTTCGGTTACCAATATGCTTAAACGTTTGGCGCAGATGAAGATGGTTGAGTACGAATCATACAGGGGAGTACGCCTGACGGCCGCCGGTGAGAAAATCGCTCTGGAAATCATCCGCCATCATCGACTTCTGGAGACCTATCTGAAGGAAATACTGGGGTATTCCTGGGATAAAATGCACGAGGATGCCGAACGCCTCGAGCACCATATCTCAGAAGAGTTTGAAGAAAAAATAGACGCATTATTGGGATATCCGACTCATGACCCGCACGGTCATCCCATCCCGACACGCGACCTTGAAATTGCCGAGCCCGTCACATCTCCACTTGCCCAGGCAGAGACGGGCCGGGTCGTTGTCATTCACCATCTTTCGGATACGGACCCGGAAATGCTTCACCACCTCGAAGATATCGGTCTGATGCCTCAGACGGCAGTCAGCGTTGTCAAAAAAGCACCTTTCAAGGGCCCTCTTACGGTTCGGATCGGGAAACAGGAGAAAGTGATAGGTTACGAATTGGCGAATCATGTCTTTGTGACAGAAACAGATCTCTGACAGGGCTTTCTCAAGGCCTTTCTGTTCCCCTCTTCGTAACTTCGGGCGATCGCGCATATCTCTAACCAGAGACCGAACATTATGTCCAGTTACCCTCTGAGCACCGGCAATCGTCGGCTGGTTCACATCGGTTTTATTCTTACGCTTGGTATCGTCGTGGCCGCCGCAGGCCCTCGATATACAAATGCACAACACGCTGCTTCACAAAGTAACGATGCGAACTACGATCTTGCGGCCCGATTCGCCCCGTACAAGATTCAGAAGCTGATTTACAGCACGTCCGTCAGCCCGAAATGGATCGAAAACAGTGAATCGTTCTGGTACAAGTGGGACACGGCCGAAGGTTCATCCTATTTCATCGTGGATCCCACCAAAAGTGATAAACGAGAGGTGTTCGACAATGATCGCATTGCCGCAGAGCTTTCGCGTATTACGCGTGATCCGTGGGACGCAAAACATCTTCCGATCGAAAAAATCAAGTTCATCAGTGATACGACGCTTCGTTTCGATGTAAAATCGTCGCAGGACGAAAAGAAAGAAGATGTGGAGTCTGAGGAAGAGCAAATCGACGACGAGCAGGATCAGGAAGAGGACAACGGGAAGCCTGAAAAATCAAAACCGAAGAAAATAGTCTTCCACTTCGAATACGATATACCATCTCGCACCCTTCGCGAGCTGGCCGACTGGGAAGAGCCGGACAATCATCCATCGTGGGCATCCATTTCACCGGATGGACAAACCGTCGTTTTCGCCAGGAATCATAATTTATGGTCAATGAGCGCCGAAGATTATGCGCTGATTCTGGAAGCTCGCGTCGGAAAAACGGGTGATGACGCCGATGACGCTGAAGACGATGTCGAGATCGAAGACAAGCAGCTGACATTTGACGGTGTAGAACACTACAGTTATTCGGGCAGTTCGCGGCAAAAGGACAACGAGCGTGAAAAGAAAAAAAACAAACGCAAACGAGCCGGAATCTCATGGTCTCATGATTCGTCCAGGTTTTCCATCATCCGAAGAGACCAGCGTGAAGTGGATGACCTCTGGGTAATCCATTCCGTAGGCAACGAACGACCCGAACTGCAGACCTATAAATACGATATGCCGGGCGAAGAAAATGTGACACAGAACGAAGTCATGATTTTTGACTTCGCCGCAGATTCCGCCCGAGTTCTTGATGTGGCCGCGTTCGTAGATCAAAGTCTTTCAGTACAGACAGCGAGGCAATTCTCATATCCGGACAGCGATGAACCACGCCGCTCGTTATGGCTTTCGTCGGACCCGGATATATTCTATTTCTATCGCTCTTCCCGCGACCTCAAGCGAGTTGACGTCCTTCGAGCCAATGTTACCACGGGAGAGATCGAGACAGTGATTGAAGAACGCCTTAACACATACATTGAAACCCAGCGTCTTGAGTTACTGGATTCAGGAGACCTTGTGTGGTGGTCCGAGCGCGACGGCTGGGCTCATTTGTATCGATTCGCTCCCGATGGTATCCTGAAAAACCAGATCACCAGTGGTCCGTTCTCGGTTCGCCGTGTGCTTGATATCGACCAGGACGCCGGTGTGATTTATTTCACAGCCAATGCCCGAGAGAAAGGGGAAGACCCATACTACCAGCATGTGTACCGCGTGAAGCTGGATGGGTCGGGGCTTCGACTCCTCAACGCCGGTAACTTTGACTCCCGCCCGAGTCTGGGAGCGTCAAAACGATTCTTCGTCAATAACTATTCCCGGGTGGATACGACACCCGCCTCCGCGCTTTTGAATGTATCCGGCTCCATGATAATGGATCTGGAAACGGCAGATTTCAGTCGCCTCCTGGACGCCGGATATCATTTTCCCGAACCGTTTACTGTGAAGGCAGCAGACAACGTGACCGATTTATACGGCGTGATGTATAAACCTTTCGACTTCGACTCGACACGATCGTATCCGATTGTGGAATACGTATATCCGGGACCGCAGACGGAATCGGTCTCAAAATCATTTTCCACCAGTCGTTATGAAACTGCTCTTGCTCAATTCGGGATGATCGTGGTCAGCGTGGGCAACCGGGGTGGACATCCGGCCCGGTCGAAATGGTATCACAATTTCGGCTACGGCGATCTGAGGGATTATGGTCTCGAGGACAAGAAAGTCACCGTGGAGCAGCTCGCCGAAACATTCAAATATATCGATATCGACCGGGTTGGCATTTACGGGCATTCCGGAGGAGGCTTCATGTCAACGGCAGCCATGCTGGTCTACCCCGATTTCTTCAAGGTCGCGGTCTCATCGTCTGGTAACCACTCGAACGACGTTTACAATCGATGGTGGTCGGAGAAGCACCACGGCGTGGAGGAAGTCGTGAGCGATTCCGGCAAGGTGTCGTTCAAATACGATATTGACAAAAATCCGGATCTTGCCGGGAATCTGAAAGGCCACCTTTTATTGACCACAGGCGATGTGGACAACAACGTTCATCCCGCCAATACATACCGCATGGTTGACGCGCTCATCAAAGCCAACAAACGGTTTGACTTTTTTCTGTTCACGGGCCAGAGACATGGATACGGAGATATGGGTGATTACTGGTTCTGGCTGCGCGCCGAGTACTTCGTAAAACACCTCCTCGGTGATTCGCGCTGGACGGTCGACATCACAGAATTGAATCGAGAGAAAGCAAAAGGCTGAATCGTTGGATTACAGACAGGCTGAGGCCCGTTCACACAAAGCACAGGGCGTTTCCAGAAAATATCAACAGGCCTCAGTTCAGACTGAAGACCCGGTTGATGATGAAGCCCAGACGGAAATCGCCCCTGAAGAATTCTTCTGAGTTCCGTGCAATCACGTGTTGCTCGGTCAGGTAATCGCTGGTTTTCAGGTAGATTACAAACACGTGTCCACCGGTTTCTATATTCAAAGCAACCGCAAATGCATTCTCCGTTGCGGTGGTGCGGTCGCCGAACACGGGAATGTATTCTACCAGCAGTGCAACGCGATCATTGACGAGGATCCGTCCTCCAAGTGCGACCGCAAAATGCGTTTTTTCTTCCACGTGCATGTCTGTTTCACCGTTGTGCTCAGTAGAAACCGTGTTAAAATGTGAAATCATAGGCGACACCTGAAGGCTTATTTTGTCTGACATGCGCCTCGCAAGCATCACGGCTCCGAGATAATTAAGACGGTCGCTGAACTCGAATCCGTTCGATTCTGTCATTATGCCCATATCGCCTTTCAGAGCAAGTTCAATGGGCATTTTTCCATCTTTCGATTGCCTGAGCAGGTTGGCCTTGAACCTGAAATCATAGAGTTTATCAAATTGTGATCGCCCTACTCCAATGGACAGTCTGTCCGAGATACCGTAATCTAATCCGAATCTGATATTAGCCGGTCCGTCCACTCCCCATAACGATTGTACACCTTCATCGACTCGGCCGAAGACGTGCATTATTGTAAAGTTGAGATTTCCTGCCGGCAAATTCGAAACCGAGCTGGTTACGACGATATTCTGTGACAGAAAAAGTTCGTCCACCGGACCGCCGGGATCCACAAGACGGCGTGGTATCTGAGCCTGCACCGTTCCCGCACCAATAGAAAGGGCGAGAAACAGAAAGAGGCATACCGGGCGATATTTTATTCCGGAAAATTGTTTCATTGCGAGTTCATTGGATCAAGCGTTGCGGTGATTCGAATTTTCTGTATTTCATCTACTTTCACAATCAGCAGTTTTGGTGGAACGATATTATAGTCCTCCAGATTGAGATCCCAACCCGCATCAAGAACAAGCTGGTCGCCGATCAACTGCAGTACTCCCGATAAACGGACATTTTTCTTCACGCCATGAAGCGTAAAAACTCCCTCGACCATGGCTGCCTGGCCATCTGGAATAGACCTGTCAAAATCCGTAATCAGTTTTCCGTAAAATTCAGCAAATGGATATTCTTTTATATCGAGTGATAGTCTCATATCTTTGTCCCGCTTTCCGATACCTGTTTTCAACGTAGAAAGATCCACATAAAAATCTACCGTAGAATCGGCCAGATTTATCACGCCTGTAAGGTGTTCAGACGTACCGGTAAACGTGAAAAAGGGCACACTCGATATGAATTCCACCGTGCCGGTCTGTGTCATCCACGATTGTCCTGCCACGGTCTGGGCACCGATGAACGCAATAAAAACCAGTATCTCAGCTGTCGATCGTACCATCATCGATTCTTTCGCTCATGATTGCGATTCCAAGTGGACGCCGAGCGGGTAGCCCTCTCGACATTCGAGAACCAATTTGAGGCGCCAGCCCAAGTGTATCGACGAGACGGCTCTGCAAATCACACACGCAATCTCAATACAGTAATCATTCAAAGTTCTGACCGGGCTGATTTATCCAAAATACCTGATCTGTGTCGACCGCACAGAACCTTGTTAAAAAGGAGCTGTCCGAACCTGTTCCATAAGGGCATCCGTTTTCCCCACAGCGTCGCGGCCGTTCATTTCGTAGACCCAGAATCGCTCGACACCTTCGTTTCCCATAAATAACTGCATGGTACCCTGCGATTTGTACTCAGCAATCATCCAGTTGGCAATAATATTATAATTAAGCCTTCCGTCAAGCCCGAGTGGCGTGCTTCGATCAAAAACGAATGGTCCGTCCAGATATATTTTTGTGGCGGGATGACCTTCGAGTTCCCTGTACGCGGCGACCGCATCGTCGAGACCACCGGATGTAAAACTACCCAGGATTACCGGTCGATTCCCGAAAGGCATGCGACTGACCGCCTCGATCGCAAGAATCGTCGCGGCTTTATGATGAGAATGGAAAGGTTTTATGGGAAGGTGGGTAAACACGAAATCGTATTCGCCTTGGGCCAGAAGGTGATCCAGCCGACCGGCAGCAAACTCACTGTCCCACACGTAGGCAAGAATCGAATCCTGATCCTCCGTCTTTCCTAAATCGGGCTGCTCCAGGAAGTAGAAATTCCTTATGCCGGCTATGGCACCGCCGGCCATCAGTTCCCTTTTACGGATGGCCGGCAGGTAATTCCTGGCCACATCCGGATCCGTCAACTCACGCCCGTATATCGATTCTGATAAAGTAGAAAAACGATAACCTCCTGCGCCGTCGGTCATCAGAGCAATATCCACGGTCCCGCCCAGTGCATGGGTGATGCGGTACATCGTCGCGGCAAACATGATCTCATCGTCCGGGTGCGCGGTGACCACGAGAACGCTAGGTCCATCGCCGAGGGCTTGAGCCGTTGCGACACGTTCAAAGACAGACGAAGCGAGGAATAAACAGATGGTGAACAGTGTGCGCATTGTATCCGTTGAGATTAGATGATGCCGGGAAATAGATAATTGCTATATAAGAAACAATTGGGATTTCTGACTACTTTTTGGTAGCAGGTGCAGCGCTCCGTACCTTGAAGCTCACGCGATCGACGAGGCTGTCCTCTCTGGCAGCCTCGGAGATTCCTGACACGATTGTCGCGAAGCCATGTCGAATCTACCTTAGGCATTTATGTCTCGAGAAGAGAATCTGAGAGGCGCTGGCCGAAGACTGGCGAAAGATCTCAAGGATTTGCGTAAAGATCGAAAGGTCGACGTCAAAGTCCTCCTGAAAACTACCCGAATTCCAGCCGATATCCTTGAATCGTTTGAAGAAACGGCGCTCGTTGATCATCCGGCTTTCAACAAGGTATACCTGCGCTCGATCGTTTCGAGCTATGCCAGAATTATCGGAATCGATGTGGAAATCGCTTGTACAGCCCTTGAGCAGGCGCTTGAAGGCCGGTATGAAAACATGCTGCGTCAGAAATACCTGGGGGACCCGAAGTCAAGCACGCCTGACGAGGCCGATGCGAGAGATGATAAGACAACAGAGGTCGCCGAATTACGGCAACGAGCACCTGAATTGACCAAAGCGGAGGAAAGCGAGGACATGGTCGGGGACGAAGCAACCCGGACCGTCCCTGCGCCGCGCAAACAAGGATCAATCCGCAAATATTGGGCAATTATCTCACAGCCCGAAATGCCTTTACCGAGAGCCTGGATCATCGTCTCGGCGGTGATATTGGCTGCCGCCGTAATCTGGAGTCTCACGTCTTTACTCAGATCAGACTCTACCGGGTTGGACAACGAATCTTCGATTGCGCCGATTGATCCTCCGTTGCCACCGCCTGAATTCATTGTTCTCCCTGACTCGATGCAATTTGATATTATTGCGGCGTATGAAAAGGTGGACCCGATAAAAATCACCAGAGACCGGTGGGCCAGACGGCCGTATTATATTGAATTCGGTGATACCCTGACGTTTATGGTCGCAAATTCAATTATTTTCGAATCGGACATAGAGTCGGCCCGGATAGAACTTGAAGGCTTCGCGCTGTCAGACTCACTTGTAGACAGCAGCGGCCGAATCGAACTTTCTCGCCAACGGGCTCAACGCTGGCTGGACTCCTTGATTGTTATCAGACATCGTCGAAAATGAGTCTGCTCAAACGGACGCGTTCGCTGGAGACACGCGTATCAGAGGTGGACCCGCGCCGTCTCAACAGTAGTGAGGCTGAAATTCTGGTTAACGAGATAATCGACGTTCTGACTCTGCATTCGCATCTTTACTACGCGCAAGACCATCCAATCATTTCGGATTCCCAATACGATCGGTTGTTGCAGTGTCTGCGTGAACTCGAAGAAAGTCATTCGCAAGCGGTTCGGTCCGATTCCCCGACCAGACGGGTCGGCTCCGAACCCCTGGATTCCTTCGACAAGGTGCAGCACGCCGTTCCTTTACTCTCTTTATCCAATGCTTTCTCTGACGAAGATCTTCTCACGTGGTACAACAAATGCCGTAAACGTCTCCAGGTAGAAGAATCGGACCGGCTGGCTGTCACGGTAGAGCTGAAGATAGATGGACTCGCCGTTGCGCTCACCTATCACAACGGGGTTCTGGAGAGGGGGGCCACCCGTGGAGACGGCCGAACGGGTGAGGATGTGACAGAAAATGTTCGGACCATAAAGTCGATACCGCTTCGCATTCCCTTGGATTCTGCCCGGTTGCTGGCGGATGATCCTCCTACGCCAGGCGTGATGGAAGTCCGCGGTGAGGTATTCTTCCGAATCAGTGATTTTGAAAAAATGAATGCCCGCCTCGCGGCAAGCGGTATGAAAACGTATGCCAATCCCAGAAATACAGCTGCCGGAAGCCTCCGGCAGCTCGATTCCAGCCTGACTGCCGAGCGCCCGCTCCGTTTTTTTGCCTATTCACTGGGTCCCACAAGTTCGCCTGTTCCAAACTCTCAAACAGCCACGTTGTCCTGGTTTGAGCGTATGGGATTTGCCGTAAATACCCACACCGACATATTCGACACAATCGATCAGGTGTTGGATTTCTGTCAACTCTGGAGAGAGGAACGCGAGAATATTGATTTTGAAATTGACGGGATTGTGATCAAAATCGACGACCTGGATGCTCAGAATCGGCTGGGCAATATTTCGAATGCGCCGCGTTGGGCGATTGCATATAAGTTTCCGGGACGTGAGGAGCCAACTCGCCTGAACGATATTATCATAAACGTCGGCCGAACGGGCAAAATTACCCCCGAAGCCGTACTCGAGCCTGTAAATATCGGTGGTGTAACCGTTTCTCAGGCAACGCTTCACAACGCCGATTATATTCTGGACAGGGATATTCGCGTAGGCGATATGGTACTCGTAAAACGTGCTGGCGATGTGATTCCCAAAGTTCTTCATCCTGTTCTTGAAGCCAGGACGGGCGGGGAAAAAAGCTGGCAAATGCCGCCCCATTGTCCTGCATGTGGAAACCCGCTCGAACGCATAGAAGGTGAAGCCGATCATTTTTGCGTAGCCTCAGAGTGTCCGGCTCAATTCTCGCGATTGATCGAGCATTTTGTTTCGCGAGATGCAATGGATATCGAAGGAATGGGCACAATGCTCGCGCTGCAACTCTCCGGCAAAGGGATCATCCGGGCCATTGATGATCTGTTTAAACTGAACGCTCCGATTTTGAGCAGCCTGGAAGGATTCGCGGACAAAAAAATCTCAAATTTACTGGCCGCACTGGAGGTGGCAAAAACGAGGACAATGTCTCGTCTCCTGTACGGGCTCGGAATTCGCCATGTGGGTAAAACAACGGCCGAATTACTCGTAAAATATTTTGAATCTATGGATGCATTGTCCCGTGCACCGGAATACATGTTGATCGAAATCGACGGTGTTGGCGCGGTCATCGCACAGAGCCTGGTCGACTGGTTTGCAATTGAGGAAAATCAGCGCTTGATAACGTCATTGCAAGCGTTGGGAGTCAATACATCGCGTCTCGAGTCGGAAACTCCGACGGGCACGAGCAGTGTTCGTCTGGCGGGACAATCGTTCGTGCTTACAGGAACGCTCTCTGCCATGGGTCGAAAGGAAGCCGGAGAACACATAAAGATACTTGGAGGGAAAGTCATCAGCAGTGTATCATCAAAAACGGATTATGTCGTGGCCGGAGAAAACCCCGGCTCGAAACTCGTTAAGGCACGGAATCTTGGCGTTACCGTGTTAACGGAAGAAAAATTCCTTGCTTTGATAGCTCAGGGTAACTGAATCGGCTATTTGACTGCTCTTGACTACATCGTTCTTGTCGGATACCTCATCGGAGTGATCTGGCTCGGCCTGCGCCTGTCCGGTTCACAGAAAAATGTGAAGGACTATTTCCTCGGTGGAAAAGATCTTCCCTGGTGGGCAGTGTGTTTCTCTATCGTGGCCACTGAAACGAGCACGCTTACCATTATCGGCATCCCCGCCGTGTCTTTCGGAGGAACGATGGTTTTCCTTCAGATAACGTTGGGTTACCTGTTGGGACGCATCGTGGTAGCATTCGTTTTTTTGCCTCGCTATTTCGCCGGCGATCTTACAACTGCATATGATTTTCTGGGTCAACGATTCGGTCCGAGGTTACAAAGCCTCTCATCGATCACCTTTATGGGTACACGCCTTCTCGCCGACGGTGTGAGACTGTTCGCAACGGCCATTCCACTGAAAGTCATCACTGATTCTATGGGACTAAGTGTGGGTTATCCAGCAATCATCATTGCCATCGGACTTCTCACGATGTCTTACACCTATTTTGGCGGACTTCGTGCAGTCGTATGGATGGACGTGATGCAAATGGGACTGTATCTGCTCGCGGCTTTGGGTTCGATAGCCGTACTGCTCTCACAACTCGATCCAATTGCTCTGCAAAGTCTGGCCGATTCCGGAAAAATGACCGTGATTGATTTTGGCAACCAGGGGCTGGTTGGCGTTTTGACACAACCTTACGTAATGATAACCGCCGTCGTTGGCGGCGGGATATTTTCCATGGCGTCACATGGGACAGACCACCTGATAGTACAGCGACTCCTGGCGTGTAGAAATGTACGTGACAGCCAGAAAGCGCTGGTATTCAGCGCGATCGTGATAATGGTTCAGTTTGCGATTTTTCTTGTCCTGGGTGTGCTGCTCTGGGCCTATTACGGTGGTGCATCGCTGGCGGAACTTGGCCTTTCGAGAGGCGATGAAGTATTTCCCCGCTTTATTCTTGAGGGCCTGCCAAGCGGGGTTTCTGGTCTGGTATTGGCAGGTATTCTTGCAGCTGCCATGAGTACGTTGTCCTCGTCATTGAATGCCTTGGCGTCGTCATCGATCAATGATGTGCTGGGAAAAATGAAATGGTGGGTGTCTGCAGGGTTCGACACGCTCAACGCCTCCCGACTGATCACCCTCTTCTGGGGTGTCGTTTTCATGTTCTTCGCCACATTGTTTGAGAATCAGCAAAATCCGGTCGTTGAGTTGGGGTTATCGATTGCCTCGTTTACATACGGATCGCTGCTGGGTGTTTTCTTATTGGGGATGATTGACTCGAGAGTATCCGAGAAGGCAGCCATGACCGTTTTTGTGACTACGATTGTGGTCATGGTGGCCGTCATTTTCGGCGTCTGGTACGGACCTGAAACAGGATGGATCTTTGATTTCCAACCATCACTCGAACGAATTCAATCCGATGGGCTGAAGGGTATTGCGTGGCCATGGTATACGGCCATAGGCGCGGCCCTGACCGTAGGACTTGGATCAATAGCATCGTATCTGCATAGGTAGCCTATTATGTCATTGCTCGGCAAATTTAAACTGGGTTCTAAATCTGTTCGCCCCGTCGGGACGACACTGGAGACAGGCGACACCTCGTCCGGACCTTCTGCCATGGGAAATCTCGCGGTCAAGATCGGTATTTTTCTGGCCTTGATCGTGGTCAGCATGCTCACTTTTCGGCGCGGGAGTGATTTTGAATACGCAGTCGTAGTGGACGATGTCTGGAGGTGGGATGATCTTGTGTCTCCGTACGATTATCCCATTTTGAAAACGGAGGAAGAGCAGGCGGCGGATATCCGGGGAATTCGGATATCGACATTACCGATTTTCATTGTTTCGGAAGACATAACCAGGATATTCCAGGAATCTCTTGATTCGGTGTCGGTGGTACTCGAGGACGTACTCTCTCTTTATGCAGATTTCCGTATCAGTCAATCACGAGGGCGGATTAACGAGGCGATTCAGGACTCGCTTTCCTTTGTGCGGGCACGATCAGAAATCACCCTTCAGTTGTCGGACCAACAGTGGGATGACTTGCAGGAATCTTACGCAAACAGTGTCCCTGGATATTCGTCTGCGTCCCGTACTCAATCTACTCAGACACTCGATCAGGAAATTGTCTCCCTCGTGTGGAATACCGGTACGCCGCTGTTGCGCCGCGGAGTCATTGATATTTCGCGTGAAAGTGTTTATGCAACCAGGATTACGGTCAGAAACGAGGAGACACCGTTCCAGAGTCCCGCAACGCTCGCTGCGCTCTTGACTACGGAAGAAGCGTTCAGTAGCGCACAGGCTCGATTTCAAAATCGATATCCGAATAATTCTTCTCGTGCTGCGTTGGCCATGGTGCTGTTCTCCGCGACATTTTCTGCTTCCCATCGATATGATCGCCTCGGCACCGAGGCGCTCTGGGCCGAGCAGGAGCGTACCCTCTCGCCCACAATCAGTGTGGTTCGCGCCAATGAGATTATCGTTCGCAAAGGGGACATCGTTTCAGAGGATATTCTGCAACGTCTTGTTTCTCTGGAGGGACAACAGAGACAACGAAATGCATCTTCGTTATCATGGACACGATTCTCCGGACAGTTGATACTGACCATCTCCACGTATCTGATTTTTTTTCTGTTTCTATTTCTGCTGCGCGAGCCCATTTTCAGCGACAACAGGATGTTATTTCTTATCGCACTCCTCTTTTTTGCCATAATGGGGATGTTCGGGGTGGCTCTTCGTTATCCGTTACTGAATATGTACGTGGTTCCGATTGCGATCGTCGCGATTCTGTTGACAGTAATCTTTGATTCACGCGTCGGAATATTTGGAACGCTTACCATGGCGCTGATGGGCAGTCACGTTCTTGATTATGATTTCGCATTCATGTACGCAACTCTTTTCGCCTGTACGATCGGTATTTTCAGCGTTCGTGATATCAGAAACCGTGGGCAATTCTTTATAAGTGCCGGTCTTGTGCTGAGTGGGTATTTGGCGATTCTTGTTGCGACATATCTCTTGCAGAATAAGACGCTGGATCGGCTGACCGACGAAATGATTTTTGTCGCATTGAATTCAGCCTTATTGTTGATGGCGTATCCGCTTCTCTGGGTTTTCGAGCGCACATTCAATATCACCACTGATTTAACCCTCCTTGAACTCTCAGATACGAACCGCCCGCTTTTGAAGGAAATGAGTCTGAAAGCTCCGGGCACGTTCAACCATGTTCTTCAGGTAGCCAATCTCGCCGAGGCTGCGGCTTCTTCCATCGGCGCCAATGGCCTTCTGACGCGGGTGGGTGCTCTGTACCACGATATCGGTAAGACTGCCAAGGCAGAATATTTTGTGGAGAATCAGGCCGGACTCAGCAATCCACACGACCATCTGAAACCCAGCATGAGCGCTCTTATTATTTGCAGCCACGTAAAAGAAGGGCTCGAACTTGCGCGCAAGAATAAGATTCCGAATGTCGTTCAGGACTTTATTCCGATGCATCACGGAACGACGCGGATAGAATACTTTTACCAGCGAGCCCTCGCCCAGTCCGAGAACAAAGGCGGAGCCGTGCTGGACTCAGACTTCCGGTATCCCGGCCCTAAACCCAACTCTGCGGAGACCGCGATTTTAATGCTTGCTGACGGTGTCGAAGCGGCTGCGCGGGCACTCGACAAACCAACACACAAACGACTGGAGGGCCTCATCAACAGCATTGTCGATGTCCGAATGGACGATGGGCAACTCGATGAGTGCACACTCACATTTGCCGATTTAAAACGGATTAAAGAATCGTTTTTAACAATATTAATGGGCGTTTACCACGTTCGAGTCAAATATCCCGGTGATGCTGACGGAGAACGGGAGAAAAAGGATACCGCTGTCAGATCCGGGGCAGACAAAGGGGATAAGAGTACGATCCCACGTCGGAATTCCAGTGACTCTTCAAGCGGGGATATGCTGACGGAGGCGCTCAATTGAGGACTCGGCGATACTGATCTTCAGTGGATAATGCCTGAGCATACCTGGAAGCGATTTACGTATTCGAGGCTCTGCCGCCTCCGTATACAGGATCATATCACACTGACGAAGAAGAGGTGCGACGTGTTCATCCCCGTCATCAACGGAAACTGCGAGTACCTGGCCACTGAAACGAGTTTGTGCTCTGAGGTCCGATGTCAACGGACCGATAGCGTCCGCATAACGTGTGACCACACCGAGCGTTTCTCTCTCCAGTAGACGAGATACCTGTCCCAGAGCGTCAGCATCAAGTTCTGTTTGAATCCCGATTATATCCGCGTTCGGTGCACTGGACAGAACAGTTCGGACCTCACGAAAAGGAACCAGCACAAAATCGGCGTCAGCATGTTTTGCAAGCTCTTTTATGGTCGTCGGCACAATATCCTTCTGGAGTAGAGATCTCAGTTGAAGCGCACATTGCTGGCCCCATTCGATGAACGGACCCGCGGTTACGATCTTGTATGGGTAATCTTCGATTTCAAGAACCGACATCTGCTCCTGAATGAGGTACTCCACATCGGATTCTTCCAATCCAAGTCCAATAAGTTGTTGCAGCAGACCGCGAACTAAAGAAGCACCTCGCTCCATTCTGACCGATTTCTGTTCCGGCTTATAATCACAAACCTCGTAGCCGCGTCCACCGCGCGCCTTGGCAAAACCCTCGCGTTCCAGAGCGGAGTATGCTTTACGTACTGTATGAAAGGAGATATCGAGTTGATCAGCAAGATTCCGAGTCGAGGGAAGGAGCTGACCTGCTCGATAGTGGCCGTTCACAATCAGGAAACGCAGTCTGCGTTCAAGTTGGATATGAATAGGATCGTCAGACGAACGATCGATCTCGATCATGGCGATACCTCCGTCCCTTTTTTCATCAGCCGTCAGTTCCGGCGGCGTGTTTTCGTGCGGCTGACTCTAAATGGCCCATCAAAAGTTCTCGTTCGGGCCACTCCGAAAGGAGGATACGATAAAACTCATGCCCGAGAGTAATCCGAACATTATTGATATCCCTTTGAACATCCAGAATCCGATACCAGAGGAGCTCTTTTTTCGGTTCGGCGGCCGCAAGAAGCGATCGGAGCGCGAGATCCTTATCACGAAAATGCAGCTCGACGATTTCATCTCCGATTCTGACGTGGGTCCATGCGCCGGCCACAAGGATTGCTGCCGGAAAGCCGATGTAAAGAACAAGTAAAACACTATATCCCTGCAGAACAGACGACAATCCTGCAATCATTACCGGCAGCATGCAGGCCGCCATCGGTCGCATCATTCTGAGTGAAAAGACATGACGTCTCGTTCGGTACCCTGGATGATCCCTGGATCTGAATTCCTTTATTTCGGAAACTGCGGTCATGGCCAGATTAAGTGGACCACGCTGCAGCAAAAGCGCGTGGAACAGGAAGGTCCGCTACGGTAACCAGCCCGGACGGAGCGTTAACAACGAGGGGAATCGCATTAATGAGCGTAGCAACCGTGGCCGTATCACCAAAAATACCCCCCCGAATCACGAGATCCACTGGAGGATCACCGTGGACGTATACAGCATCACGTGGATCTTCGGCCCCGACAAACATTTTCAGGTCAAGAGAAATCACACAGTTTCCTTCGATGAATGCTTTGGCGTAATGATGAATTCCGGCGACCTGTCCTTCTTCAACCGTTAAAAAAGGGGTTACGACACGCCTCGGACTGACGATACATTCCAGGGTTTCATCGAGTTGATCAATTGGCCAGTCCATAGCCCGGGCGATCATCCTGAGTGATTCAACAAGACCGATGTGCCCGAACATTCCGGTCGCCTTCTTTTCCTCAAACGCGTCCGTCGATAATCCAGCTCCGACCTTCAGCTGAAGAGGAAACCGCCTGAGCCCCGCATCTACTTCGCGGTTGACCTCAATCAACGACACTTGATGGCATACTCCGGTAGCCATGATCGCAAGTGCATCCATAACATATCCCGGATTCACGCCCGTTCCGAGAACGGTAACGCCATTTTGTCTCGCGACCTCGTCCAGAGCCGCCGATATCTCGGGATGCCTGTGGTACGGGAACGACAATTCTTCTGTCGAAGAGACCACGTTCGCGCCCGCTTCGACACATTGCACCAGCTGGTCTGACATACGGCTCAGAAAGGAAGACGTCGTATGTACAACAACATCCGGTTTCGTTTCTCGAAGAACAGCTTCCGCATCCGCCGATATGATAACGTCCGTTTTTATTCCCAGACCGGTGATTTCACCCACGTCTTTGCCGACCTTGTCCGGATCGATGTCGATTGCGCCCACGAGTTCGATCGACTGGTGTTTTGAAAGCAATGTCCGGAGGCACGACTGACCGATCGGTCCAACTCCGTATTGTACCACTCTGTAAGATGTGGGCATGCTGATAAGTACTTTGATGATTAACCGGTCTCGCTCTTATGGCCCGAACCGTTAAATTTATTCCTCCTTCGACGATTCAATCCTCCTTCGACGATTCAACCGGATCCGATGCTAAAAAAGGATAGTCAAAATCCAGCGCCGGATTAAATGTTTCTTTGATCGTACGTGCTGAAACCCAGCGAATAAGGTTTAAATAAGAACCCGCTTTATCGTTCGTTCCCGATGCCCGCCCCCCCCCGAATGGCCGCTGTCCTACGACGGCACCGGGCGGTTTGTCGTTGATATAGAAATTTACTGCGTTATTGACCAGGCGGTCGGTTGTGCTCTGGATTACCTTGCGATCGCGCGCAAAAAGTGCTCCGGTCAGGGCATACTCCGATGTATCATCGAGCAGATCGAGCGTCTCTTCATACTTGTTATCGTCATACACAAAGATGGTAACGACCGGTCCGAAGATTTCCTCGCACATACTCTGATACAGGGGATTCGTGGTCAGAAGAACCGTGGGTTCGATAAAATATCCTACCTCGTCCGAGTAGTTGCCACCAAACAGAATTTCAACCTCCGGGTCAGACTCGGCATGATCGATATATCCTGTAATGCTGTCGAAAGCTTTACGATCGATAACAGCGTTCATGAAGTTCGAAAAATCTTCGACAGGGCCCATTTTAATTCTGGAAAGTTGGTCCCCGACGGTACTTTGAATCTGACTCCAGAGTGATTCGGGCACATAGACTCTGGATGCAGCGGAACATTTTTGTCCCTGGTATTCAAAACTGCCGCGTACAATGGCCGTCGCTACTGCCACAGGATCCGCGGACGGGTGAGCCATTATGAAGTCTTTTCCACCGGTTTCTCCGACAAGTCTCGGGTACGTGCGATAGTTGGAGAGGTTGTTTGCAACAACAGACCACATATACCGGAATGTGGGTGTCGAACCTGTGAAATGAAGTCCTGTGAATTCCGGGGACGAGAACACGTGTTTGCCGATTTCAGATCCGCGCCCTGGAATTAAATTTATTACACCATCGGGCAGACCCGCGGCCTCCAGGAGTTTGTACACATAGTACGACGAGAGATTTGACGTGGACGACGGCTTCCAGAGCACCGTATTTCCCATAAGGGCCGGAGCGGTGGGTAGATTCCCGGCGATTGACGTAAAATTGAAAGGCGTAACCGCAAATACAAAACCCTCGAGAGCACGATATTGAACCCGATTCCAGACTCCAGGCCCCGATATCGGCTGGTGTCCGTAAATTTCCTCCATATAGAGCACATTGAAGCGAAAAAAGTCAATAAGCTCGCATGCAGAATCGATTTCGGCCTGATAGGCATTTTTACTTTGCCCGAGCATGGTTGCCGCATTGATGGTATCTCGCCACGGACCGGCCAGTAAATCCGCAGCCTTCAAAAAAATGGCTGCGCGGTCGGACCAGTCCATGAACATCCAGTCGTGCCTCGCCTTCACAGCCTCCTCGATAGCTGCATTGATTTCTTTTTCCCCGCACTGGTGGGCAGTGGCAAGTTCGCGCGAGTGTTCGTGCGGAGCAACGATGGAAAGAACGTTTCCCGTTCTTAATTCCTTCCCGCCTATAATTGCAGGGATGTCCAACGTTTCGGCTCGCATTTCAGACAGCCTCTTGCACAGCGATGCTCGTTCCGGGGAACCGGGAGCATACGATTTGATGGGCTCATTAATGGGAAGAGGCGGGCGGGATGTCAAATTATTCATCAGGGTAATCGCTGGATTCATTTTATCGTACGGCCAGAAGTTACATCAGCATTTTTGGCTTAGCGTTCAGTTCGCGCAATATTCGAGTCCCCGTTACGCGTCTTCTCCAGGCAGGATCAAAAGGGGTGTGGCATTCGTCTTGGGGCCATCATTCTTGAATCGTGTTAAGTCCGCAGGAACGCCTTGACCAGGAAATTTGAACATTCCATTGCCCTCCGGTATCTCCGCGGTGCCCAGGGTAAGTCTGAAGGCCGCAAGTTTTTGCGTTTTGTGACAACTATTGCCGTAACCGGTGTTGCGCTGGGCGTTTGTGCTCTGATAGTGGCCCTGGCGATCGTGCGGGGATTCAGTAACGAAATTGAAGACAAAATTATCGGATTTGGAGCCCAGATTCAGGTTGAAAACTTTCGGGATGCCCCGCTCCAGAAAGCGGACACACTCAGGGCAATGTTGCAGAAGTACTCGGGCGTATCCATTGTTGCTCCAGTAATTCAGGAATTCGTATTACTTCGGGGCCGCGGAAATCGTGCCGATGGGGTCAGTCTCAATGGTGTCGAATTTATTCCTGATTATCTTCGTAAGAATATGCTTACCGGAACGGCTGATCTGGACCATCAGAGGGATAATGATGCTGCGATGGTGATAGGAATGTCGCTCTCAAGGAAATTGCGTCTGGATGTCGGGGATCGGGTGCACGCTTTTTCCTTACGCGGCCGGCGCGGAAATTCGATTTCCGTCCGTACGCCCCGACTGAAGCAATTCCGTGTAGTGGGAATCTACGAGACGTCTTTAGCTGATTTCGACGAAACACAAGTTTTTGCGCTGATCGAAGTTTCTCGAGATTTGCTGGGTTACGGCTCGAATCAGGTTACTCGATTCGACTTGACGCTGACATCTGGTACTGATCCAAGAGTCATGGCCGACCGGATCGACCATGACCTGCCGTTTCCTGTGATGGCAAGATCCATCTATGATATCTTCCGAAGTCTGTTTGCATGGGTGAATTTGCAGGAGAGTATAATCCCGATGGTTATTGGAATAATCGTTCTGGTAGCCGCGTTCAACATCATCGGTACATTACTGATGATCATCCTGGAGAAAACACCTGAAATTGGTGTCTTTGCAAGTATGGGGGCTTCCCGTCGAATGTTGAGGCGAATATTCCTGTACCTTGGACTGTACATCGGTATGGCGGGAGTAATCATTGGAGAGTTGGTTGCCGTGTTGTTTTCATGGCTTCAGCTCCGGTATTCAATAATCCCGCTTCCTAAAGAAGCATACTATATGAGTGCCGCTCCCATCGAACTCAGCATTGTCGATTTTGTGGCCGTGGCGTTCATCACGATGCTGTTGTGTGGTCTGGCATCTTATCTGCCGGCCAGATTTGCTGCGAAAATTGAACCCATTCGGGCGATTCATCTTCGGTAATCATCAATTATGTTCATTATTGTTCGGTATTATGCGATGCTCAGGGACGTGACAGACCAGAACGTTGAAGAGATGGAGGTGCCGCAAAACTGCAACGGTTCCGGACTGATCGAGGCGATTATTGATCGTTATCCTGAAGTAGCCGAATTCGCACCTTATCTCAGGTTGGCTACCGACACGGAGTACATCTCCAGAGACGCTATACTGACGGAGGGCAGCGAAATCTCTATTATTCCACCAGTCAGCGGCGGGTGAACGGACACAGTTTACTTAAGGCACCCGATCGTATCGTCTGATTGAATCACTGCGTCACAATATGTCAGAAAACTCTTCCGTGCGAATAGGCCTCGGTCCCGATCCTATCCAGATCGATGGCCACGTGAACTTTCTTCGGGGTGCCGAGGGCGGTGCGATTGACATTTTTCTCGGCACAACCAGACGCCGGACAAACGGAAAGGAGACTGTTTTGCTTTCCTATGAAGCCGCAAGTGAACTTGCAGTCGCTGAACTGTCCCGCCTTATAGAGGAGACCCGATCCAGGTGGCCTGTTCTGCGAACCGTCGTATTTCATCGAACCGGTCCTGTTTCCGTATCCGAAATATCGGTGTTTATTGGAGTTGCCACGCCTCACCGGAGCGACGCATTTGAGGCCTGCAGATACCTGATCGACGAATTGAAGAAGCGAATACCTATCTGGAAGCAGGAGACGTTCGCAGACGGTACGACAGATTGGGTAGAAGGCACCACACCTGATATTGACTAATTACCCACTGTCCAGTTCGCCACGGGTTTGTTCATGTTTTCCCGGATCCGTTGTTCGGGGTCCGGATGCATGTCCGGAATAAATACATCGCCTGTCAGCTTCTCGAATAATTCGATATAACGCAGTGAGATATCGATTACAAACTCATCGTCCAGATCAGGAAGAGCCTGGCCGACAAATCCTTGAAATCCATTCTCCATCAACCATACACGGACAAATTCTTTCGACAGTTGTCGCTGCGGTTTATCCAAGCGCAATAATTCTTCATAACTGTCCGAATAAAAATAGCGGGAGGAATCGGCCGTGTGGATTTCATCAATAAGAATCAGCTTTCCACCGGGCAATCGTCCAAATTCATACTTCGTATCAACCAGAATCAACCCGTTATTTGCTGCGATTTGCGTTCCTCGTTCGAACAGACTGAATGATTTTTGAGTCAGAAGGTCAACCGTCTCTCTGTCGAGGATGCCTCTTTTTACGATATCATCGACCGAAATGTCTTCATCATGACCCACGTCTGCCTTGGTTGCCGGCGTAAGTATCGGCGCTGAAAGCCGGCTGTTCTCACGCAATCCTTCGTCCAGTTTTACTCCACACAGTGCGTGAACTCCGGAGTCGTAGGTTCTCCACGCGTGCCCGGCGAGATAACCCCTTACCACGAATTCGACAGGAAGCGCATCGCACCGCCGTGCGATGGTAACGTTCGGATCGGGTACAGATACCACATGATTTTCAATGATATCTGCAGTGCGCTTGAACTGGAATGCGGCGAGCCTGTTGAGCACCTGCCCCTTGAAAGGAATGGTCTGGCGCAGGACATGATCGAACGCAGAGATGCGATCTGTCGTGACGAGAAAAATCAACTCGTCTCCCGCGTATGTGTCACGGACTTTTCCTTGATACCGCTCACCAAGCTTCGAAAAACGAGTGTCACGCAGCGTATGGCCAAACTGTTTTTTGACCTGGTCTCTATTCACTGGCACAGTCTCACGCAAAATCTGAAACAGAGTAATGGATTTTGTTCATCGCCGGAACTCGATGTTATTTTGTCCCTGTAAAATTTAGGGTATGCTCATGCTGTATGCGAGGTGATCGGAGCTGAAAATTCGACGAAAACGCAGCAGCTTGATGGATCATTTTTCTTCCGGGCCTTTTCGAGATAAGAAGTACCGAATCGGTGGTTTTTCTCTGCGGGTAAATTTTTCATTTCGACGGACCATGACGCATTTGTCCGACTCTCTCATCACGTTGCCGATAGAAGGCATGACGTGCGCCGCATGTGCATCGCGCGTGGAGCGCAGTCTCTCCACGTTGACGGGAGTATCTGATGCCAGCGTTAACTATGCCACCCATGAGGCGACGATTCGACTCAAAGGTGTTTCTTCCGCTGACCTTGTCCGCACGGTTGAGAACGCGGGATATGGTGTGCATACTCTTATCGCGGAAACGGTTCTGACCGGAAAAGGCGCTCGCGATCGAGAATCCGAATTGCGCAGCCGGTTGAGCGCAATGGAAGGGATTCTTGAGGTCCACGCGGAAGGGGATACCGGTGATATTCTGATACGGGTCCGCTACATTCGCGACTCTGTCGCACCGCTCGAATTATCCGAGTTGTTCAAACGATCTCACGGACGTCAAAGCCATGTTGCATCTGCGTCTGAAGTCCTCGACGATATACAACGTCGCGAAGAGAATCGATATAACACGACGCGGAAGCAGCTTATTTTCGCGGCCGTTCTGTCAGGCCCAATCTTCCTGATTTCCATGAGCCACGGACTGATTGAACTGGCAAATCAAAATCTGATTTTATTCCTGTTGACCACGCCGGTAGTCTTTTATTCGGGCCGGCCTTTTTTCGTTCAGGCGTGGATCGCGCTCCGATTGGGCTCTGCCAACATGAATTCGCTTGTTGCACTCGGTGTAGGATCTGCCTATCTGTACAGCACCGTGGTCACTCTCTTCCCGAAATTTTTCAGCGGTTTGCCGGGTGGCTCGGCCGTTTATTTTGAGGCGGCATCCATCATTATTGCTCTTATTCTTACCGGCCGACTCCTCGAAGCGCGTGCTAGAAAAAAAACAGGAGAGGCTGTTCGGGCCTTGTTGACATTACAGCCTGCAGAGGCGCGCATCATACGGAATGGCAAAATGGTGATGCTCCCGGTTGAGGAGTTGATCCTGGGCGACAGGGTTCAGGTGTTACCTGGCGAGAAAATTCCGGCCGACGGAATTGTACGAGAGGGAAATACCGAAGTCGACGAAAGCATGTTGACTGGAGAACCGCTTCCTGTTCATCGGACCGTGAGGGATCGTGTATGGGGCGGTACGCTGAATACGACCGGCGCATTCGTACTCGAAGTGTCCCGCCTGGGTGAAGACGCCATGGTCGCACAGATTATTCGAAGTGTTAAACAAGCACAAGCTTCAAGAGCACCGGTACAGGATCTGGCAGACCGGATTTCAGCCGTTTTTGTCCCTGTTGTTCTGTTGATTGCCCTCTCTGCAGCAATATTATGGTGGAATTTCGGGCCCGAACCACACCTCAATAACGCGCTTCTGCGTTTTGTTACGGTACTCATCATTGCCTGTCCATGCGCTCTCGGGCTTGCCACGCCAACGGCGATCGTTGTTGGAACCGGGAGAGCCGCCAGCCGGGGAATACTGCTTCGCGACAGCCGTATTTTTCAATTGAGTGCATCATTGACCACCGTGGTCATGGACAAAACCGGTACTCTGACCGAGGGGAAACCCGAAGTTGTTGCTGTAGAACCGGGAGACGGTTATACAGCCTCCGACGTGTTACTTATCGCTGCGCGTCTTGAAGAGAAGTCAGAACACCCGCTGGCATCAACAATCGTTTCGGCACATCATGCAGAACAGTTTGGAGTCAGTGAACTGGAGGAGTTATTGACCGCTGAGATAACTTCTGTGCACGCCGATCCCGGTCTCGGCATTCAAGGCTTCTTGGGAAAGAAGGAACTGCGTATAGGAAACAGGGCATATATTGAGAGCGAGTTGAACTCGGACAAAGTCATACCTCCCCCTGAAATATGGAAGGAAAGGGGGTTTACCACCGTATCCGTCGCTTATTCGAAACAGTTCACAGGTCATATTGCCCTTTCGGACAAACCTCGCTTTGATGCAAAAGAAGGTGTTGCCAGGCTGAAAGAACTCGGGTTGAAGGTACTCATGTTGAGTGGTGACCAGAAGTCTGCAGCCCGGTTCATCGCCTCGACACTGAATATTGAGCGCGTCTATGCCGAAGTCCTGCCTGATGAGAAGAGAAAGATCATAGAGCAACTTCAACGCGATGGCGAAGTTGTTGCCATGGTCGGAGATGGAATAAATGACGCACCTGCACTCGCTCAGGCGGACATTGGAATAGCCATGGGAACGGGTTCAGACATTGCCATTGAGGCCGGTGAAATTACCGTCATGAGGGGTGACGTGGGAAACGTTGCAGAGGCAATCAGGTTTGCACGTAAGACGTTGCGTGTTATTTATCAAAACCTGCTTTTCGCTTTTGTCTATAATATTATTTTAATTCCGGTTGCAGCAGGTGTGCTCTACCCGTTCGTCGGCATTACGCTCAGTCCCGTAATGGCATCCGCTGCGATGGCCATGAGTAGCGTATCTGTCGTTGCCAACAGTCTGCGTTTGAAACGCCTCACTTGACGTTATCTATGAAGAAAATTTTCACGCTCACCGGGATGCACTGTGCCCACTGCGTCCGCGCAGTGGAAGACATGTTTGATACAACGGCCGGGATTTCCGAGTCAAGGGTGCGTTTAGGATCTGTAGAATTCGTAGCGTCTGAATGCTGGAACGACGAAAACAAATTGATTGAAGCCCTCGAAATTGAAGGATTTCGCGTCAGCAACATTACGACCGTAAAGGAAGGATCGACATGACTGGGACTGGTTATTTTCCTGCAGCCGCCAGCATTTCCTCAACGGTCGTCAATTTCACACGCGGTCTTCCGCTTTTCTGGCCCGCGCTGGTCTCCGCTTCATTGATTGTTTCCCAGTCAGAGTAGGAAATCCACCGAGGTTGTTTTTCTGAAACCATGTGTTGAGCGGCATCGATCGTCGCCTCTTCCGGGTGGAAATGATTTCCTCGCCGCAGATCCTCCAACATATGGTCGACCGTTTCAAAGGCATCCTGCTTGTTTGTCCCGATGACTCCAGTAGGTCCTCTTTTTATCCACCCGCCAACGTAGCATCCGATCACCTGCTGTCCCGATTCTTCGACGACTTTTCCTTCCTCATTTCTGACGACTCCCCAGTTTTCATGAAACGGCAGGCCCGGCACAGCCACACCCCGGTATCCTACAGAGCGAAACAACAGACCTGCCGACAATTCCAGTTTCTCACCGGTAGGACAGGCTCCCAGCCTGTGCTCGCCTCGTACCAACTTGTTTCTTGCGAGAGATATGGAAGAAACGCCTCCATCGTCGCCTGCTATGATCTCCGCAGGAGACAGCAGGAATCGGATAAAACACGTTCTTTTGGCCTCCGATCTTGATCCGCCGACGAAAGAATTGATGATTTCCAGCTTTTTCATCGTCATCCGATCGGGGTTCTCCTCAAGACTTGCCTTGCTCAAGTCGTCCAATTTTGCCTCGTCCGCAAGCACTTCCGTCGATGCGTCTGAAAGTTGACCCATTTCCTTGATTTCAGGAAGCGTAAAGGCGGCCTGCGCCGGGCCACGTCGACCGATCATATAAATGGCACGTACACGACTTTTTGAAAGCGCTTCAAGTGCGTGATCTGCGATATCAGTCGCAGCCAGTTCGTCAACGGTCTTGCACAATATTCTCGCCACATCGATTGCCACATTTCCCATTCCGATAATGACTACCGATTCCTGCGAAAGATCAAAAACCAGTTCTCGATAGTCCGGGTGTCCGTTGTACCAGGCGACAAATTCGGTGGCTGAATGACTTCTGGGAAGGTCTTCGCCCGGTATGCCGAGTTTCCTGTCTACTGCTGCACCGGTGGAAAAATACACATGGTGATAGTGTCGTTTCAGATCAGACAGATCGATATGGCGTCCATATTCCACATTTCCAAAATACCGGAAAGAAGGATTCGCGGCTGTGCGGTCAAAAATGCGCGTCACGTTTTTGATTTTTTCGTGATCCGGAGCGACTCCTGACCGGACCAGGCCGTAAGGAGTTGGAAGCTTTTCAAACATATCAACCTCAGACATGAACTCTGTCTGTTTCAGAAATCGCTCTGCAGCATAAAAGCCGGCCGGACCGGACCCAACGATTGCGATGCGTGCGGGATTGGACGAAGAACCTGGAGAGGTCATAAATCGTGACGCTGAGTCATAGAGCTTTCTGTTACGCGTGCGGCAAGTTATAACATTTCTATAAAATCTGGCCCCATCAATTCGGTCGTCAGCGAAACAGACCTTTGATCCGTTTGTTGAGAGGCAGAACCGTCTCTTGAAGATGGCTGGCGTAACCGGTAAGAGAGAAACGTATCGAAGGACCATCTTGCGGAAGACATCTGCGTTCATTTCGGTCTGTTCAAAGATTTCAGGGTGGAATAACAGCCTGGTATTTGTTCTTGGCTTATTGCTGGTTGGTGTGGCGTCTGCACAGGACCGTGAAGAAATCCAATTCCCGTCAAAAACCGATACGTTGCAGGTTTTCGGACAGGGGCCGTTCCTGATTCGTCCTTTCTTGATTTCGGGCTCTGTAAGCGTGCGGATTGCAGACAGACAGCTCACAGAATCCGAATATTCCATCGACTATCGACGTGGCTTCATTGAGTTGCCGGATGTCGAATCGGGTCAAGAGCTCCAACTCATCATTTCGTATAAGTATATCCCGATAGAACTGGCGACCAGTATCCGGCTCTGGCCACTCGTTCAATACCCGTCTGCCGACAAAGGGAAACAAGTTTCCCCGTCACCGGTCACGTCGCGGTCTGTCGCAGCTTTTTCACCGAATCGCCTCCATTCCAGTGGATCGATTACTCGTGGTCTTTCCACAGGAACAGGGCAATCCGTTGGAATCGAATCCGGGCTCCGCATTCAGGTCGATGGAGAAATCCTGGACGGATTATTCCTGCGTGCGGCTCTCACCGACGAGAATACTCCAATTCTCCCCCAAGGGACGACTCGCCAACTCAACGATTTTGACAGGGTATTTATAGAGTTGAAGTCCAGCAGGGGAACGTTGCAACTGGGAGATTTTGATTCCCGGATTGACGGAGGTCGCTTCGGCCGTCTGTACAGAAAACAACAGGGAGTCATGGCAACTGGAAGTATTTCAGCCGAAAACGGGATTTTCAATACCGCTACGGTTCGAATCTCAGGTGCGGTCTCTCGTGGAATATTTCGAACCCAGCGCATTCAGGCTATCGACAGAGTGCAAGGTCCATACAGACTTGAAGGGCAGAACGGTGAGCGTTTCATCATTGTTATTCCGGGTTCAGAGAGCGTTTATCTGAATGGTGAACGACTTACACGGGGCGAAACAGAAGACTTTGTCATTGATTATGAAACCGGGGAAATTACATTTACCCCTCAACGAATCATCGGAGTTGATTCAAGGATCACCGCGGAATTTGAATACACGACAAGTCAGTTTACCCGTACGATGCTTGCCGCCGATGTCACTTCCTCTTTCGGCCGAATCGTCGACGGATCCGAGCGATTCAGCTTCGGAGCCACTCTGCTTCGAGAGACGGATGGAGAAGAATTCAGCAATGAATTCGGCTTGACTGAAAAAGACATCGAGAACATCGAAAGAGCCGGGGATGATCTTGCCTTCAAAGGCGGAGCAATACCGGTGATCTATGATCCGGAAGCCTCTTTTACCCAATACCTGATCGAACAGCGCTTTGACGCAGATAACGAGCCTGTCAATATTTTCGTCGCTATTACGACGACGCCTCCTGATACATCAGTCGTGTTTCGTGTATCGTTTACACGACTGGGAACAAACCGGGGAAGTTATAAAAGAACGGGGCTCTCCACCAACGGAATAGCTTTCGAATATGTCGGATCTGACATGGCGGACTACGAACCCATTCAAATCCTGCCTTCTCCTGTTCTACAGCAACTGATAGATTTCCGAGGGCAACTGCGACCGTTTTCGAAATTCAGGATTTCGGGTGAGTGGGCCGCTTCTGTAAACGACCTGAACCGACTTTCCGACCTTGACAACGCTGACAACAGCGGAAATGCGTACGACATTCGGGTCCTTGTAGATCCGTTCAATCTCGAGATCGCAGGCCGGTCACTCGGCGCCCTGAACGGAGCAGTATCCCGGCGTTTCCGGTCCGAATCATTTCGGACATTCAGCCGAACACGACCGATAGAGTTCACCCGGGACTGGAATATCAGAGGGCGACAAATAGACGTCCCCGGAGGTGTACAGGGGACGGAAAGAGAACTCGAGAGTGAAGTAAGAATGGGGTTGGACTGGTCCGATTCATCTTCTGTATCTGCCAGTTTATCCAGTATCAGACTGAGCGAATCGTTTGATGGATCGCGAGCGACCGGATCGCTGACTATCAGGCGCAGCGCAGCGACACAGGCTTCTTTCGGTATCCAGTATATCGACACCATCGACAGAACAATTGAACAGACCGGAACGTGGCTCAGGCAGCAGGGCCGACTCTCGTATGGATTCTTCTCTGACCAGATTCGACCCTTTATATCCGTCGAGCGAGAAAATCTCGAACAACGAGATATGGCGTTCTTAGGGCTGTTAAAGTCAATTGGCATCGAAAAGGGTGCACGATTCAATCCGAGCGATCGACATCAGGAAATTTTTGCGGATGCCGCCAGAGAAGCGCACGAATACATGATTGAGAATTATCTGGATAGGGTTACTCCCCCCTTCTATCCTGATAGCGAATGGTATAGCGCCGTGCCTGTCAATGGCGTACCGACTGGCTTTGATTGGGATATGCCAAACTACTTGGACTACGATGGT
>JACZYD010000012.1 GCA_022571255.1 Bacteroidota bacterium
GTGAGGTCTGGAGCCTTGTGGATCAGGGGCGGCGCGAGACCGGGACCGTTATTTCACCAGGTGAAACTCCGTCTGGCGACGGTAAACCCACGACCGGGTCCCGTCGTCCGCGACTCGTGCTTCTTCCTCCTGCATAAAACGAACCCGCTGTCCACCCCATTCGGGAACGGCGACCGTCGCCTGTAACTCGATCGAGTGCCACGTATTGGCAACCAGAAGAACATCCCCGCGCCCGGGAATGGCTTCCTGCCTGTCCCAGAGCCCTATCAGCGGCCCGGCCCCGTGTCCATGGTCGCCGATCGGGTGTGTGTAAATGGTGCCGTCAATGCCTTCCGAGCGCATCTGCCGAAGCGCTGCCAGCAGAATATCATTTCCGGAGCGACCCGGCTCCATTTCTGCAAGAAGTATGTCCTGCAACCGGTTGCTTGTTCGAAGCCCTTCCTGCAGGCCGGCCGGCGCGGAGCGTTCTCCCTCGCGCAATACATAACCGAGGTGTTGAGTATCCGTTTTTAATCGCATGGCAATGACCCCGAAATCACACCACAGAAGGTCTCCCCGTTTGATCACCGTATCACCGGACGGCGCCGCGCCGTTTATTGTGTGACGCTGAACACCAACGGACGGCTGGAACCATGTGGTCATACCGAGCGACTGAATTTTTTCGCGCATCCACCAGCGCACATCATCGGTGGTTGTCTGGCCCGGAGTGATGACTGCGCTCGAAAAAGCTTCCGCAATAATGGCATGCGCAGTCTCCTCGATCCGTCGATACCGATCCTGCATTTGAGGCGCCCGGATCGCGATGAAATCCACCGCCAGTCCGGGAACGCGTTTGACGCGCGCCAGATATTTCTCGCCAAGCGCGGCCTCAAGTTCTTCGCGTTCACCGGAATGTAATCCGTCGGAAAAAGCCAACACCGGATCGATATTCAGCGCGATAGACTCGGGGTCAGCGTCTTCAACAAAACGACGGAATAATGCCCATTGGCCTGCTGCCCAGAGCTCGCGCCCCTCGACCGACTGATCCGGATCTTTGAAGGCTTCGAAAATCCCTCCCTGGTCCGTTCCTCCGAGAGCGATATTTCTCACCGTGCCATCCGCCTGGCGGTGGAAGAGATAAATCGATCGGCGCCTGGCGGCAAAAGTCGTCGCCGCGGCAATCGACCAGAACACGGGGTCTTCTGCGTATTCTCGCATTGAGAGCACCCACAGATCCACATCGTATTTCTGCATCAGCGCGGGAAGCACTTCCCGGATCCTGTATTCCTGCCAGACCTGCTGTTCGGCGGCCTGGTCCCTCAATGACGGCAGCGGCTGAATGCGTGGTGCTTCTTGACTGGATTGAACTGTCGCCGATCGGGCTGCTGCCGCTCCGGCGCCCGATCCTGCGATTCCAGATCCTCCTGCAATCAGTACAATAAAAAGTGAGGCTATGGCTTTCATGGGCAGGTTCGTTTTTAAAACGGTACGTTTTTAAAAGAGGACGTGTTTAAAAGAGGACGTGTTTAAAAAAGGGTGTAAATAAACGGTGCCAGCGCCGAGCCCTGAGTCACGACGAGCAACAGGCCGAGCAACAGCAAAAAAAGTATGATGGGTGTGAGCCACCACTTCTTGCGCACTTTCAGAAACTCGAACAAATCTGCGAAACGGGACATGATTTTCTGTATGAATGAGAGGGACCGCTTTAAAACGGTTCAGAACGGTTTATCGGGCCTCGTCCCGGGACCATCTTCTTCGACCGGCACCCAGTAGGAGTCTTGCCGCTCGTCAATCTTCATTTGCAGCAGGTCTTTGCCCATCATCCGGAGAAGCAGTCCAAAAGGAGTGATTACGAAAAAGAATGCAAGGGTAAGAATAACCCGCGTCATGATAAAAGACATCACGGCGGCCAGCTTCATCCAGATAAGCTCTACGTGTTTGAGCGTGCCCGGTGCCAGAAGTCCGGCAACGACGAGCGCCACGCCGATAGAAAAAACGTATACGGCCGCGCCTGAATCTTTCCACCACAAAAAAGTGCCGATCAGCAACATCGGAATCGACACGGTGATTCCGAATTTCCTAAGCTCTTTTTTCGTTTTGTCTGCGGTTTTCATACTGGCCATACCTCTGCGTCAGTCGAGGACGAAAGTGGATTCTTGCGCCGTCCAGGACTTCATCTGGGGCTGCTCTGACTTGTACAAGACGATGTTTTCCAGAACAAGCACATCCATTTCTGTCCGCATGAAACAGACGTACGCGTCCTCGGGAGTGTTTACGATCGGTTCGCCGCGCACATTGAATGAGGTGTTGATCAGTACGGAAGAGCCGGTCGCGGCCTTGAACGCCTTGAGTAACTCATAATATGCTCGATTCGTTTGTCCGTCGACTGTTTGAACACGAGCCGAATAGTCCACGTGGGTGACGGCAGGAATATCGGACCTGGGAACGTTCAAGAGGTCCATACCTTCCAGCTTTTTTTCATCTTCGGAGAGTGACTTTCGTCGGTCTTTGCAGACGTCAGCCACCAGAAGCATGTACGGCGACGGTCCGTTCAGTTCAAAATAATTTGCCGCGTCCTCCGCAAGCACGGAAGGCGCAAAAGGCCGAAAAGACTCCCGGTATTTTATTTTCAAGTTCATTGTTCGCTGCATTTCGGCGTTTCGGGCGTCGCCGAGAATGCTCCGCGCACCGAGCGCCCGCGGACCGAATTCCATGCGTCCCTGAAACCACCCCACAACGTCCCCGCGTGCCAGACAACGCGCTACTTCGTTGTTCCGCTCCTCGTCATCTCCGATGTGATGGTATGGAGCATCAAGTTCATGCAGCCTCAACTCGATGTCCGCCGTTCCATACGACGGGCCGAGATAGGCGCCCTTCTGTTTGTCCTGGCTGGCTGCCGAAACGCTTCTTTCGTTTCCCAATGCGTGATACCAGGCAAACAGTGCGGCTCCGAGCGCACCGCCGGCATCACCCGCGGCAGGCTGAATCCAGATTCTATCGAAAAACTCCTCCTTCATGATTTTGCCGTTTGCTACGCAGTTGAGGGCAACACCACCGGCAAGGCAAAGATTGGTCTGACCCGTCGCGTACCGGATATGCCGGACCATTCGGAGCATGATCTTCTCCGTCACTTTCTGTATCGACGCGGCGAGGTCCATCTCCCGCTGCGTGATTTTTGCCTCCGGCTTGCGGGGTGGTCCTCCGAACAGGTCATGAAATGCACTGGACGTCATCGTCAGACCCTGGCAATAATTGAAATACTTCATATCCATTCTGAAGGAGCCGTCTTCCTTCAGATCCAGGAGGTGCTTCGTGATCAAGTCTGCGTAACGTGGCTTGCCATAGGGGGCGAGTCCCATCAACTTGTATTCTCCCGAATTGACGCGAAATCCGGTGTAATAGGTGAAGGCAGAGTACAAAAGGCCCAGGCTGTGGGGAAATCGGAGTTCGTGGGTCAGATCGAGTTTGTTGGCGCGCGCCGTGCCCCAGGATGCGGTCGCCCATTCACCCACACCATCGATCGTCAGAATCGCGGCCTCTTCGAATGGCGATGAAAAAAAAGCAGAAGCCGCATGGGACTGATGGTGTTCCGGATAATACAGTTTGCCTTCGTATCCCAGTTCATGTTTGATCGTCTCTCCCATCCAGAGTTTCTCCTTTAACCAGAGGGGCATCGAGATCATGAACGAACGAAGACCTGCGGGTGCAAATACGAGGTAGGTCTCCAGAAGACGTTCAAATTTCAGCCACGGCTTGTCGTAAAACGAGACGTGATCCACCTCGTTGATCGCAATCGCGGCCTCCCGAAGGCAGTACTCAACCGCGTTCGCGGGAAAGCGATGATCATGTTTCCTGCGCGTGAAGCGCTCTTCCTGTGCCGCTGCGACAATTTCTCCGTCGCGCAGCAGGCACGCTGCGGAGTCGTGGTAAAAGGCGGAAAGACCGAGGATGTAGGTGGGCACGCCGTGTCCTGCAGTCTGGGAGGGAGTGATAATGCTTCGGATAGTCAGAAGTTGTAAAGATACGGTAACGGACGATTATTCCGGTTTGATCGAATCGTGGAAAGCTTGCACTTCCGCCCGGAATCCCTTTCCTTTCGTCCGAACTCAAACATTCTGATATTGGTCGGTAAACGCCTGCCCACTTCACTGATGATTATTAACTGTCGTCCGGATTGATGATAATTAACAGTCTAACACGGATAAGAAAACCCATGAGACCAAACGGGACACTCCGAACACTGCTATGCGGCACAATACTCTTCATATTTTCCATACATCCGGCGCTCGCGCGGCAAGACGCGGACGAGGTTCAGATCGAGACGATACACGTTTCGGGTAACGTGTATATGCTTGTTGGATCCGGGGGGAATCTGGGGCTTTCCGTAGGAGACGACGGTGCGTTCCTGATCGACGATCAGTTCGCGCCGCTGACCGAAAAAATCCTCGCTGCCATCCAATCTCTGACGGAAAGTAACGTGCAGTTCCTCATCAACACGCACTGGCACGGGGATCACACGGGTGGGAACGAAAACATGGGAAAAGTGGGTGCGATCATCGTAGCCCACGAGAATGTGAGGAAACAAATGACCGTGGATCACTTTCTGGCTGCATTCAACAGCACGACACCAGCCTCGCCCGAGAGCGCCTTGCCTGTCGTCACATTTACGGAATCGGTGACGTTTCACTGGAACGCGGACGAGATCCGTGTTTTCCATGTGGATCCTGCACACACGGACGGCGATTCGGTCATCCACTTCAAGAAAGCGAACGTGATTCATGCTGGAGATGTGTTTTTCAACGGGATGTACCCCTTTATCGATACCTCGACCGGCGGAAACCTCAACGGCATGATCAGCGCCGCGAAAATAATACTCGCTCTGGCCACGGATGAAACGAAAATCATTCCAGGACACGGCCCTCTCGCAACGCGTGCTGACCTCGAAGGATATTACGAGATGCTCGTGACTGCCCGGGATCTGATCAAGGAACAGGTCGACGCCGGAAAAACGCGCGACGAGGTGATTGCCGCAAAACCCACGGCGAGCCTTGATGCCGCATGGGGAGGCGGATTCCTGCCTCCTGATATGTGGGTCGGAATCGTTTACGACGGAATGACGGCGAGTGATCAGTAGGAGCCGATTCCTGCTTGGTCGTGCTTTACGTTACCACGCACTGAATCCTTGTTTCAAGCAGATTGATACCTTTTTACTCGGAAGGTCCTGGCACTCTTTTGTGCTCGAGCGAGATCAAATGCATTTTGTAGACGAAGCCACATTTCTGGTGTGCTTCCAAATGCCATCGAAAGACGGAAAGCCATGTTAGGTGATACTCCGTTCTTTCGATTGATAAGACGGGACAGGGTATTTCGGGTCACTCCCAGACCTTTCGCAGCTTCCGTAATCGTCAAACCAAGAGGTTTCAGGCACTCTTCCAATACATAGTCGCCCGGGTGGGGTGGATTCATCTTCGGCATAATCAGTACTCCAATAATCGTATTCCGTTAGTGGTAATCGATCAAATCAATATCGGTCGCGTCACGCCCGTCAAATCGATAAACGATCCGCCAATTCTCCGAGACCTTGACTGCGAATTGACCGTGATACTCGCCCTTGAGGGGATGGAGATAGAATCCTGGAAAGTTCATATCCGCGGGATTATGGGCCTGGTCAAGCGCATACATGATTCTGATTATTCTATTTATCTGGTTCTGATTGAGCGCACGGGTTTCTCCTCTTTCCCAGAAGAGGCGAAGACCCTTGTTCTTAATCTTGAGGATCATTTAGACCCGTATTCAATTATCAATACGAAATGCAACTCGCAACGTTGCATGTTTCACTATTATTTTGGGACGTCTCACGGATATCTTATCCCAATAGACGTCACATCCCGCTAACTGTAACAGATAAAGTGCGAAGACACGTGAAGAATCAGATGGCGCGACATAAGATCCAGCCCATGAGAAAACCAAATATCACACAGCCGGGCGCGTCGATACGTCAGGATCAGCCGCCGCCTCTCTCGGCGCGTTGTTCCTCGACCATTGCCTCGACGTCGCGCAAGAGTTGTTTGGCGTCGTACACAATACCGTCTTTGATCGTGTAGCGGACCCCACCGACGCGTTCGTGTTTGCCGGTTTCGTCGTTGAGCTTCACGGCTCCGGTGGCGTAAAGGACTTTCATGTTCACCAGCGGATTTTCCTCGACGATGATCATATCGGCAAGCAGACCCGTTCGAATAACCCCGTATTCAATCGGTTTACCCGTGGGTTTCGCTATTTCCATCGCCCCGTGCATCGTAGCCGCTCGAATCACCTCGAGTGGATGGAATCCGGCTTCCTGCAGCAGTTCCAGTTCGAGAATGGTACCAAATCCATAGAGCTGGTAGATAAATCCTGAATCCGATCCGACGGTCACCTTTCCTCCCATATTCTTGTAATCATTCAGGAATTGCATCCAGACCTGATAGAATTTCTTCCAGGCGATTTCGTCCTGCGTCGTCCAGTAATACCAGTACGATCCGTGGTCCCGCCGGCTGGGGTCGAAGTAATCCTGCAATGATGGCAGAGTGTATTTGGCATGCCAGTCGGCGTTGCGAGCCCGCATCACATCGCGACCGGCCGCATAGATGGTCATGGTCGGATTTATGTAATAGTCGAGCTCGAGGAACTCATCAAGCAGCGCGTTCCAGCCGTCGCTTCCCGGTGGATGGATGAGATTCCACTGCCTCGCCACCTGACCAAAGCGCAACTGCTCATCGTTGTAATTCATGTCGACGGGCCAGGGCTGAATATCGTTATCCCTGTACATGGCCTCAAACAGACCGTAGAAATGGGTCATGCTTCCGAGGCCCAGCCTCGCGGCGTCGAGCGCATTCATCTGGGCAACACCCGACTGGCCCAGATGCGCGGTCGAGCCGAGGCCATATTTCTTCGCCTCGTCCAGCAGGGCTTCCATGATTTCCGGGCGATAGGCACCCAGTTTTATGCCGTCTATTCCCTTTTCCGCCGCATACCGGACCCACTCGCGGGCGCCCTCGGGCGTATCTGTTGTCCCCTCCCAGTCTCCAGCGTTACTTCCGGGACTATGGTAAGAGACAATTCTGGGGGCTACGATTTCGTTGCGCTCGCTTCGCTCGCGCTCCTTCAGCGACCACTCAAATGGTCCGGTCGCCACCCCCCTCACGGTCGTAATCCCATTGGCCATCCATAACTTGTACACGTATTCGGCCTCGGGCGCTTTCGGCACGCCGCCCGTGTGCACATGCAGATCGATGATGCCCGGCAGGAGGTACATCCCGTTCGCATCGATTTCGTAATCGGCGTCGCCCGGCCGGTCGTCTTCATCGATGGGAAGGCCCGGTGTACCGATCCCGACAATGGCGGCGATCCTGTTTCCCTCCACGATAATATCCACCGGACCGCGAGGCGGCGCACCCGTACCGTCAATCACCGTGACTCCGCGAATAATCAAGCGATCAAACGGACCCGCTCCTTCCTTCGGTCCCCGGTCGGGCGCCGGAAGGACTCCTGCCGGACGCTCCTGGAGAGCTTCCTCTTCTTCTTTCTGCTGATCCTGCGCAAACGCCTCGGTAGCGGGTGCTCCCACCGCCGGAAGTGTGCCAAGGGTTACAGCCATGATCAATATGAACGATTGGTGCGTCCAGGGCGTGCGTCTGTCCATTATATCCGTTATGTCTGAAATAGATGGGTCCGCAATATCACATAGATAGAATGAAAAAACAATCCGCCCGCAGAATGCATCATATCGGACCTTATCCCGTTAATGGGCGGATCCATTTCAGCACAGGAACGAATCTGAACGGTATGCCTCAAAACGAACGCTTAGAAAACGAACTTCTGAGTCGTCTTTATCCCATTATCGAGGAATACCTCCAGAAAAGTGCGGATTCAGAGACTCCTGTAGTGGAATATCGGGATCCGGGCGAACTGCAGGATCTGATCGACTTCGAACTTCCGGAGGAAGGTGTTTCCGAGGCGGCACTGATGGATCTGGTCGAGAGTTACCTCAAATACAGCGTTCGCACCGGGCACCCGCAGTTTTTGAACCAGCTTTATCAGGGCTTCAATCTTCCGGGTTTCGTCGGAGAGGTCATCTCTGCGCTGACCAACACGTCCATGTACACCTATGAGGTCGCTCCCGTCGCTACGCTCATCGAGCAGGAGATGATCTCGAAAATGTGTTCGGCCCTGGGATTTGACAGCAGCGAAGGCATTTTTCTACCCGGAGGCAGTAATGCGAATATGACTGCCCTGCTCGTAGCCAGAAACCAGAAGATGCCCTCCATCAAGAGCGACGGCGTGAGCAGACCCATGGCGCTTTTCGTATCGGATCAGGCGCACTACTCGTTTGAAAAGGCCGCCAATATTCTTGGTCTCGGTATCAACAGCGTCATCAAAGTCGCTACCGATTCGTTGGGCCGCATGATCCCCGAAGAGCTTGATCGCGCTGTGCAGAAGAGTATAAAGTCCGGGTCGACGCCGTTTTTTGTGGTGGCAACCGCCGGAACGACGGTTCTCGGGGCGTTTGATCCAATTTCGGGGATCACCGATGTCGCCGCTCGGCACAATCTCTGGCTCCATGTGGATGGCGCTCTCGGGGCGTCCGTCATCCTGTCTGCCAAATATCGGCACCTTCTCCATGGGATCGAGCGAGCAGATTCCGTAGCATGGAATCCGCACAAAACGATGGGCGTGCCGCTGCTCTGCTCGGCGCTGCTGCTGCGCGAGAACGGCATCCTCGCGCTGTGCACCTCCTGTGATCACGGCGATTATCTGTTCCACGATGAGGAGTCGCTCGATCTGGGCAAAAAATCGCTTCAGTGTGGACGCCGGGTCGACGCGCTGAAGCTCTGGCTGAGCTGGAAATACTTCGGCGATAAGGGCTATGATCAGCGTATTACCCGGCTGTTCTCCCTGGCAGACTATGCCGGAGAGCGTATTTCATCCGCTTCTGACATGAAGCTTGTCTCCCCCGTACAGTCATTCAATGTGTGTTTTCAGTATGACCCCGGCGGGCTCGACGAGGAGGCGCTGGGTTCTCTGGCCAGAAACATCCGCGAGCACATGCTCCGCTCCGGTAAAAGCATCGTCAATTACGCGACCGTAAATGGACAGACGGCGATCCGGATTTCGTTCATCAATCCGGATCTGACCGAGCAGGATATCGACGTGTTTTTTGAAAATGTGCGCTCTGCGGCCCAGCAGTTGACCCGGATAGCATGATGGCAAGACTGCTGAGTGCACCGGTAATCAGCAAGTACGCTGACCCGTATCGCCTCAACGCTCAATACTCGATCCTTCGATTCGCTCCGAAATTAACGGTAAGGCGTAAGTGTGTGTCCGTAAGTTGAACTGTTTATCTTGAAAGGGCGTCTCCCACCAGACAATTGTTGAAATGTCGCGATATACCCGTTTAATGTTATTGCTCCTCGCGGGCTGCTCATCACAAATGCCTGCCTTTGAAATCGTCGAGGCAACGGTCGAAGATGTCCACGCGGCGTTTCGTACCGGATCGCTGTCGTCTGAGACCCTCGTTCAGCTCTATCTGGACAGAATCGAAGCCTACGACGACTCGATCAACGCCTTCATCATGCTTAATCCCCATGCGCTGGCCGAGGCGGCTGCGCTGGACGCCGAATACGCAAAGACGGGTGTATTGCGGCCGCTGCATGGTATTCCGGTCGTTGTGAAAGACAATTACGATACAGCCGACATGCAGACGACCGGAGGCTCGGCGGCTCTTGAGGGCCTCGTGCCGCCCGATGATGCCTGGCAGGTCGCGAGACTGAAAGAAGCCGGGGTTGTGATTCTCGGTAAAACCAATATGGCCGAGTGGGCTTTCAGCCCGTATGTAACGATCAGCTCGATCGACGGAACCACACACAACCCGTACGATCTTTCGAGGGTGCCGGCGGGCTCCAGCGGAGGCACGGCGGCGGCCGTTGCTGCGAACCTCGGTATGTTTGGCCTGGGAACGGATACCGGAAACTCTATTCGAGGACCCTCGGGTCACAATGCCCTTGTAGGTATTCGCTCCACGATGGGCCTGACTAGCCGCGACGGTATTATTCCTCTTTACCTGAGAAATGACATCGGCGGCCCGATGGCGCGCACGGTCGAAGATGCGGTCCGCGTGCTCGATGTAATTGCCGGCTACGATCCTGCCGATCCGATTACGGAGCGCAGCGAAGGGCATATCCCCGACAGTTATATGGACTCTCTCGATCCAGATGGCCTCGAGGGCGCCCGAATCGGTGTCTTCAGGTGGTACATGCGGCCAGATTCCACGCATCCCGATATTCTGGCCCGGATGGAAGAAGCTGTAAGTGACCTGCGCGCCGCCGGAGCAGAAATCATCGACCCCTTTGAAATTCCGGACCTGAAATTCGAGGAGTCCATCTGGTGCGAAGTGTTCAAGCATGATGTCGAGGCCTATTTCGCCTCTCGCGGCCCGGATTTTCCCTATAAAACACTCGACGATATTATCGCGACGGGCAAATACTCGGACTATATCGAAGATGGTCTGAAAAGCGCGGCCGCGTGGACCGAGCCGCCCTGCCCCGATCTGTACACACATCCACCGAACATCGAATTCCGGAATATGGTGCTCGGTGCCATGGACGAACACGGCCTCGACGCCTTTGTTTATCCGACGTGGAGCTTCCCGGCCCGGTTGATCGGCGACATGGACTCGGCGGCGGGCGACAACAGTCAGTTCATGGCGCCCCAGACCGGTCTTCCAGCCATACAGGTACCGATTGGTTTTACCACCGAGGGCCTGCCCGTCGGTATGACATTTATCGGCCGCCTGTTCGCCGAGCCCACGTTGATTCGGCTGAGTTATGCCTACGAGCAGGCCACGCGGAGGCGGCGACCACCTGCTGCGTTCAAGTAATCCCTCAACGTTCAAGTAAAAATGTTAAACCGCGTGCGGGGAGCCAGCAATTTATTGCGGCACTTCACACGCCATGTCTGCGCCGCAACACATCGGTGATTTGATCTTTCCGTGGCCATCCGGGCATTCGGAAACGTGAACCGTCGCTCCATCATCTGTAGTTATCGTGCTGTGAACCAGTTCCTTGTTGCACGTTCCGCACGTCATCGTGCCGACGCTCATTCCACATTTCTCACACGTATATGCTGCCATTTTAACACATTGATTTAAGTGATTGAATTCTTCCCGGGCATCGCAAGGCGCAATTCGCCGTCGAATAAACGGCGCCCCGCGACAGGGACCTTCGACGTTTACTCCTCACTTTTCCCCGTTCCGGACACATAACCCACGACGCCTCCTGCGATGGCGAACCTGATCATCCACAATACAGGGTCCACGAGTGTAAATTTCAGTGTCACCATTGCCAGAGAATATAATTCGAATCCAACTCCAACTCCGAGAAAAATTCCGATCAACGCGCCGACCCTGGCTCCTCTTGAAAAGGTACTGATACTCGCCCGGTTTCCGTATATCTAAGCTAAAAAACCTCCCATGACAAGTTGAGAAAGAATCATCGCCCAGAATATCGGGTCGGGGTCTACAACGATAGTGCTGTTGTCGAGAGAAAAAGCCCGGAGAGCCCATCCGTAAATCTGTGCGCCCGTCAGAAACAGCGTCGCTCCGCCGGCCGCTGCGGCCAGGAAAAATTCTTCGTATCCATTTGCACGTCCTCGGTTGATTAAGGAAGATGGATTACGTATAACGGATTAACGGCAGATGTGCCGATTCTTGCAAGAAGTCCCTCTTATCGTTACGCTCTTGAAATACATGGAATAATTGAGTTCAGTAATAGAAAGGAGGGGGAAAATGCGAAATAGTATAGAAGTGAAATCAAGATCCCTTTTTGTGGCAACCATTGCCCGTTCTATCGGCCTCGGTACATGTTCCGGAGATGATGGGGTTACTGACCCCGATCCTGCCGACGACAGCGACCCGGCCTGGTCGCCGGACGGCAAGAAAATTGCCTTTACGTCTGATCGAAATGGCCAGTTCGACATTTATGTGATGAACCTGAACGGCACCGGACTCGCGCGACTGACAACGCATTCGGCCCTCGATGACCTCCCGGTCTGGAGGCCGTAAGGTTCGGTGTGTCGGCTATTGTAGCCATAACATATACGCGGGCAGATTGATACCGGCGCATCGGCGTCCGAAATTAACCGTCAGCGCCGCGTTCGGATTCTTCTGTTCTGTCGTCGGCGCCGTCCGCCGTTACCGCGGTTGTTTGCGCGGCCACCCGAAGATGTTTTTCTTCGTCCATTTTTTGACTGTTCGGCGTGACTCATCGCTATCCGATCGTCGTGAAAGGTGTGGTCCTTGTCGACCTCTATCTGCTGGCGAACAACGCGTTCGATGTCGTGCAGGTAGTTGATTTCATCTTCCGCGCAGAACGACAGAGCCATTCCATCGGCACCAGCCCTGGCCGTTCGTCCGATACGGTGCACATAACTTTCGGGCTCACTGGGAAGATCAAAATTGATCACGTGGGAAACATTGTGCACATCGATGCCGCGCGAAGCAATATCGGTAGCGATAAGAGCCCGCAATTTGCCGTCTTTGAATGCAGACAAAGCCCTCTGCCTGGCCGATTGTGACTTGTCGCCGTGAATCGCATTGCACGAGACGCCGCTCTGACCCAGAAATTTGGCCACCCGGTTGGCACCATGTTTTGTCCGGGTGAATACAATCGCTCGTTCAATTTTATGATCGCCGAACAGTTCGCACAATAATTTTCTTTTCTTGCTCTTCTCCACAAAGAGAACACGTTGCTCAACACGGTCCACGGTTGTGGCGGTGGGTGTAATTTCGATGTGCTCGTAGTCACGAAGTATGTTTTCGGCGAGGCTCGTTATCGCGGACGGCATCGTGGCCGAGAAAAACAGCGTTTGACGGCTGTGCGGCAGCTCCGTCACAATTTTTCGGACGTCGTGTATGAAACCCATGTCCAGCATTCGATCGGCCTCATCGAGTACGAATATTTCGACCTGATCGAGGTAAACAAATCCCTGGTTCATCAGGTCGAGAAGTCGACCGGGCGTGGCGACCAGAGTGTCTACACCCTTCCGCAGTTCCGAAACCTGCGGCTGTTGACCGACTCCGCCAAAAATTACTGTATGATACTGTTTCACATTGCGGCCATACGTCTGAATGCTCTCGCTGATCTGAATGGCAAGCTCGCGCGTAGGCGTGAGAACGAGGGCGCGTGGAGAATATCTTTCCAGGGGCCGACTTGACGCTTCAAGGCGCTGCAGAATCGGAAGCGTGAAAGCGGCTGTTTTGCCCGTTCCGGTCTGGGCAACGCCCAGAATATCGCGTCCGCGTATGGCGGGTGGTATGGCACGAGCCTGTACAGGGGTTGGCGCCCGATAGCCTTCGGCTGCAACGGCGCGGAGAAGGGGCTCGATGAGCCCCAGTTCGTTAAAATTAATCAAGATATATGGAAATTAAGGATGCTCGTTTCAACCGGACATAATTGACCGGGACGAGACTTGAAAGGGACCCTCTGGGCGCGTCGCCGACAGGATAGAAGTTCGATTACTCGGGGGATACGACGATCAGATGTGCTGGCGCCTACGCGCAATCCCCGTGTGAAAATGGCCGTTTCCGGGCCAGCAGTATAGAATGCGGAGCATCAACAACGGTTCCCGAGATATGTCAAGGGTCCACTGGGAACGTTTTATTGCTGTCCGGCACGCATCTGAGCCATTAAAATGGAATCAGTAAGGAAATCATGGTATTGGGTGAGATAGTATGAAATCGTTACTATTCTGTGTGTGTTGGCGCTTAACCATAAGCAGTGCAACGTATTGCGTCCTCGATAAGGCCCCGTTCCCGTCCGCAGACGAGCATCGCCGGGCCGACGCGTTTACCCGATTGCGTTGGACCCGTCATTATCATCAGCTTAAATTCCTGTGTAACACTATTAAGTGAGTCTTCCTGATACCATTCTCAATCAACCTGTTCAACGGCCTCGGTTGATCGCAGGAAGGCGCTTTTGAGGATGGCATTCCAATCGTTCGGCGATAATGACCCTCTGGCGGCGCTGACCATAAAACTTGTTCGAGCCGACCTTCTTGTCCTGTTGACTACGGTAGACGGATTCAGAATTCCAGATAAAAATGGTCGACGAAGACAAGTTGAATATTTGGATCGGATTGATCATACCGTGATGCAACATATTACCCGTAACGAATCGGACTTCTCGACGGGCGGAATGGAAACAAAATTGCAGACAGCAAAAAATGCTACCCAGCCCGGCTGTCATGTAGTCCTTGCGATAGGAAGAGAAAGAAATGTGCTGCCTGAATTTAGCAGGGCAAGAACATAGGCACGTTTAAACGTGCAATACTGGGTGGTGAAATCGATAATTGTGGCCGACGATATCGATGAACAACCGGGTTACTTCAAAATTATCATCCGCCTGGTCAACAACTCGCTCTTGGTCTCGAGTCGATATATGTATACGCCACTCGGAAGACCGTCGGCATCGAAAGTTACCGTGTAATTCCCAGCCGCTTGCACACCGTCTGCGAGAACGGCAATTCTCCGACCAATCAGATCAGAAACGGTAAGGCGAACGTGCTGCGCTTCAGTAAGCGAAAACGAAATTGATGTTGAAGGATTGAACGGGTTTGGATAATTCTGATCCAGCTCGATGCTGGAAGGAAAATCGCCGTCTGAAACGTCGTTGCCGGTCGTCGTTGTCGGAGCTGGAGCAGCACTGTCTTCGTTCGAAAAATCACTCTCTCCCACCGCATTCGTAGCGGTCGCGCGGTAGAAATACGTCGTGCCGTTGTTCGCCGTATTGTCGGTAAAATTCGTCCCTGATATACCCGTATGAAGTACGGTGCCGGCTGGCGAGGATGTGCTCCTGTACATCGTGTAAGATGAAGGAGAGCCCGTCGCAGAAGCACTCCAGCTCAAGCTTACGAGGTTGTCCCCTGCTGTGGCCGTCAACTGGGTCGGCGCGCTGGGCAGAGAAGTGCCCGCACCCGACTGAAGGTACCAGATCCTGGCAGTAGCGTCGTTTTTCACGAAGTCTACCAACATGGCGGTAACTTTGATTCTACCGGCGGGGGATGGATGAGTCCCGTCCGGCGCCACATCAGAATCCAATAAACCGTCGCCGTCATTGTCCTGCATACCACACGTCCACTCCAGACCGTCACTTCTCCCCGGAATACCTCCTGTCACACCATCAGGGCCAACTCCATCCGTCCAGAGATATGGCCCCCAAGCCAGCCATGGAGCTTTAACAGATCCCTTGGTCTCGTCGTAGTTCAATTCCGGGTCTCCATCGATCTGTTGCTGAATCAGCCATTTCGCGGCAAATCCCGATTGATAGGCAATCGGCTCAGGGCTGAGATTTGTGGTGGCGTACCCGGCATATGTGCGTGTTGACAGATATACCATCTTCGCGTTTGGATACTTCGTTTTGATGTTTTGAACAATCGGTACCAGATGTTCGAGTAACAGCTGCGCGTCCTGTGGAAACGCAGGAAGAAGTCCTTTTTCCGCCGTTTTCAACCAGACCACCTGTACCTGTAACGGGGTAAGACCCACATCCGACAGTTTATCTTCGACGTCATCCCAGAATCTGGCATCCGGATTGGTAATTTGCGGAGCCGCCCAGCCACCGGCCGCTCCATTGACCACGATGAGCTGGGGATCCTTGTCGATATCATTAGCGGTTTCCTGCTGAAAACTGACAAATTCCGATCTTGTGTTCGACATCCCGACAGACAAAAAGACGGACTTGCCATTGAGGGGATCGGGTTGACCGAGCGAATTCAGCGGTTCTACTTGATTCGCCAATTCCAAGCCGGATGCCAGGTGTCCAGATGGCATGTGATTACTGCCTCCCGGATACAAACCACCCTCGAACCCCTGATATGTGCCACCTGCCAGATCGAAAAGCGGAATAAAACCCGTGGACGTGTTGGAACAGTTCTGAGCCTGAACTGCGCCGACAGATATCCCGGCCAGGATAAGTACCAGTACAGACAGTAAAACCTTTTTAAATAATGCTCTGTTCATGAGATGAATGGATTCGGGTCGAGACAGAAGGCTCAGAACAAGATTATGTGAGAGTGAATGTCCTGCCCTTTGAATGGTATCGCCTCTTAATTGAATGATTTTGTCTCTAAACGGAGATCGCCTTTCCGAGTGTAGAAATTAAATAAAACCTCAGAGCGAATAATTGCAATTGTATGGCATTTCCATGCCAATAGTTTCTGACACTTTTACGCAGAAACGGCACTCGGAGAAAATCTTTCGCCGGATTTCTTGAGTAGAATTACAGAGTGTTCCTCTGAACTTGAACGAATCACGACCGCCGGATCTGCACAAGGTTTTCTTTGGTCACGAGAGCTTTCGCGTCTTATCAGTCTCTCACCGGAACGCAGTGCCTCACAACCATCCCCGCTGCTCGCTCGGCTCAAACCGCCTGCGTCGGTTCTCATCCGAAGTCAGTACATGACAAAGGTCCAGACACAGTATGGCGTACTGCCTCTGGACCTTTGAGGTGACGGGCGGATTCGAACCGCCGTACAGGGTTTTGCAGACCCTTGCCTAGCCACTCGGCCACGTCACCGGTTTCCTCCGTGGGCCCAGATCGGCATTCATTACAATAATCTGGTTTCACGGAAGATTGTACGCCCGGCAGGAATCGAACCTGCAACCTGCGGATTAGCTTACCAACTACGGCTTTCGCCGCCGCCAAGTGCAAAAAAGCATAGCGTTTGTGGTCTGGACTATAACTTCGCCGTCTCAGGCGCGACACGTTTAGTCTCTACGGAACCTCCCGACGGTCAGAACCGAATTTTACTTTCCATTACTAACCATTCTTCGGATTTCCTACCCGCAACCTGATTCGCTACCAGACTGCGCCTTCAGAATTCCTTGGTCTCTTAGTGTACCGTCGGATAATGCATCGTCAGACAGCTTACCCCACTTACAAAGACCGGAAGTTTCCACGGTATTACCATGAAAGTGCCGAATTTCCATCATTCGACGCGTACGAAGGCTTCACCGTTACGGTGTCGTCCACTCTACAGATTCCTGTTTCTCCGTAAAGGCTCCTGTTTATTGAAGTCCGCCGCTCTATCCAATTGAGCTACGGGCGCATGATGTAAAAGAACGAATCAGAATATAAAATCCTTTCGGTATCAGGAACAACAGTACCGACCTGACCAACAGGAAGCTTTCCGGTAACGATCCCGCAAAAGAATCGGTTCGCCAGGTAAGGCCGAACCGATAACTGTGTCGGGGTGGCAGGATTCGAACCTGCGACCCTCTGCTCCCAAAGCAGATGCGCTAACCGGGCTGCGCTACACCCCGAATGTCCTTGAACCGACTCGATCAAGCGAACGTTATTGACGTGCACCCGACAGTGCATCCTTCACCTTGTCTGCGTCAACCATCTTGCTGCGAAAGCTATAGTGGCCGTTCTCCTTCTTCTTGGAAAACACGATTCTGACCATCTTCTTGGTGCTGCGTTTTTGTCGAAGGACTTTGTCGCCGAATGATTGTTTTTTTGCCATGAGACTGTGGATTCATACGGAGGATTTCCAGAACGGAAATCTATCCCGTTATTTCGTTTCGCGGTGCAGCGTGTGCTTGCGAAGTTTAGAATTATACTTTTTGACCTCGAGACGACCTGGCGTATTGCGGCGGTTCTTCTTCGTTGAATAACGCGATGTGCCGGGAGCCTCCGTGCAGTCGAGAATAATTGTCAGGCGTGCGCCTTTTCCTTTGGCCATGACTTTGTCCTGGTCGCTAATCTTTGGTGGTTAAGCTGCGTAAGCTGGGGTGATTAAATTTTGACGCCTTTCTGGCGTGCTTTATTCAAGACGGCAGAAATACCTTTCTTATTGATGGTCTTGATTGTGGTCGCAGATACTTTGAGCGTAATCCAGCGATCTTCTTCGGGAATGTAGAAGCGCTTTTTCTGAATATTTACCTCAAAGCGTCTCTTCGCTTTGTTATTGGCGTGGGAGACATGATTTCCCGCTACTGGACCTTTTCCGGTCAACTGGTCTCTACGTGACATCTCTTCGAGCAGTGTCTGTGTATGATATTCTGAGACAGATGGCAGCAAAAAACCTGAATTTATCTGCTGATCCATACGCCCCGGGCATTAAAATCCCGTAATTATGGCATAGACTTATAAATATACCGCCACGTCTCGCTTTCGGCAACCGATCTACCCTGTGGGATGCCCTCAGTTCCGCCGAATTTGTGTGAAGCTTTCACGAGTGCGCCCGAGTGCGGCCTTTATCCTTGCACACGGATTGCTTCCGCCGGTTCAATAGATGCAGCGCGACGCGCAGGGTAAACAGAAGCAAGAATGCAAAGTCCGAGCGCGATTACGGTGACCACAAAAACATCCGCGAATTGAATCGACACGGGATATGCATCTATCAGAAACGATTCTGCTTCCGCCAGGGGAACGATTTTGAAATACTGCTGCGTCAGGGCGATTCCAAGTCCGAGAACCAGACCCATCCCGCTCCCCAGGACTCCGATAAAAAGACCTTCGAGCAAAAAAATCTTCTTGATGTCCTGCTGGCTGGCACCCATCGCCCTCAGTACACCGACATCACGTCTTTTCTCAATCACGATCATGGTCAACGACCCAACAATATTGAACGCAGCGACCAGAATGATCAGTGCGAGAATCAGGGAGGCCCCGTATTTTTCAAGCCGCATCACGTCGTAGAGCGACTTCTGCAAGTCATACCAGGTAAGAATATCGTATGTCGACGCATCAAGCCGCTCCCGCAGCGCGGCCTTGACCTCCGGCGCGCGCTCCAGGTCCTCCAACCTGATTTCAATTCCGGAAACCGTTCTACCCGTTCGAAACAACCTCTGTGCTTCCTTCAGATCTATAAATACGTGACTCTCGTCGTAAACCGATTCCAGGTGAAATAAACCCCGAACCTCGAATTCCCGAATGGGCGAACTGCTGAAGACATTTACGAATGACCGTATGAGTCCGGATGCAGAGAGGAGCGCAACACGGCTCGCGGGTCGGGTCCCACCTCCGGGCGCAATCAGCAACCGCTCGCCAAGACGGCGTCCCAACACAATCCCGGGTCGGCCATTTTTCCTCGACACATCGAATGTCCCGAACGTTATTCCGGTGACCAGGTTGTTGTCCTCGCCCATGTTACTCATTTCGATTCCGCGAACGATTACCACTTTATTTACATCCGACTGACTGTCATGTCGTAACATCGCTTTTCCTTCCACATACGGCGACACCTGAATGACACCCGGTATCGCCTCGGCAATCGATACCAGAGAATCCACCTTCTGGAGACCCCGATCTGAGACAGACACGATCCTGACATGTGGATCGTATGAGATGAGCATGTCGCGAACGAAATCAAAGAACCCGTTCAACACCGACAGTACGACAATAAGCGCAGCAACACCAAGAGCCACGCCGGATACAGAAATTGCTGTGATCTTCGAAATCAGCGAAAACGAACGTTCCGTCGATAAATATCGGCGTGCTATGAGGAAACGGAAATCCAACAACTCTGGTCAGTTTGTGGACGGAAACGCGCCTGTTCAAGGCTGCATGCAACTGTCCGGTCAGAACAATACCCCTATGAATCAGTAGTCTTGATTTCGGTTTCCACCACCGGGAGGAATCTGCTGAAAAAAATGAAAGATCGCAAGACAGTCACAGAGTACAGGACAATCAAACGGCCTTTGCGGCCTGTCGTCACGTTGTTCGCTGCCGTGCTTCTTTTCGCGACAGCCTTCTCGTTACCCGATCTGGCGTATTCTCAATCTGACAATTCTAACCAGAATTCAGCCGGTTCGGACGAGTTTCGGGTAGCCAGAAAAGGACTCGGCGCCCAGGTGCTCCTGTTGAACAGCGGACTGGGGGTGGGCGCCTACATGGTGCGGATCGTGAGCCCTACCGTAACCTTGCGCGCAGAAATCAGCATCTCCAGTATCAAGGACGGTCGCGAAGTTGCGTTTTTTAATCGCCTCGGACAGAAGGAAGTGCCCGATAAAGCAAATTACGTGTTGCAGATCCCGATTCAGTTCGGAATCGAACACAGGTTATTCCAATCTGTTATCGAGGATAATTTCAGGCCTTTTATTCATGCAGTCACCGGGCCCTCCTTGATATGGAGATCGCCCTACTTCGACGACCTGAACAACAACGGCGAACTGGATTCAGACGAGCCTGTCCTTGGTTCCTTTCAGTCTCTGTCCAAGGGAAACCTTGAAATGGGCTGGAGCGGAACTCTCTCGATCGGAGCCCATTTTGGAAAACTTTACGGTGGGACACAAAGCCTTCGCATCGGCTATACATTCACTTATCTGTTCAATGAAATTGCCCTTTTGGAACCCTCGGTCCGTGACCCGGCCAGGTGGGTTGGTTCGCCGACCATCCGCCTGAGTTTTGGAAAATTATACTGACGGATGGATTTCCCTCCGGGGCATCCGCAAGGATTGAACTTCCGGGCTTCAGCACGGATTTACCTCCGGAGTACCAGCACGGATTTACCTCCGGAGTACCCGCACGGATTGAACTCCAGGGCATCCGCACGGATTATACGTTGAACCGAAAAAGAATCACATCGCCATCCTGGACGACATACTCCTTCCCTTCTGAGCGCATCACGCCCGCGTCACGAGCACCCGCTTCGCCGCCGTACTCCACAAAACGGTCGAACTTGATCGTCTCTGCCCGGATAAATCCTCGCTCAAGATCTGAATGGATTTCTCCCGCCGCTTGCGGGGCCTTCGTCTGACTTTTAATCGTCCAGGCCCGCGTCTCTTTCGGGCTCGTTGTAAAAAAAGTGATCAGCCCCAGAAGTTCGTGGGCTGCACGGATCAGTCGTGATAATCCCCCTTCATGAATATGCCATTCTTCCATGAACAAGAGTCGTTCCTCCTCCTCCAGCTCGACAAGCTGCGATTCCAGATCAGCAGATACGACGATGACTACCGCATTTTCCACCTTTGCAATCTTACGAACCTGTTCGACATAATCATTCCCGTCGGCCAGATCTTGCTCCCCCACATTGGCGGCATACAGGACCGGTTTCCCTGACAACAGAAACAAGGACTTCAACCACGCCGCCTCCTTTTCCTTTACAGGAAGTAGACGTATCGGTTTGCCCTCATTGATATGTTCGAGAAGCCGTTCATAAAATGCCACCTCTACCAGCCTTGTTTTGTCTCCTCCCCGAGCCGCTTTCTCGGTCCGATCGATTCGTTTTTCGACCACCTCCATGTCTTTCAGAAGCAGCTCCGTTTCGATGATTTCAATGTCGCGGGTCGGATCGATCGAGCTCTCCACATGCACAATATTGTCGTCCTCGAAACACCGTACGACGTGCACAATGGCATCTACCTCGCGGATGTGCGAAAGAAACTGATTGCCGAGACCTTCGCCTTTCGAGGCACCTTCAACAAGCCCGGCAATATCAACAAACTCTATGCTGGCAGATACCGTGCTCTCGGATTCGTTGATTTCAGAAAGCCGTGTCAGGCGAACATCCGGCACCGGCACTACGCCAATATTTGGCTCAATCGTACAGAACGGGTAATTGGCAGACTCGGCTCCAGCCTGGCTCAGAGCATTGAAAAGTGTAGACTTCCCGACATTGGGAAGTCCTACGATACCGCATCGAAGCGCCATAAAAAGGGTGTTGGTATGTAATGGTAAAAGTCCTTCAGAGCGAAACGGTATCGGTCATCCCATATACGGCACAGCAACGAATTCGCGCTCGGGCAAACGAACCGCCGTCAGAGTACCCATGGACGGATATGCGTAATACACACAACCCGTATCAATGTTGATCAACTCAGGCCGGTTCAGGGGTTTCGGTTGTGGAGTGTGACCACAGACAACTGTTTTCTCCCAAGGCAGATATCCCGCCTTCAGGTGGGATCGTTCCCAGAGGAATACTTCCGAATTGCCGCCTTCGAGATTCTGGGCAACCGTGAGGTCGGGTCTCAGCCCGGCGTGTACAAAAACAAACTCCTCGGTTTCGAGATAAAGCTCCGTGTCTCTCACAAATTCAATGTGAGAATCCGGTATCTCCATCTCGCCCTGCTGCGTCATATAGCTCGATAACGTCGCAATACCGCCGTTCATTGCAAAAATGTCGTATTCCCCGTCGTCCAGATAACCAAGAAGCAGCTCTTCGTGATTTCCGCGCAGAAATGTACACCTGTATTTCTCTTTAAGCACGAGCATGCGGTCAATGACGCCTTTAGAATCCGGGCCCCGATCAATATAGTCGCCAACAAAAATCAGATGGTCTTCGGCCATCAATTCGAGCTCTCGCAAAAGTCCGTCGAGCGTTTTCGCGCACCCATGAATATCACCAATCGCAATCATGCCCATCGCGTGCCTTCTGCGGTAATATGACACTGTGTTTCTCTCTTCATCTTACTCCTGTGACGAGAAGGTCTCCATGCCTATCAGACCGCGGCCTCGCTTTTTAAGGCGTTTTTTCTTCTGGAAGTCCGTCAGAACAGTATCGAGAATTCCGTTTATGAATTGACCGCTCTTTTCCGTGCTGTACCCTTTGGCAACCTCAATCATTTCATTGATGGTCACTTTTGGTGGGATGTCCTCGAAGGCGAGCATCTCTGCGATCCCTATTCTGAGCAGAATTCTGTCGACGAGTGCAATCCTGGACAACTCCCAGTTCCTGGTGTAACGAGAGACGATCTTGTCTGCTTCTTTCTCAAACTCTAAGGTTCGAATGAAAAGAAGGGTAGCAAAAGCGAGGGCCTCTTTGTCTTTTCCAAGTTGATCGCGCAATACGGTCTCTATCATGTGTTCTGGATCACCGCCGCACATTTCAAGTGCGTACAGAGCCTGCATCGTCCTCTCTCTGGCCTCTCTTCTGCTGCTCATGGCGTGGTCATGACTTCAAAAAACAAAGATTTTTTGCTCTTCCGCGGTACACGGTCCAACCGCCGGCGACCCGAGGATAGGTCAGTTTGACATACAGATCAAAGTATCTCAACGTTTTTTCATAGCAGAACCACACTCTTTTATACGAAACCGGGTTACGCGAAACGACTTCGGTGTCGACTCAATGCAAGTTCGTCGCCCGTCCATCCTGACTGCTCCAGTTATGAGAACTCCTCTCGTCCGGGCAACATTGATCCTCGTTGTCGGCAGTGAAATCGCAGGACAATTGAATGCAGCCAGCCTTGTGTTTTGCATTGGAGTGGGTCTGTTTTGTTATTTCGTCGCCCCTGCCGTTATTCAACATCGCCCTGCGGGTCCGGCCCCTACCCTCTTTCTGGTAGCTGCATCTCTTTCTCTTTTTTCTTCCGCGACCATGTCCCAATGGCTCCGGACAGCCTCCGCGTCGCAAAACATTTCTCGCTATTGTCTCGAGAAAAGTCCTCTCTCGATACATCTGCTTGCGCGGGTTCGTTTTGTCGAAATTCGCGGTAACAACATTTCTGTTGTTCTTGACCGACTGGTAATCGATCAAAAAAGAGGATCTTTCTCCATTTCCGGTCGCCTTAAAACAGCATTCCAGCTTTCCGAGGGCCGCTTCGATCCGGATTCGATTCGACCGGGCGCCCAGGTCGAGCTTTCTGGTCGGCTTTTGCCTTTGCCGTGGAAATCCAATCCGCATGATTTCGACGAAGGGTCTTTTCTGCGTTCCAGAGGCATTGACGGCATCCTGGTTCCCGATGGATACATTCACCGGAGAAAAACCCGGCCGTCTGTCTTTGGAGGGCTGCAGGATCCTTCCACGTGGCTGATTCAACTACGGGACAGACTGACCAGGCATCTTCTTTCCGTTCACAAGTCCTCTGCTGCCAGACAGCTTATGCCAGCAATGCTGCTCGGTCAGAGATATCTGCTGGAGAGTGAGGTTCGAAATCAGTTCCGGAAAAGTGGATTATCACACCTTCTGGCGATTTCGGGATTACACGTCGGAATCCTCGGATATTCATTTTTCTGGCTGACAGGACTTTATCTGTCAAGGCTTCGATTCCCTTTTCGTGTGCAGCGCTGGCTCCGGGCTGTACTCTCCATTACACTTCTTTTTTTATTCTCCGTACTCGCGGGAGGCAGCGCCTCCGTTGTTCGCGCATCCGTAATGGGCAGTGTATTGATTCTGGGAACTGCGGTAGAAAGAACACACATCGGCCTCAACAGTCTGGGTGCCGCTGCCTTCTTACTCCTGTTCTTCGATCCGTTTTTGATTCGGACACCCGGGTTTCAACTTTCTTTTATCGCCGTCGGGACAATTTTGATGCTGGGCACAGATTCAATTTCTGTTTCCCGACGCGGAGCTGCGCATCCTTTTCTGATCTCTTTCGTCTCGGCTTTGCGCACATCTTTCTGGATATTTTGCACGACCTTCCCTGTCGTCTCCTTCCATTTCGGGAGCGCGCCTTCCGGAGGAATTCTTTCGAATCTGATCGCTATTCCCCTTGCTTCTTTCTTGATGATTTCGGGGCTCATTTCGACGCTCTTTTCTTTTGCCCGCTTGCCGCTCTGGTCTTTTTTTGTATCTGCAACAGACGTGTTATCTGAATTGATGCTTTCGGTGGCTTTTTATTCTTCCTCACTGTTTGAGTCTCCGCTGCTCGAAGCCTCTGGATTTGAATCTCCCCAGGGAAACTTTTCTTTCCTCAGCTTGGCGCCCGCGGCCCTTTTTATCCTGTATCGTATGCGCGGATCCTCTGTTCGAAGTAAAATGTTGTGGGCAACAATGGGTGTGATGGCGCTCTCTTTAACCGATCATCTCCAATCGCGTGGATCATTTATTACCTTCTTGTATGTTGGCCAAGGAGATGCTACGATTTCAAGGTCCTCGCAAGGAAATTGTTTTGCCGTCGATACCGGGTCCGGTTATGCGAGTTCCTCCTCTATACTCCGACATGCGAAAGCTCTTGGTTGTGATCATCTTGATCCGGTTATCATCTCACACGCTCACATAGATCATATTGGAGGTCTTGAAAGACTTATAAACAGTGGTTTTGTGCGCTCTGTGGTTGTCGCTTTTCAGGACGAAGACCCTGAAAAAGAGTCCGACTGGAGAAAAGCTGCTCGGGCGAAGGGCGTTCACGTCAATCTGGTTTCAGCAGGAGATGTGCTGTCCATTGACCACTCCATGAAATTATATTTTCTGTCGCCCAGTGTTGCTTTCGCCAGAGCAAAGTCAGCCAACAATTCGTCGATTGTCGTCCTGCTCAGAACCGCTTATTCTTCTCTGTTGTTCACGGGAGACGCCGAAAGAATGCAAGAACGCGATTTGATTGCCCGATACGGAGACTTATTGGTCTCAGACGTAGTGAAAGTAGCTCATCACGGATCTGCGACCAGCAGTATTATGCCTTTTGTAGAGCGCGTGGTTATTCCTGGCGGCACAGCAGCTGTCATCAGTTCAGGACGAAAAAATCGTTTCGGTCATCCTTCCCGGCCTGTCGTAACAAGGTGGAAAAAGGCAGGAGCCGACGTATTACTGACTGCCGAACAGGGAGCCATAACATTCAAAATAGAAAGCGGAAGGATTGTCCGAGAGTAACAGAATACATCCATGGATACCCCGGGTAAACCCGTGGAGTTCTGCCTTCGGCTGCTTAAAATCTTTTCCCTATGGATCCCCGTCAATGATCCATAAAAACCGGTATTTCAGAATGTTCAAGCATGAAGGACGTAATTTTACCCAGTTTTTTGCCGGTCAATCCTCTTTTAATGTGAACTCCTATTATGAGGAGGTCTGCATCAACAGAACTGGATTTTGACAGAATTGCTTTCTCGGGGTCGCGATCTTCCATGCTCACCACTTCCGTTCTGAAACCATACGCTTCTGCATAGGATTGAGCCATTCTTAACCGGAACATGGACTCTTCATTGTTCCCCTTATGCACATTCAGCAGAACCAGATCCAGGTCGGTTCCGAACGGTTGGAGAACAAGAAATCTTCGCAGCGCACGGGCCGATTCATCGGTGCCGTCGTAAGCAACAAGAACCGTTTCTACTTTACGGTATTTTTTTTTCACCACGAGAGTTGGTCCGATCGTCTTTTCTACCACATGCACCAGCGTATCTGTGCGGGAATCCGGATGGTTGTAAAAAAAATGAGGATCATCGCCTACAATCAGAAGGTCATGAAACTTCATGTCTTCTATGATTCTTTCGAAAGGAACTCCTTCTTCGACAAGTTCTATATGGTCGATATCCTTACAGATGTCATCGAATGTCTTGGTAAGTTTGAGGGCTTTGTCGCGGGCGTCATCGGTCAGTTTATCACGGAGTTTTTCCGCGTAATACATGCTGCCGATTCCACCTCCGATTGCTGTAGAATCTATACTTCCCATATCCACAACTGCCAGACCCGTAACCCTGGCATTATGGCGTTTTGCAATCTCAATCCCATACCGCGTTGCAACGGGTGTATCCGAGTCTAAATCAAGTGCTACCAGTATTCTCTTGATCATGCGCCTTCTTCTAAATGGGTGTCAGCGATTGAAATCAAAAGGTAACGCTCGGCTAATACTGCACCAAACGCGTTTCAGGCAAGTAGTATTTCCGGAGAAAGAAAACTCGCTCAGAAGAAGAGTTTTTAACATCTCTAATTATCTTTTATAAGAGATTTATAAATAGTAGATAGTAATAGAAGGTGTTGATGAGTGTGCAATACTTAATTATTAACGTCTTTCCTATAACTGCGCACAATCGGTCAACGGTCAAGAGTAATAATAAGATCGTCTATGTTGACGGCGACCGGTTCTCGGCCGTACATACCTTGGATTGTGAATAAGAGCAAATCCAGATTTGTCTTTGAAGGGATGTTAAAAAGTTGTAGAGGAAAATTGTGGAACCGACGTGTTGCCAACAGTCTCTCTGGTAATCCGCGGGAGGTTAAATCGGTAAACAATCTTTAAACGAGTTTTCAACCGTTTCAGCAAATAATTTGAACACACCGGATTCATTTTTCAAATAAAGGCCTCGTTCTTGCGAAACAGATAACGGTCCAGCCTGTCATAACGCGGCCTGTCGTTACGTGGCCCGTCCATTACGCGGCCCGTCCATTACGCGGCGTCTCGTCCCAGGGCGACGAACATTTCTTTCTTGTAGGCTTCGACTCCTGGTTGGTCAAACGGATTGACCCCAGCCAGATATCCTCCGATTGAAGCGGCGTGTTCAAAAAAGTAGATGCAGCGCCCGAGATTTTCTTCCGAAAGAGAGTCCATTCGCAACGTCATATTTGGAACGCCGCCTGCCTCGTGTGCGCGCGAGGTTCCCTCATATGCTTTTGCATTGATAACGTCCAAGGATCGACCGGCGAGATAGTTGAGGCCATCCCTATTCTCGGAATCAGACGGGATCTCGGCGCCATGCGAGGGGTCGATCAGCAGAAAGGTCTCAAACAGCGTGCGTCGACCGTCCTGCAGGTATTGACCAAGAGAGTGTAAATCCGTAGAGTAAGCCGCAACAACAGGGAAAATGCCCCCATGATTTTTTCCCTCACTTTCCCCGAAAAGTTGTTGAAACCAGGAAGCGAAATAATCCAACCGGGGTTCAAAGTGGGCAAGCACTTCAGTTTCATAGCCGGTTTTCAGCAGTGTATGCCGCAAGCACGCATATCGGTGCGAGTCATTCTCTTCAAGGTTGTTCAGGTCGTTGAATTCTGCCACGGCTCCATAAAAAACAGATCGGATATCGATACCACCACAAGCGGCGGGCAATAATCCAACCGGTGTAAGCACAGAAAAACGTCCTCCCACGTCATCAGGAATAACAAAACGCTCGTATCCGGAGCTGGAAGCAAGAGAAAAAAGAGCGCCCTTTTTTGAGTCTGTAATCACGACGATTCGTTTGTGTACGTCTTCGAAATGACTCTTCAGCCATTGACGTAAAAAACGAAAAGCAATCGCTGGTTCAAGCGTGGTGCCACTTTTCGATATCACGATGAGATAGACAGATTTTCCGTTCAGATAATCCAACAGATCTGTCATGTACGCGCCGCTCATGTGATGTCCGGCAAAAAGAATCTCGGGAGAAGAGGAGGGGGTGTTTTTTTCAAAGAGGCTTTCTGCGTCGTCGTGCGCGGTGCCGACAGCTTGACGGAAATAAGGAGTCCTGGCTCTGAGCAATGCTCGCGCACCCAGATAAGAACCACCGATTCCCACGACGACGATAATATCCGCTTCGTGTCGCAAACGATCTGCGACACGCTGAATCTGTTCAAGGAGGGCGTCGTTGGGTTCAGACACGAGATTGCGCCAGCCGAGCCACTCGGCCCCCGCACCGGTACCGTTTCCAAGAGCACGCTGGGCCGCAAGCCCCCGGGTTAATGTTTGATCCAGATCCTGCTGTTTCAGAAATCCGACCGCACGTTTGTCGTCAAAGTGAATCATTAAAAAGTGATCTTATCTTGCAGTGGCAGGAAAATAATCACATTGACCGCTCTCATGCGAACATTCATTTCTTTTGATGAGGCCAGGCAGATTGTTTTACAATCCGCCGTCCGTACAGGAACCGAGACCGTGTCGTTTGATCAGGCTCTTGGCAGAACGCTGGCGCAGCATATTGTTTCTCAAGACACGGTTCCACCATTCGACAATTCTGCCATGGATGGATTTGCGGTTCGAAGGGCAGACACGGCAGAAACACCCGTCCGCCTTGAGATAGCAGCAGACATTCCTGCAGGCATCGAATTTACCGGAACCATCGAGGGTGGTCAGGCGGCCCGAATCATGACGGGTGCGCCCGTTCCTGACGGGACAGATGCTGTCGTACCGGTCGAAAAAACGCGGATGGATGGAGATACAGGAGTCTGGATTGATGAGACGCCGCGAAAATCCGCCCACATTCGCCGAGCCGGTGAGGAATTAATAGAGGGCGACCTCGTCCTGGAATCGGGACTCGTCGTCACGCCTCCTGTGATTGGCGTGTTTGCTACGCTCGGTATTACGAAGCTGATGGTCAGCGCAGCCCCACGGGTTGCCATTATTTCGACAGGAGATGAGCTCGTAGCACCGCATAAAAAGCCCGGTCCGGGCCAGATTAGAAATTCCAACGGGCCTGCGCTGGCAGCGCAGACCCTGTCTGCGGGAGGCAACCCATGCCGTATTCTTCATGCGCTCGACAACCCGGCCGACATTCGGCGCGTAATATCAAAAGCACAAGACGTGGATCTGATTGTTTTTTCCGGCGGCGTCTCTATGGGAGAATACGATTATGTGCGCACCGAACTGGACAATATGGGAGCGAGGTGGGAGTTCTGGAAAGTCCGACAGCGTCCAGGGAAACCTCTTGCCTTCGGATACTTGAATGATATACCCGTCATTGGATTACCCGGCAACCCGGTAAGCTCATCGATCTGTTTCGAAGAATATGTGAGGCCTCTTCTGGCCCAAATGATGGGTAGAGCAAACGTGATACGCCCTCTGGAGCCGGCGCTTCTCACTATGGATACGCCCAAAGTCGAAGCGCTCTATACGTTCGCCAGAGGCGTTCTGGCCGTTTCGGCCGGGCGACCGAAATTGACGGTCTCTATCACGGGCAATCAGGCTTCAAACAGGATTACCTCCATGGTGCACGCCGACTGCATCCTTCATCTTCCGGAGGGACTGGCCGAGGCTCCGGCCGGGTCGCATGTAATGATCGAGCGGCTTGAGTGGTAACGGAATTAAGGCCTGATAACAGGCCTTAGTCGCGCGGCGGCTATTTGATTAGAATCATAGTTTTGGTCTTCGTGATTTCTCCGACTTTCAACCGGTACAGATACGTTCCACTGGCCAGATTACTCGCGTCGAAGTTTACCGAATGAGACCCCGGCGGCATTCTGTCCTTGAGCAGCGTGGCGATTTTTCTGCCTGTAATGTCATAAACAGCCAGCGATACGCTCTCAGTCTCAGAGAGTGTAAATGAAATCGTGGTCTGCGGATTGAACGGATTCGGGTAATTCTGCGCGAGAGATACTGCCGACGGAAGGGAGGTCGGCTCCGGCCCTTCTTCCACGGCCACGGATAAGGCCTGGTCGACACTCCAGACTCCACGACCGTGAGTAGCAATGATGACCCGATCGCCGACCACTCTGATCTGCCAGATTGACACCGAAGGAAGGCCGTTATCGGCCATGAACCAACTGACCCCGTTGTCCTTCGAGATAAACAGACCAATTTCGGTACCGGCCCATATTTCAAACGGCCTTTCTGGTATGACGAGAAGATCATACACAGCAACGTCCGGGAAACCGTTCGTGCTCGGGCCGGCGGAACCCGCGAATCCTGATAAATCCTCCCAGGTCTGTCCGAGATCCTGGGTACGAAGAATCTTGGGCGCTCGTGCGACAGAAAACAAAACAAATGCGGTCTGATCCTGTGTGGGATGCGTGGCCAGGCCGGAGATCCGCCCCTGCGCCAGGGACGCGGGTGTGGGTACGGGGCTGAAGGTGTCTCCGAAATCACTGGAGACATGGATTTTACCCAGTTCGTCCGGAGGGCCATTGAGCTCGGGATCCATCTCGTAACCCGCCCAGACATACTGCGAATTTGCCAGCGAGACGCGCACCTTTCCAGAAGCGTTGGAAACGAAATCCCAATCCGAAGACGGAATAGCTCGCAGTAACCAGCTTCCGCCGAAGTCTTTCGATTTCCAAACCCCGGATTTTCCAATCGTAAAAACGGTAAACGGATTGTCGATTGATCGGTCCAAGGTCGTAATGAACTGACCGCTCCCCTGACCCACGTCCGTCAAACCGGATGTTGCGTCCACAAAATTACTGCCCCCGTCTACCGATCGACTGAACGCATTGAATTGTGACGATCCCAGCAGCATAGATCCATCCTGCTGGTTCCATGCCGATTCGAACCCGTCTCCGCCAATGCGATGCGTCCATATCGTGGTCGCCGACGGGTTGACCGTCGAGATCCAGGAGCCGTTATCCTGTGTACCTCCAAAATATCTATCAAACCCCGGCGCCTTGTCGACTCCGTAGAACTGAGTCGTGTTATATCCCCTGCCCTGTAACTCCCATGTTGCGCCGGCATCTTTTGAGAGGAAAACCCCACCGTCGTTGCCGGTAATCAGTGAAACGTTGCCCGACCCGTTGTCAACAAAAGGCAGCAAAATATGCTGATCGACGTGTACGCTCGAGCCCACTGAAATCTGCTGCATTTGCCGGCGAGGCACAACCGTACTTTCAAAGTTGATCCTGAGCGTTGACAGCGGCAGATTGTCCGGGTCCCACACGGTCTCATCAGCGCCGATGGGCCAGAAAAAGTATAACAATTTATGCCGTGCCCCGCCGTTGACGGCTATGTTCGGCTCTGGACTGACCGCGTTGTAGTCGAGTGTGTGAATCAATAAGTACTCGCGCCCGAGATTATTATCATCGCGTGGTATGAGATCATATTCACCATCCGCGAGCCGATCTCGGAACGAAACCATGAGTTGGCGATTGTTCGTAATATCCCATACCTCGAAGGGTACGTCCACGTAATCGGCGTACGGGTAATCAGCAAACGGAATCCCGGGACCATCGGGTGGAATAAAGCGATGTGCTTTCTGGGTCTTACCCGGACCGTACCGGACTTCGACAGCTACGAAATCGGACGCTGTGGTCTGGCTTCCTTCTTCGGTGAGACCTGTCCTCATACGACCGTCGAAGTGGGTGGCCGTTCCGAATGTGACAAAGGAGAGGAAGGCCTTTGTTCCCTCTTCATCCAGCGAGGTCAACGCCCCGCCGGGTTCGTTGCCTGTCAAGGTGACGCGGTAAATATTTAAGCCGCCCACAAAAAGAATGTTCTCGTCCTGGGGATGACCGGCGATGGAGAGATTATACCATCCCTGGGGTCCTGCAATGTCTGGCGCGGCCGCGCCATTCTCCATCTCGACTTCCGTCCATAGTACGGCCCCGTTCGACGACACAAAGATGCGTTCGGGCGTGTTGTCAGACTCAATGATGGCGAATATTTTGTTCGGATTCGTGGGTGCAATGGCAAGTTCTACACGCGGGACGACAGAAACGAGTCCGTCATCGAATCCCTCCAGTCCGTCGAGTCCGACCGAGGAAGGAGCCCAGGTCTGGCCCGAATCGAAAGAGCGTATAACACCGACAGCCCCATCCGTGGCATACATTTTTTCGAAGGCTGCAGGGTGCGCCACGATCTGAAGACTTCCAACGGACGAGACCGCGTCATAAAACCGTGTCCACGATTGCCCGCCATTTGTGGTGCGCAGAATACCGGACCGCGTGGCTGCAACTACCAGATCAGGGTCGGTCGGAGAAATAATCAACCTGTTGACATAACGGAAATTAAAATCTTCGGCCGTGGAGGCAAGTTGCTGCCATGACTGGCCACGATCTAGGCTTTTGAAAATGCCGGCACCTATGGCCGCGTCTCCATTAAAAAAGCCTTCACCTGTTCCTGCATACAGTATGTCCGGATTCGATGGTGCCTGTACAAGAGATACAAAAGCAAGATTGGGCAGGTCTTCGGTGAGATGGGTCCACGATGCACCGGCGGTTGTCGTTTTCCAAATTCCACCGGAAACGGAAGCTGCCAGCCAGGTTTCATTGGTGGGATCCCCCGGATCGACGACAATGGCGCGAGTCCTCCCGCTGACATTAGCGGGACCGTGCTCGACCCATGGAATGGCTCCCGAGGATTTTTTTGCCGCAAGACGTGCTTTTTCGAGCTCCTTGATCAGGTAATTCTGACCATATCCGGGACCTTCCGCGCCGTCAGCTGTTCTGATCAGCGTATGATATTGTGCGAACAGGTCCGGGTAGCCTTCTTTATGACCCTTCTGTTTTCGATTCGTCTCAGAAGCCGATGCAAAAGCTGAATCGAGGCGCGATGCCGGCTCTGGTTGCTTTTCCGTTCGCATCGTGACGAAGAGAACAAGCGCCAGGAAAAAAAGGAAAACAACAAGAAATCGTCGCGCGAAAAGTGTCATAATTGCAGATAGACGAAGGGAATAGCTAATTTCCGCATTCAGTTTCTCGTACCCACCATCACATTTTCAGTTTCTCATGGATAGTCTTCCGGCACGGATCCTGCCAATTTCTACGATTCTGCTGATTCTCGCTAGTGTTTTCGTGCCCATTGCCCGGACCCAAACAGCCCGGACCCAATCGGCCGGGACCCAATCGGCCGGGACACAAACATCCGGGTCACGTTCGGCCGAGCAGTCATTGGTTCTGAAATCGCCCGCCGAGTATCTGGGTTATGAACTCGGGGATCGTTTTACACGACACGCGGAGATCATCCGTTATGTGGAGCACGTTTCGCAGAATTCAGAGCGAGTAGAAATGCTGTCGTATGGCGAAACCACAGAGGGCCGCAAACTGGTGGTTGTTTTTGTATCCAGTCCTTCGAATCTTGCGAGGCTGACTCAAATCAGGGAAGACAACCTTCGCCTGGCCGGGCTCGCTGATGGTCCGGTTGAAGGCAGTCCGGTATCGATTGTCTGGCTGAGTTACAATGTACATGGTAATGAAGCGGTGAGCTCCGAGGCGGCGATGGCCACTTTATTCAAACTCGCGGATTCCTCGAACAGCACCGCTCAGCAGTGGCTCGAGAATACGGTTGTAATCATCGATCCGATGATCAACCCGGATGGTCGAGACCGGTATGTAAACTGGTATAATCAGATGGTAGGTACTGCGCGAAACGTCAATCCGGATGCCATCGAACACCGAGAGCCATTTCCCGGAGGCAGAACAAACCACTATTATTTTGACCTGAACCGGGACTGGGTGTGGCTTACTCAGCAGGAGAGTCGAGCCCGTGTTGCCCTTTATCAGGAATGGATGCCCCATGTTCATGTAGATTTTCACGAACAGAGTGTCAACTCGCCCTATTATTTTGCGCCGGGAGCAGAGCCTTTTCATGAAGTGATTACGCCCTGGCAGCGTGAATTTCAAACCATTATCGGGAGAAACCACGCGCGGTATTTCGATGAAAATGGCTGGCTCTATTTCACGAAGCAAGTCTTTGACCTGTTTTATCCCGGGTATGGTGATACTTTTCCGACATATAACGGCGCTGTCGGGATGACCTATGAACAGGGTGGTGGCGGACGAGCGGGGCTCGGAATTACCACTGCGCTGGGAGATACGCTGACGCTTGCAGACCGGATTGCGCATCATTACACAACGGGTCTTTCGACCGTCGAGATGGCGTCTGTTCACAGAGACCGAGTCGTGGCCGAGTTCCAAACCTATTTTGATCAGGCGCAGAACGAACCGGCGGGGGATTACGCGACGTACATCATCAAGCGGGACGCGGGCGGGCAGCGAGTGGCCGCCCTTCAGGCCCACTTGGATCTATTAGGGATACGCCATGGGAGCGTTTCTGAATCACGAAAGGCCAGTGGGTTTTCGTACCGGACTGGCGAGAATGTGGAATTCAGCGTCGACCCCGGCGACCTCGTAATCGAGGCGCACCAGCCGCGGTCAACCCTGCTGAGTGTCCTTTTTGAACCCGAAACAGCCATTTCTGACTCTGTGACGTATGATATTACGGCCTGGTCACTGCCGTATGTGTACGATGTGAATGCGTATGCAACCGATTCAAGGATTTCGACAGACACGGCTTCCGCGACCGCGTCAGGTCAACTGGCATCGGCTTCCGACAGGCCGTATGCATATCTGGTACGCTGGAGAGACGCAGCGGACGTACGTTTTCTGTCGGCTCTTTTGCGGGCCGAAATACGCGTTCGTTTTGCAGAAAAGCCGTTTACGATAGAAGGTGCGAGTTACGCCGCCGGCACATTGATTATTACGCGAACGGGCAATGAAAAACACAGCGACAGATTGCATGAAATGATCTCCGCGCTGGCTCAGAAATACCACGAACAGGTGACAGGTGTCCGTACGGGTTTCGTCGATTCCGGTTCTGATTTCGGATCTGGCGATGTCAACTATATCAAACCTCCGAAAGTGGCGGTTCTCAGGGGGGCACCGGTCTCGTCGAGTGGGACGGGCGAGATCTGGCACTATTTCGATCAGCAGATTGAATATCCTGTGACCATGATTCTGGCCTCTTCGTTTGCCTCCCTTGATCTGAACAAATATGAGGTACTGGTTCTTCCGGGTGGATCATACGGGAGTATTCTTTCTGATGAGACGCTGAAAAAAGTAAGAGCCTGGATCAGCAAAGGTGGTCGGCTGATTGCCATAGGGAGCGCCGGTGCGTTCCTGGCGGGCAAAGAAGGGTTTGCTCTGAAGCAGAAAAAGAAGGAGGAGGACAAATCGTCGGGCGAAGACAAAGATGGGGACGACAAAAAAGAGGACGACAATAAGGAGTCCGACAAAACGGAAGAGGAAGAGGCAAAAGAAGACAAAAAATTACTTCGACGTTACGCGGATCGGCGCCGGGAAGGCGTAGAAGACGACGTGCCCGGAGCGATTTACAGGGTGTCAGTAGACAATTCCCACCCTCTCGGTTTTGGATTTGAAGACGAATCGTTTGTTTTGAAACGAGGGGCAGCCGTGCCGTCTTATCTTGAGGGATCCGGAAACTGGAATGTAGGTGTGCTGAAGAAAAGCGCCCATGTAAGCGGGCAGGTTGGCCACAAAGTTGTCGAGAAGCTGGATCGAAGCCTGGCATTCGGGGTCCAGAATATGGGATCGGGCACGGTGGTCTACATTGTAGACGATCCCCTGTTTCGAGGTTTCTGGTATTCCGGCAGGCAGTTGCTGGGAAACGCCGTGTTCCTTGTGGGACAATAAGCGAGAGTAGTAATCAGAACTGGAAGCCATTTACGTGTTGCGACCGGGAGGCCGCCCGCAAATGCCGGGGGGTTCTTGCCGTCAGTCCTCCTCGCTTACGGCGACAAGCTGGCGAGATTTGTTGAGCATGGAGCGGAGCACTTTGTATCCGAGCTTTTTTTCTGCTTTTTTCCAGTCCATCCAGCGCACTTTTTTAATACCCTCCCTTTCCTCTGGCGCAAATGTGTTGTCTGATGTAAGCATCTCGAACCAGTGCGTGGTTTTAACCCGGAATCGCTTGTCTTCTGCGTAGACGTGCACGGTTACATTCAGCGGCTGTACAATGGATACATTAATGATGCCTGTTTCTTCTCTGATCTCGCGCAAGGCACATTCCTCAATGGTTTCACCCTTGTCCAGCTTTCCTTTTGGAAGGTCCCACACTCCGCGGCGGAAAATAACGAGAACCTGTAGCTTACCTTTTTTCAAGCGTGTGATTATTCCGCCGCCGGCGACGATTTCCGAGGGAGGCAGATATGGAGACAGATTTCGGATCGCCTCGAGAGGTACGGGAATGGTTTTCGTAACCTCCCCATCCAGCAATGCATGGAGGCTCTCCGAACCGATTTTCGTTCCGCTGCTGGTGTTCGGTAATGCGTCTGTTTCGACAACCAGGATTCGATTATGGTCCTTTTCTTCCGCCGACCGGAGATCGGCAAAAAACCTTTTCGTTCGCAGGAGAACCCATTCGCCGTCCCGGGTGAGTTCTTTTTTATTATCAGCGTAGAAATAAAACATGGCGACAACAATTGTTAATCCTTTTGTCTGAATGAGCTACCGCGAACCATCAGTTGCAGGCGTTGTGCTGGCAGGAGGATCGTCCAGACGTTTTGGATCGGATAAACGACTCGCCAAGTTCAGAGGGAAATCTCTCTTGATTCATGCTTATGAAACACTTTCCGATGTAACAAAGGATGTTTACCTCTCGGTTGATGCTGGTTTTTTGCTGAAAGAATTCAACGACCATCTGGCAGAGAATGAACCAGCTCTGTCCGAGAACCTCTTGATTACGGACTTGGTCCCGAACCAGGGGCCGCTGGGTGGAATATACTCCACGATGAGCACTCTGAGTACGGACTGGCTTCTGGTTCTGGCCACCGACTTGCCTCGCGTAAGCGTGGCTTCACTCCGTGCGTTGATTAAAAAAACGCAGGTCGATCACACGCAGCAGCAATGTTTCGCCGTGATTGCTGTAGACGATGCTGACCGTTCACAACCACTGGCCGCATGTTACAGCCGGCGACTTCTACCCTATATTGGCGCCGCTCTCCACAGGAACGAACTGGGTGTTATCCGCCTTCTGAACCTCGTCACTGAAGAGGTCGGACCACGCAGTATTGACCGCGTTTGTTTTCCCACGAGAGAATTGCTCAATGTAAACCGTCCGGAAGACCTTGGTTATTAGCCACTGCGAATGAATTACGGTTTTTTAATCGACAATGACAGCTGTATCGGTTGTCATGCCTGTTCTACTGCCTGCAAAAGTGAAAACGAAGTTCCGCTCGGGGTTCAGCGAACATGGGTAAAAAGTGTCGAAACCGGTCTGTATCCAAATGTTCGAAGAAATTTTCAGGTAACTCGGTGCAATCACTGCGATAATCCTCCGTGCGTGCAAATATGTCCGGTGACGGCCATGTATCAACGAGAAGATGGGATCGTAGAGTTTGACCCCGATCTGTGCATTGGGTGCAAAGCGTGTATGCAGGCCTGTCCTTATGACGCCATATACATTGACCCGGATTCCGGGACGGCGGCAAAATGTCATTACTGCGCACATCGCGTGGACATCGGATTGGAGCCGGCGTGTGTGGTCGTCTGTCCGGAGCACTCAATTCTGGCGGGCGATCTGGACGATCCTACGACCGAGATTGCCCGGAAAATTGCGGAAAACAATGTTACCGTTCGCAAACCGGAGAAGGGTACTGTTCCCAAGTTGTTCTATATCGGTGGCGATGATGCGGCGATGCATCCGACGGCAGTCGAAAGAACCCCCGACTCTTTTGCCTGGGCCGATGTGATCCCGTTGCACAGCCATGACGCCTCCACGAACAATGGTGATACCCGGGGCGTCAGACCCATCATGATCGGGAAGGGCCGCATGGCCGAACAGATGACACAGGTTGTTTACAATGCGCAGCACAAAGTACCTTGGCACTGGCAGGTGCCGGCGTATCTGGTCACAAAAGGAATCGCGTCCGGCCTGTTTATGATATTTGCGACGGCCGCTCTTCTGGGAGAGGTGACGTTTCACGTGCCTACGGTGCTGGCGGTTGGTCTGACGGCCGTGATATTGCTCATGGCGACAACAGGATTGCTGGTACTTGACCTCGAGCGCCCCGAGAGATTTCTGCGCATCCTGCTCAGGCCACAATGGAAGTCATGGCTGGTTCGTGGCGCGTACATCCTTGTCGGATTCAGCACACTCGTGGCAGTGTGGTGGATGATTGAAATGGCCCAGGCTGTGGGTTGGATTCCATCGGGACTCGCAGAGGCGATTCGACCCGCGGTTTTATGGCTTGGATTGCCTCTGGCATTCGGAACGGCCGTATATACGGCGTTTCTCTTTGGACAGGCAGTAGGACGTGATCTATGGCAGTCGCCGCTTCTCCCGATTCATCTCGTAGTGCAGGCCGTAATGGCTGGTGCGGCAACAGTTCCCCTGCTGGGCCTTGTCGTGACGCTCGACGCGACGTTCGTGGCGTTGTCGACGAAGGTTTTTGTCGTTTCCCTTGTGGTCGATCTGATGGTGACGCTGATTGGTGAATTTGGTATGTCGCATGCATCAGAGACGGCTGCGGCGGCTGCCCGATTGATCACACACGGGACATATTCCAAGAAATTCTGGATGGGCAGCATTGTGCTGGGTCACGTGATTCCCCTTGCGCTGTTGTACGTTTCGGGTTTCCCGGCTGCGGTTGCTGCAGGCGCGTGCACATTGATCGGGCTGTATCTGTATGAATATGTTTTTGTCTTGGCCCCGCAGGATATCCCCAACAGCTGAGAGTTCATGAAAAGTACGCCGCCGGAGGAGGACATTTGATTTGAAGCAGCCAGATTTAAAGCCGGACGATTTGAAGCAGCAAGATTTGGAGCAGACAGAATTGAACGAGAAACCGTTCGGACTCCCTGAATTTGCCGAGTCCGACAGGACTCCGGAGAAAGTGGAGATGACCACGGTTTTGCAAGAAGACGGCCGAATGAGTCAGTATCCGCCCGAGGATAAATGGGACGACTGGGTGGAATGGGATGGCAAACAATGGCCCCGTAAAGTAGCGAGGCACTACACGCTTGTGCCGACCGTCTGTTTTAACTGCGAAAGTGGCTGCGGACTTCTCGCTTATGTGGATCGAAAGACTCTGGAGATCAAAAAATTTGAAGGCAATCCGGCCCATCCGGGAAGCCGGGGTAGAAATTGTGCCAAAGGCCCGGCGACCATCAATCAGGTATACGACCCGGAACGCATTTTATACCCGCTGAAACGCGTCGGCAAAAGGGGCGAAGGAAAATGGAAACGCATTACGTGGGACGAGGCGCTTGCGGATATCGCCGCGAGGATGCGTGAGAGCCGGAAGAAGCGCAGAGACGGAATCATGTATCACGTTGGACGCCCCGGAGAGGACGGTTTCACCAATCGGTGCATTCAGGCCTGGGGCGTTGACGGGCATAACAGCCACACGAATATCTGCTCCGGAGGAGCCCGCGCGGGTTATGCCTTCTGGGGCGGTTTTGATCGTCCCAGTCCGGACTATGCAAACGCTCGCGTCATTCTACTCATCTCAAGTCACCTCGAGACGGGCCACTATTTTAATCCGCACGCCCAGAGGATCATGGAGGCGAAGAAGAAAGGTGCACGGATCATCACGCTGGATCCGAGGCTCAGCAACACGGCTTCTAAAAGCGACGTGTGGCTACCCACCTGGCCGGGCAGCGAGGCCACCTTTTTACTCGCCGTGGCCAACCATCTCATCCAGAATGATCTGTACGACCGGGATTTTGTAAGGCGATGGGTAAACTGGCGCGAGACACTCGATCAATTTCGGGATGGTCGTTTTGGGGATGTTTCTTTTGCGCTGCCGGTGGACGGCCAGTGGGATCGGATCAAAGATCGTGTGCGCAGGCTGTTTTTTGAAAATTCGTTCGATCTGGCGTCGGATAAGGAGGAATTTGAACTTTTCCACGAATTACTCAAGGTTCTGTATGCCGAGTTTACCTTTGAGCGCGCCGCGGAGGAGACGCAGGTCCCCATCGAGCGTATTCGGGAAGCGGCGGAGATTATTGCCGATTCGGACGGTCGATTGTCCGCCCATACGTGGAGGTCGGCGTCTATTGGGAATCTGGGTGGATGGCAGGTGGCCCGATGTCTGTTTTTTCTCAATGTCTTGACCGGCAGCGTCGGAACGCGCGGGGGTACATCAGGAAATTCGTGGAATAAGTTTGTTCCAAAACCCTTCGACCAGCCCCCGGCGTTCAACGCCTGGAATGAGTTGAACCTTCCTCTGGAGTGGCCATTGGCGCATTATGAAATGAGCTTCCTGCTGCCGCATTTCCTTGAAGAAGGCCGAGGAGACATCGACGTGTATTTCACGCGGGTGTATAACCCGCTCTGGATCAATCCCGACGGGTTCATGTGGATGAAAGCCCTGCAGGACGAAGAAAAAATACGCTTTCATGTAGCGCTCACTCCAACATGGAACGAGTCGGCCTGGTTCGCAGACTATGTATTACCGATGGGTCACGCCGGCGAACGGCACGATCTGATGAGTCAGGAAACACATGCAGGACAATGGATAGCCTTTCGTCAACCTGTTCAGCGTATTGCCCGGGAAAGGCTCGGGATACCCGTTCAGTTTACCTACGAGAGTAATCCGGGCGAGGTTTGGGAGGAAAACGAATTTTGGATCGAATTATCCGTTCAGATGGACCCGGACGGCAGTCTCGGGATTCGGAAACATTTCAAAAGCCCTTACCGTGAAGGTGAAATCATTACGGTGGAAGAGTATTACAGGTGGATTTTCGAAAACTCCGTGCCTGGACTGCCGGAGGCGGCCGCGAAAAAAGGTCTTACCCCGCTAGAATTCATGCGCAGATTCGGCGCCTTCGAGATCACGACCGACGTGTATGCACCATTCGAAAACGTGATTTCCACAGACGGCTGCTCGGTGGACGAAAATGGCCGCCTGAAGAAGGACAACAAGGTTATTGGATTGATCGTAGACGGCCAGGCACGCGCTGGAGTCGGGACGCCGAG
>JACZYD010000104.1 GCA_022571255.1 Bacteroidota bacterium
CCCTGCGCGGGACACGGACAGAGCCCGGGCAATTTGACGACGGCTCAGTTGGAGCTGGAAGTGCATTCGAAGAACGTCTTTGATCTTGTGCATAGACAACCGGTGTGCGGGCATGGATACCTCCTCGCAATAAGTGAATTGGAGGAAGAGGAACGACGACCGCCCAGTTTATTGTCCCACGCAAAAAGCTCTGGTCTGACATTCCGGCAGAATGCGACCACCCAATCCGGTCGCAAGTTCAAAAGTGGCTGCGTTCAGGCCGGAACAGGCGGCTGCATTCGTCCGGAATCGGTGGCTGCGTTCAGGCCGGAACGGGTGGCTGCATTCAACTGGAATCGGTGGCTGCGTTCGACCGGAATACGCACCGTGGGGGCGGTTGGATCCTGAACATAGTAACCGACGGCGCGATTTCTCCGACACAGGGCATGTTTATTACAGCGGCCACCATCATTCTCTTCACGGCTGTCGCAGGGATGGTGTCCATCGTATCTGTTGATATCATCAACGGCGTGGTCATCGCGCTGGGCATATTGTTTGCCCTTCCATACCTGGTGTTTTCAAATGGAGGCATTGATGCGGTGTATGGTTCGTTGCCGCCGGAATTACTGAGTCCAATGGGGGGGCACAATATCCTGTGGGTAGTGGGGGTGGCGCTCCCGACATTTCTGTTGCTTTTCGGGGAGAGCGGCATGTATCAGAAGTTCTTTTCTGCCAAGAGCGCTGGCGCTGCGCGCAAAGCAGTCGTTGGGATGGTCGTAGGCATCATGGTCATCGAGACGGCGTTTGCCCTTGTAGCGATTGCCGGTCGATCTATCTATCCTGATTTGATGTCTGAGACGTCCATACTCGGCCGAGCGGCCTCAGAAACCGTTATTCTATTTGTCGCGCGTAACGGACTACCGGCAATTGGCGGTGCGGTTTTATTGGCGGCTGCTATCGCCATTGTGCTCTCGAGCGGTAGTACAATGTTGCTGGTTCCGTCGACCAATATCACCCGCGACATCTATCAGCGATTCATCAACCCGAACAGCACCGATGCCAATAGGCTCCGTCTGCAGCGGATCTCTATTGTTGTGCTTGGAGGGATTGGATTGATCTTGTTGACGCAGTTTGATACGGTTCTGTCGATGGCGCTGTATGCCTATTCTCTGGTGGGGGCAACGCTGACACCGGTCCTGATGGCGGCGTTTTTCTGGAAACGCGTGACCCCTCAGGGCGGCGTCGCGTGCATCGCAGGAGGCCTGACAACGATTATAAGCCTGATGATTCTGAACAGAGCGGGATTAAGTTTCGAGCTGAGTGTTGGCGGTACACTATTCGACTTCGCCAGCAGCGACTACATTGTTATTCCGGCCGTTCTTGTTTCGGTGGGATTGCTTGTTGCCGTGAGTTACCTGACGCCGGCCTCACCCGAAGAGAAGTGGGGGCCTTTTTTCGCGAAGGCTGATTCTATCAAAAGCGCCGACGAAGCTTGAGAGATCAGAACGGAAATACCAAACCATATACGGACACATGACTGATTCAGACCTAACGGTAGCCGGGCTTAGTGTTGCTGGATTCAATGTTGCTCCAGGGGAGAAGCTGGCAACGATAAAGACGATCACTATTAAGGGCCACGATACCGATCTCCCAATATTCCTTATTAATGGTGCTTCGGGCGGCCCGACGCTTGTTGTAACCGCTGGTATTCACGGAGGCGAGTATCCGTGTGTTGAGGCTGCGGCTCGTCTGGGCAGGTCAATCGATCCCGGGAAACTCTCCGGGAAGATGGTCATCGTACCGTCCGCGAATCCGATTGCGTTTCGGGCCCGGAGCATTTACATCACGCCGGTCGACGGGTTGAATTTGAACCGGCAGTTTCCGGGGGATCCCGAGGGGACGTACACCAGGGCGTGGGCCGATTGGCTGTTTAATAATATTATTACTGCCGGCGATTATTACATCGACATGCACGGGGGGGACATGATTGAGGCGCTTATTCCCTTTGTGTCCTATAATATTACGGGTGATACTGCTGTGGATGACAAGGCCAAGGAAATGGCCATGTCGTACGGCATTCGCGCTGTTCTGGAAAAAGAGATGTGGGCGGTCTTGCCGGTACCACGTACGCGGCGGCCGCGAGAGCTGGTGTGCCAGCGCTCTTGACCGAAGCTGGTGGCCAGGGCGTCTGGAACGAAGATGAAGTCTGGATACTAGAGTCCGGCGTCCGGCGCGTGATGGCGCATTTCGAGATGTACGACGGCATCGATGATCCGGGAGAACAGCCGCAAGTTTTAGGTGGCTGGAATTGGCTGAGCGCCGAGCATACCGGTCTTTTCTACCCCGACGTCAAGGTGGGAGAGATGGTGCAAGCCGGACAGGAACTTGGCCACATATCCGACATCTTTGGCAAGCGCCTGCAAACAGCGATCTCGCCAGCTACTGGAGAAATCCTGTTTCTCGTGACGTCGCTTGCGATGAACGAAGGCGACCCGCTGATGGCGATTGCTTATGAGTGAGGGGGGTGGTTGAACGCGATGTCGTTACGCTGTCGTCACACTGTCGGGCCGTTATGTACGCAGCCCGTTACTCGTACCTGAGCGCGCAGAAAGACAATGACAATATTAGCTACAGCCGCTATTTTCGTTCAATTATTGTTAGCACTCACTTCTTATCACACTACTTGAATGAAATTAGAACAAGCAAAAGTCCTCGTGACCGGAGGCAGTTCAGGAATCGGCCTGGCGACTGCCCGCCTCCTCTCTGAAGCAGGAGCCGCGGTTGCGATCTGTGGAAGGAATCAGTCGCGGCTTGAGGAAGCCGCTGCGCAAACGGGCTGCACTGCGATCCAAACAGATGTAACTGACGAGGCTGAAGTCGAAAAGCTGATTGCCAGCGTCGTCCAGGCGCTGGGCGGTTACAATGTTGTAATTAACAATGCCGGCATCGGGACGTTTGCTCCTTTGCTTGAACAGTCGGCTGCTGACTTTCGCCAGGTATGGGAGACGAATGTGCTCGGCGCGATGCTCGTCGCGCGCGAATCCGCCCGCCATTTTGCCCGCGAGGAGTACGGAAACATTGTAAATATTGCGTCCACATCTGCCAACCGGGGCTTTCCAGGCGGAACGGCATATGTCGCCTCCAAATTTGCTCTCCGCGGAATGACAGAGTGCTGGCGAGCGGAGTTGAGAAAATACAACGTCCGCGTGATTCAGATCAATCCGAGCGAGGTGATTACGGAGTTTGCCACGCGGGCAGGATACGGACCTCAGGACGACAACCCGTCGAAGTTGCAAGCGAACGACATCGGTGGCCTGATCGTCGATGTTCTGAAGATGGAAGACCGAGGATTTGTGACGGACGCCACCGTCTGGGCAACGAACCCTAGGTAGGGTGGCGGTGCTGGTTGGAATGGCTGGGATTCTGCGCCGGTTCGAGTTGTTCGGAGACGAAAATGTCTTTTCGCTGCAATCGGCTGCAGTAGGTTGCATCAGGTCGCTCGATGATAGATCTACTTGGAGTGGATCAGGATTAAGTCTTCCTGAGGCGGCGTCATCCAAAGGGCTCCGTCTTCGGTAATGACCGCCATTTCTTCCACAGAAAGCGTTTTTGTTGTGGAATCAGTGAGCGCCCAGGAGTGAAAACCATCAAAGGCGAACGTCATGCCTGGCTTTAACACCTGCGTGGGCCGCATAGAGAGCTCTTGCCCAAGCCGTCCACCACTCAAGCCCGGGCCGCTGTCGTGCGCCCAGTACCCTACGGGGTGTCCGGTGCCCCACATAATGGGTAAACTTCCGTTTTCTTCGAGGATCACTCGTTGAGCTCGGTCCACTTCGTTTCCTGTGGCGCCGGGCTTCATGGCCGCAAACGCCGCACGACTTCCCGAACGTGCTGCTTCCCACTTTGCAAGGGCATCTGCGGGCGCTTCGGTCTCGCCCGGCGCCAGTACATACGCAAAGCGTTGAATATCCGTCACCCACCTGTCATGGACACGAATTCCAAAGTCTATCTGAATGAAGTCTCCCGGCTGAATCGTCCGATTCGTAGGGTGCGAATGACCTCGGTCTCTTCCTGAATTCACGGCCGGGTTCTGCTCGGCAGCCCATCCATCTCCAACTCCCATTTCGGCCATCTTCGCTTCCAGGAAGTCTGCGATATCCCGGTCGGTTGTTACACCACCCACTGCGGCCGCGTACGCCTCGACTTCCCACTGAGCCGTGATTTCTGCAGCCAGACTCATAATGGCAATTTCCTGCGGGAGCTTTACAGACAACCAGCTTCTGATCATCGGCTCGGCCGATTTCATTCTGGATGTCCACTTCGTTGACAATCCATCCATCATGGAGGCATACTGCGTGTGGGAGAGACCATCTGCAATCGGCGATCGGCCGGTATTGATGGCAATCGCCCGTGGGGAGAATCGTTCGAATTGAGATTCGACCGTTCCCCACATGCCCGTACCTCTGGCAATCTCAATGACTTCATCCATCATTTCCTTCTCGGCAAGAGACGTAGCCTCGCCAGATGGAGAAACTGCGATGGACGTCAGGTCGTCACCTTCAAGGAAAAACATAAATGCAGCGGTGCCGCCTGCGTTTTCACAGCCGACATGGTCTGCGAGTGGATCATTATTGTTTTCCCTACAAATTAATATCCACGCGTCAATTTCATTGTCATGCATCGCCGCGGGAAGCAGTGTGGCTATCCTTTCTGCTCGTATTTCGGGCCAGGGGTTACCCGTGAAGGGTGATTGCATGTCTGGCGAATCCGTGGGCGGCGATACTTCAGCGCCGCAGCCACTCAAGAGAGCTGCAAATAAAAGAAGACTGATGAGTCTGTTCATGAGCTTTTGTTCTGGGGTGCTGTGTGCCGGGTACTCGGTGCGGTGTGCTGGGTGCTGGATTCCAGGTGCAGCAGAGTGCAAGTGTCAATCCATGGTAGATCAGCCAGCATCCGAATTCAACATCGAACTGGACGGCTTCTAGAACCGGCCGCCTCGGGATATTCGGAGTCTTACCCGTCGGCCTCGTCTTGCTCAGGATGAGCGGAGTAAGGTCACGCGACCCCCACCTCGACGGGGAAGACATTAATTCGGCATGACGCCTGTTGGCACCCCTTCAAAACAATTCGAGAATAACAGCTCGATCTTAGCTGCCTCGGCGTCCGAGAGTGATTCAAATTCTTTCGTACGGGCTCTATTCGACAGCTTTCCACCGTTCTGTCCCAAAAATCTATGTAAAAGATGCACGGTCGTCTCTGTCATATCAAAAAGTTGCCGGATACCGTCACCGAACAGGCGGTAGGCATCTAAATACGCCACTTCGCCTGGCAAATCGTTCGTGATCGTCTCCTGTACACATTCGAAGAGGAATTCGGACTGCTTTGTCGCGTCGAAGTAACTATATAGACGCCTGGTCTCATTTTGCACGTCGACATTATTATTTTCAGTAGCTATCCACTCGATAAACGGAAATACGTGTTTCGAAAAGGCTTCGAGTACCATTTTGTATTCGTGTATCCTCCTATACATTACAGCGCTAACGGGGAATACTATTTGTTTGGGATAAAATTCGCCCTTGGCGAGAATGTGATGAATCAGCCAGCGATGAATTCGACCGTTTCCGTCTACAAATGGATGTATGAACACAAAACCGAATGCTGCAGCCGCAGCTACTACGACTGGATCGACCCCCCCGTTGAGAGACCGGTTCACGTAGTCCATCACGCCATCTAACAGGAATCGCAAATCCTTCACCCGGGCGCAGATATGTTCTGGAATCGGTTCGCCCGTCGAGCGATCGTGCTGCCCTATAAAACTACCCTCCGTACGGAGTCCCAATTTGACAAACCTGTCGTCTGAGATTACAATTGTCTGCAGTCGTTCCAACTCCGAAATTTTCATTTCGACAGAACCTGCCATTTCGATTGCATTGCCCCATCGTTGCGTTCGATCTTTCGACGGGTTTTCGCCTTCAATTTGGAAAGATGCTTTGCTATCTCCTGATAGCAGAAAAGCAGCTGCGCGTGTTAAGACATCCGGATGAACTTCACCGAGAAACTCGGAGGCCCTCAGTTTCAGGTTCTGTTCAATGAACGATTCCAGCGTCCGTGATTTCCATACAAGTGGACAGAAAGCCCTCGTTCCCGGGAGGTTGTTGATGACGCGATGTCGAGCAGACAAGGTGCCGTTATTAATCCCGAATTGTTGTGAAGCGTCCAGAATAGGAACAGCCTTCACTTTTCCCAGGTCGGGAATATCCAATTTTGTATCTGTGAGCCATTCGTATAAGAACCAGATCCTCCTGCCGTATCTGCTGGTTGGTTTTTCTTGGATGATCTTTTCTATTAGATCGGCCTCCAGCGAACCAAATAGCGCATTTAGTACGGACAGGCGTACGCCTTCCCATTTGAGGGCAAATACTAAATGCCCGGACAATGAGTCGTCTGGTCTGTGCCTCGGCGTCAGCAACTGCCACTCCGGTGTCGATTTCGGGGAATGCCTTTCCGCGATCGCTGCAAGTTGATAGGGTAGCGGTACCTGAAGGTGATATTGATCGATCAGTACCGCGTACCCGGCTGGATCCGCAGGCTCTGGGGGCAGTCTGTTGTGAAAAAGGTTCACCAAATATGAAATACGTTCACTGAAGAGTAATTTTATGAAATATAATCACAGACGTGTCTCGAAGCAATGAAAAACGTTCACTAGTGATGAAATATGTTCACACATAAATGATATTGTGAAAAACGAACACTTTCCAAGGGATCACGACTGATCGAAATCCAGACAACTGACAAAAATTGCCCGGCCGGTTACGCCGGAATACACAATGACGTACGGAATAAGAACAGTGCCTTCTCAGCGCCAGAGATCACCCGCTCCTGCGAGGCCCCCCACGTCATTCAGGATCAACAATCGAGTAGCTGGTGCTTCGACCGCCGGCGGGATTCTTGACCAGAATGCCACGGTCGAGCAGGTCTTTGATATCGCGATGAGCGGTGTCCTGGGATACTTTTGTCATTTCGGCCCACTTTGAGGACGTCATCTTGCCCTGAAAATCATCCAGAAGCCGATTGATCATCAGGATCTGTCGCTCGCTGAGTGCTTCCGAGGCATAACGCTGCCAGAACCGGGCTCTCAGCAGTAGCGTGTTGAGAATTTCGCGGGATCCGTCGAACGAACGCAGGAGGCATTTCAAAAACCAGACGATGTACTCCAGCGTGGATGCATCACCGCGTTGAGTGCGCTTCAGAATTCGGTAATAAGACGCTCGTTCTTTTTCGATCTGATGAGACAGACTGAAAAACCGGAGACTGCTCTCTTCTGCGCGCGCCATCGACATTTCGAGAATGGCCCGGCCGATGCGCCCATTACCATCCTCAAATGGATGGATCGTCACGAACCAAAGATGCGCCAACAGGGCATGTATGATCGCATCGTTGAATTCCTGCGCATGATACCATGTCAGAAACCGATCGATTTCTGCCGGAATGCGGCCAGCAGGAGGGGCCTCGTAGTGCACCGTTTCCCTACCGAGCGGCCCTGAAACTACCTGCATCGGATCACGATCGGCTCTGCGCCAGGCACCCGTTTGTATCCTCGAGAGGCCACTTCTGCCTTCCGGAAATAGAGATCGGTGCCAGGAAAACATGCGTTCAACCGTGAGAGGATCAGCGTATCGCTGCGTGGCATCGGCTAGCAGGTCGACGATACCGTCTGTGGCTGCATCGCCAGCAACCGGTGCGCCCGCGTCGATGTCAAGCCGACGACCAAGCGAAGAGCGGACAGCTGCCAGATTCAGCGACTCGCCTTCGATCTCAGATGTCTTCTGGATCTCCTGCGACAGAATCGACAGGCTGGCCTGCTGACGAAGCGGAAACCCCAGTGCCTGCATTCGCCCCAACAGCATGCCCCGTCTATGGTATACCTCCTTCAGTAGATCAACGATGGAGGATTCATCGAGACTGAATACTGGCCAATTTGATGATTCCCAGATGTACATCGTGGATCCTGTTGCTTGACGTGTTAAGCCTTAATCTCCGCATAATATGCGGTTAATATAGGCACCCGTTTGGTAATCGGCCATTAATCTCCGCATATTTAGCGGATAAAAGACATGTTAATCTCCGCACAGAGTGGTACCTACAAACTTTCTTCTGTTGATTCGGACACATCTGCAAGTTCGAAGCAGCGTCTGTGATAATTCGGGTCTCCTTGTTAGATGACAAGCATTGTTAGTTGACAAGCAGGGCGTTCAGGCCGAGATTCAGACCCGAGGCGATCCGTCTGAGCGTGTCTATTCGGGGTTGATGGAGGCCTCTTTCGATTTTTGAAATAATAGCCTGGTCGATGTTAATCCGTTTACCCAGTTCGATTTGCGTCATGCCTGCCGCAGATCGTCTGGATTTGATTCGCAGGCCTACTTCCTTGTGGACCGATTCAGCCGCTGCCTCCAGAATAGCTGCGTGACGCGGGCTGAGGTGGGCTTTGACCACATCTGAATCTATTTCGAACAGCGTCCCATCTTTGGTCAGGATTTCGATAGAAGCACCGTAGGAGCCTTTTGTCGTTGATTCCGGGATCAAGTCTTTTCGAATTTCGCTCATATCCAGGTCGCTCCACTGAATTAACCCCGAAACTCCGTCGCCGTACAACACCCACAAACAATCGGATTCACGGATGTATTTGACGTCGAGGATTCCGTGCGAATTCAAAATATTTGCAGCCTCGAAGACGCAGTGTTCTAAATCAGCCGCGCCGGGGCTTTTGCAAAGCGAAAGGCGTAAATCCGAGTGTCGTAAAAGGTCCTCCACCACATAGGCGTATTCCGTGTCACTTCTGGTCCGCACGAGGGCAATGAAATAAGGTCGACTCATCCGTACCGACGCGATCCATTTATGGCGATCACATGAGAGAAATCGTCTTGCAATCTTTGAAAGATCTGCGACCACAAGAGTCGAATTCTGATCGGTCGAGTCCGTTTCACCGAAGTGATTCCAAAAGTCTTCTGATTCTTCCCACAGATAGCCTGAAGTCCGAATGTGCTCTCGCACAGATTCGCGAGCACTTTTCAACGCTACTCTGGTAACGTCGTACTGGATTTGATTAGAAAGGGCTGAATCCCGCGACATTCTTTTTCCATACTGCCATTGGTTTATGATGAATTTATCATAATGTAATTGTTGGCCGAATGTTTCTTTTCGGAATCATCCTTTTACAGGTTTCGTCCGAGAGGCACGGGCCTGGTGTTATTTACACTGATAGAGACGCAACCTGGATAATCGTAACGCGCTCGGGGCAGGAGAGCACGCATTCAGGATCTCCACGGAAACGAGGTAGATTCCAGTTCTTCTTTATTGCATTGTGATTTCGTGGCCCCGACTGGAGTGGCGGTGCCTGAACTTAGTACGGTCTGAACGCCCAGTGATCACCATCAGGTCAAGCAACACGGCGGATTCACCGCATTTATTAAGGATTTCGGCTTGGTGCCTACTTAGTGCCAACTTGGTTCCTGCTTTGGCACCAACCGGGGCCGGCGCTGGAGCTACAACCGCCCGATCATGCACCGGTAACCGTATCAAGAAATTCGAACGGTCTTCGTCGGTCTCGAATTCGGGAGACGGAGATCCGTTGTCGGCCATAACCTTGAGTATTTTCGAAATACCTGTTGAGCGTCCTTTGGTTAGGTCAAGTTCTTTCAGGAATTCATCGATGCGTCGACTTCGATGGTTCGCGCTACGTGCGCCAACGACAATTAAAATTCCCGGTCTGAAGGGCACGGATTTCGGTGTGCTGTCATGAATGGGGATGACTGGAATGCCGAGGGACAAACGGAGCCTGTGGCCCACGACGAGCCCAACTATTCGGGCACCGGGACCTGAATGAAAATTAACTCGACAGGTCGATAAATCCCTCCTCTGCGAGCGCGTAAATGAGGCCCCTCGTGAGCGGGCTGTTTGAGAACTTGACTACGTATTTCCTGCCGTTTTTGCTCATCGGTTCAATCAGTTTGTTCTCTCTCATTTTTCTCAGAACGCGGGATCGCTGCGCGGGAATTTGTCCCATCGTTACCGGCTCAATGTCCGATGCCTGAAATATCGGGATGTCGATCGCAATTAAAAGAATATTGAACTCTAAGTCTGAAATCAATGCTCTTTCCTTGCAGTGAGTCAGTGCTGGCTGCAATATTCTGCTCCGCAAGAAATCATAATTGACCAACCTGTCGATTTTCTCGAGCTCATCACGAAGTCCCTTAAGAACGTACAGGCACCAATCAATAATTGCCTGGCTGTTTCCTGAATCCGCGGCGGACAACATGGAATAATATTGCTCCCGGTCACTACAAAAAACAGCGCTTGGATTCAGGATTCTGCCTGTTCTGACATCGAAGCCCTTTGAGATCAGTTGCGCGTACGTGATCAAACGGACCACACGGCCATTCCCATTGGAAAACGGATGAATCCAGGCAAATCGGTGATGAGTAATCGCAACGCGGAGCAGATCAAATTTGGGATCGGATGGTTCGTTAATAAAATTGATGAACTCGTCGAGATACTCTGGGAGTTGTGACACATCTGGTGGCGTATGTTCCGCCCGATGGATGGTTACATTTCCGGATCGGAATGCACCCGGAGTTTTATCACCTTCACCGTTTGGTGGCGGAGAGAGGTCACGAACGACAATTTTGTGAAGCTCGCGGACAAACGCTCTGGATATGGGGCTGTCTTCATCTATCTGCTCCTCGATGAAACGCATCGCAGCCTCATTATTTTGTATTTCCCGGATTCCTTCAGTACCAGGCTGCTCGGGGTTTATACTTGCCTCTATTGCTTCGGCTATCGACGTCCGATTTCCTTCAATCCGTGTTGAATTAATGCTCTCCAGTGTATGAAATAGACGTTTCAACTGGAAGAATATTGGCGCAGGTGTAGACCCGCCGAGCGTGTGCCTCCGAAGATATTGTAAATCCATGACGACATCAGTTAGCTCTGAGTCATAGTCGGGTATTACCAATCGTAAAATCCTATGTGTAAATCGGGAAGACATTTTTATAGGCGCAATGTGTTATTTAACACAATATAGCAAAAATCATGGAAATATTTGACTATATGGGTATATGTGAAATCACTCATTTAACATTTAGTGCTTTCGTAATTGCGCAAACAGACATGCTACCGGGCCTGAATACCATACGATTCGAATACATAGAGTCGGCAGCCGTTAATTGGTAACACCCACTCTTGATTGACGACA
>JACZYD010000013.1 GCA_022571255.1 Bacteroidota bacterium
TGCATCGGGGTTTCTGGAAGAGGACGGTTTTCTGGGGAAAGGTGTAACCGAGTCAGCCCGAGCGTTTTATGAGAGATCGGGTCTTTTTGAGGGTGACGGGCGCGAAGCCGCAGACCACATTACGACAGAGCTTTTATTCTGCAGCAGGATCTCCGACAATGCGCGGGAGATGGCGCGGTTCTGTGACAGACACTTGTTTGCCTGGCTTCCGACATTCGTGTTCGCCATAGAACGTCAGAATAATCCTTTTTACAGACGGCTTGCCCGCGTAACATTAGACGTGGTCATTGCTCATCGAAAGTCGCTGTTGGACCAAAAGTCGCCGTTGGACCAAAAGTCGCTGTTGGACCAAAAGTCGCCGTCGGAATACCATGTCGATCCCCACCAATCTTCGTCTTCAGTTCAAAGCGTCTGTCGAGATGATTCCATATTAAAAAAGCAATGGACAGATCAATTTTCTGTCGCCGGTAAGTGTGGTCTGTTTCTGTCCCGGGGTGATATCATGAACCTGGCACGCGCCCTCAGGCTTCCGACAGGATTCGGAGGTCGGATACAGATGCTTCGAACCATGTTTGATTCGTCGGAGACGTATGGGCGAGAAAAAGACGTGGCGGCCGGTCTGTTACACCTCTGCGATCAGGAAATCACCAGCTGGCAGGCCGTTCTGGATGATAATCCGCCGGTGGCCCTTGTCGTCTGGTCGGAGCAATGGCTGGCGAAACTTCGCTCAAGCCGGAACCTGGTGCAGGAAAACCAGCACCTGTAATCGCGTCCTGCCCAAGGCATTTTCTGGGAAGGCGTTGATTCGCCCTCAGTCCAGCACGGCTGTATCTCTTCCCCACGAGACCAGGATACTTTTTACAGCCCGATGGGGGCTGAGGCAGAATTTGTCCTCGCCCATTATTTCAATGAGACCCGAGTCTCTGATAACCTGAAAAACAGACACCTTCATTCCGCCGACGAACAGATCAACGTCGCGTTCTTTGAGCGTACGCGCCACCTCTATCAGTACTGCCAGAGCAGTAGTATCCAGATCGTTGATACTGCTGGCATCCAGGACGACAGCGCGGACATTGTCTTTATTGGAATGAAGCATAATTTTAGCTCGCACGTATGTCGCGTTTGCAAAAGAGAATGATGCGTCGAGGCGAAGAATGACGATTCCGTCGATGGCCTCGGCCTCCGGGAAATGCTCCAGATCCCGATAAGACCGGCTGCCCGGAAGATGCCCCAGCACGGCGATATTAGGCCGACTCACGCGGTATATAATCGCTGCGGCCGAAATCAACACGCCAAACAGAATTCCCTGGTGGATTCCAAGAATGATTGTTGCCGCAAACGTACCGAGTGCGATGATTCCGTCAACTCGTTTCGCTCGAACGATGTATCGGGCTTCAGAGAAATCAATAAGGCTGAGCGTGGCGACGATGATGATCGCGGCAAAAACAGACGTGGGGAGAAATCGAAAAAGCGGAGTGAGATACAGCAGCGATACAGCCACTACGCCCGCGGCAATGACGTTTGACAAGCTTGATTCTGCACCGGTCTCAACGTTTACGGCTGTTCGTGAGAAACTGCCCGAGACCGGAACGGCACGGAAAAATGATCCGGCGAGGTTCATGGCGCCCAGTGCGACAAGTTCCCTGTTAGGATTGATACGGTAACGATGTTTTCTGGCAAACACCGACCCGAGGGAAACGAGTGTCATGAACTGGACCAGTACCAGCGTGACGGCCGTCGGGAAAAGCGCACCCAGATTTGTCATCTCGAACGCGGGCAAAGTCAGCGATGGCAAACCCGGTGAAATATGCCCAATGATCGCAACACCTTTTTCGTCAAGGTTGAACACATGAAGCAGGACGCCGCTCAGCACGACCGCAAAGAGGGCAGCAGGCAGTTGGGGTATCCATTTCCTGATGCCGAGAATCAGGCCGATACCGGCAATTCCAATGAGCATGGTCGGGAGATGAATATCCGACAGATGGGAAACCGTTGTGGACAAGACCGAGGTCAGAGAGGGGTCGGCGGGGGCGCTGATACCGAGCAAAGAGGGGAGTTGGCTGACCCCGATGATCAATATTGCTCCGGACATGAAACCCAAAGCAACAGGTCTGGAGAGAAGATTTACTATAAACCCGAGGCGCAACACGCCCATTGCGATCTGTGTTATTCCTACGATAAACGCGAGAAGTATGGCGAGGTTGATATAATCAGCAGACATCGGTGTCGCGAGCTGACTCAATCCTCCGGCAAGAACGACGCAATCTATCGCAACAATTCCAACAGCAAGGTGTCGAGACGATCCCAGAAAAGGATACACCAAAAGCGGTACGAGCGAGGCATACAGACCGAGCACCGGGGGTATGCCTGCAAGGATGGCGTAGGCCATGCTCTGCGGCACAACCAGCACACCGACCGTGAGTCCCGAAACCAGGTCTCCCCGAAACATCTGCGTAGAATATTGCGGAAGCCAACCTGCAATCGGGAGGTATTTACCTGGGTTAATAGCCAATCAAACAGGTCATTTGCGTCGGATTCGACTTTTCCATCTTTACAGATATTATTTCCGTGGAAAAAGTATAGCTTCTAAAAAACGGTTTTTGACGAACACGGCTTTAAAAAAAGTGACTTCAAAAGACCTGATTTCAAAAAAGTCCAGATTTGGCAGTCGATCTCGCACCGACCGGTAAGCCCGCGTTCCCGGGTCAGCTGCCACGATAGACACGAGGGTGACCGGTACAACAAGGCCGATGTCGGATCCTGCGAGCCACCGGATCCTGCGAGCCACCGGATCCCGCGAGCCATCGGATCCCGCGAGCCACCGGATCCCGCGAGCCACCGGATCCCGCGGACCAACAGAATTCACGAGCCACCAAGGCCACGGTTCGAAAACAGGTAAGTCATACTTGTCAGGGATAAATGGAATTCGACAAACGCACGTCGTGTGCACGTAACTGCAGGGATGTCCGCCCTGCCCAGGTGTTTTCTTGAATCGAAAAAAGTAAATCGATCGTTTCTCCCGATCGCTGACTGGATTTGAGCATTTCCAGTTTCGATCCCAATCCGAATCCGATTACCTCCCTTTCAGGGGCGTAATTGTCTCTCGGTGTGACCAGAAACTTGATATGAGAATGCTCTCGGCCGACAGTTTTTGGATTTCCGGCGAGGAGCAAATCTTTCGCCCAGAACGTGGGGGCTGTATTACCTGGACCAAACGGCTCAAATTGCTTCAGCACGGCCCAGAATCGGTCGTTCAAACTCGTGAGATCCATTTCAGCGTCGACTTCGATAACAGGGTCCAGCAGTTCGGGTTTGATCCGCGCCGCGACGGCAGACTCGAAGCAATCGCAGAAGGCCTGAATATTTTCTTCGACGAGGGTAACTCCGGCAGCATAGTCGTGTCCTCCAAAATCAAGAAGCAGATCCTCACAATCTCGAATAGCATCAAAAACGCTTATACCGTTTACCGATCGAGCGGACCCCTTTATTTTTCCGTTTACCTTTGTCAGCATCACGGTAGGTCTGTAAAAACGCTCGACAATTCTACTGGCAACAATGCCTATTACGCCGACATTCCAATCAGGGTCATATAAAACAAGCGCCTGTCTGTCTCTGGACGTAAGCCTGATTTCAGCGAGTTTGATTGCAGAATCCCTTGTTTCGCGGTCAATTTCACGGCGTTTGTCATTGATTTTTTCGAGCTCTTCGGCGCTGGCCGCTGCATCAGAATCCGTTTCCGCCAGAAATAATCTGACCGCTCGATCTGCTTCGCCGAGTCGGCCTGCGGCATTTATTCGTGGCCCGAGACTGAAGAGAATCGTCGTTGATGAACATTCAGTTAGCTTGACTTTGGCCTCCATCGCCAGAAAACGAATTCCTCGTCGCAGTCCGGTTCGCAGTCGCGCCAATCCTTCGCGCAAAAGGATGCGATTTTCGCCCGTAACCGGGACCATATCACTCGCCGTCGCGAGCGCCACCAGATCAAGGTATTGCTCTGCTTCAGAAGGATCACGGTTCAGGTGTGAGAGCAGCCCCTGGACAAGTTTATACGTGACCCCACAGCCACATAATTCTTTGAACGGATACGGGCATTCTGCCTGTTTGGGATCAAGCACCGCCACGGCGTCGGGCAATTCGTCAAGCGGCTTGTGGTGATCGCAAATCACGACGTCGATCCCCCTGGTTGCCGCATATTGAATCTCAGTGACTGACGTGATGCCGCAATCCACGGTTATTATCAGCGTTGCTCCATCTTCGGCACAGATATCGATACCGGTGGAGCTCAATCCATATCCGTGTTTATGTCGATTGGGGATGAAAAACGAAACGTTGCAGGAAATCGATTCAAGGAACGATGTCAACACCGCCGTTGCGGTAGTTCCGTCCACATCATAATCGCCGTACACGCAGACCTTCTCGCCCGAGGTCACCGCGCTTGCGATCCGTTCGACAGCCGCTTTCATACCCTTCATCAGAAACGGATCATGAAGCTCCGCCAGCGTGGCCCTGAAAAAATCCTGTGCGGCTGAGAGAGTTGTAATTCCGCGGAGCATCAATGCCCGCGTAAGTTCGACCGGTAAGTCATTAAGGTTTTGTCCGAGCGACTTTACGCCTTCGTCATCTTCTATCTGCTTCAAGACCCATCGGTACTGGCGCATGATTTTGAGCAGATGTGGAATTAAGGAATGATGAGCAGGATTTGCAGGAATATACCACTTGAGACCTGCGACTGATCCTTTCAGGAAGGATTATCCTCTTATCGGGGACTTTTTGCCCTGATGTTAACGCTTATAAAGGAGGTTCGTCGGTCGATACCGGGAAAGAATGGCCTTACTACATTCATTTCATACAAATTGTCGTATCAGTTGGCCAGAATTCAACACCATAATAGAGTACAGATGGTGGTTGCCGCAATGCTTTTTGTCGTTGCGGCCATTCTGGTGTGGTATGTGCCGAGATGGTTGGAAAAGCAAGAATTCGATAAACTCGAACAAAGCGGTAACTCCCTGGCCATTCTTCTTGCTGAGGCGTTCGAAGACGAGATGCAAAGCCAGGGCCGGGAACCTGCTCAAAAGAGGTACAATGCAGTTCAAACCCTGGATGAAGTGGTTTTCGCTGCAGTTGTCAGTGAAGACGCCCGCGTCGTGTCGATCGTAAAATTGTTCTCCTCAGATTCGAGCCGCACGGAACAAATCGCACTCGTTCCGGAATCGTTTGAAAGCACCGTGTACACGGCGTCTGTTCCTCTTTATTTCAGTGACGGCAGTCCAGGGACCCTGGTTTTGGGGATATCCAGAACATCCGTGACAGAAGACCTTGACGCCGCGCGAGTATGGTCATTGGGCTTCGGAGCGCTTCTTTTCCTGCTTTCAATAAATCTTGTGGTAACATCACGCCGGATGAGTGCAGCAAGAACCAGCCTCGCAAAGAAGGAGGCCCGGGTTTCAAGCGAGATAGAATTGCGGCGTGAGGCAGAAGAGAATCTCCTGAATCATGCCGGTCGGGCGAGTCAGGGCGATGGTTATCTGGAAGAAGCAAATAACGAGCAGCCTTCGCCGACTCACTCCATGGGTCACGATGAGCCGATCGACGAAAGCGCAGGTAGGGAGCGTGTGGAAGAAGCGCTTGAGAGTTACTCCAGGCGACTTGAGGCGATGAATGATATTGCCGTTTCAGCTCTCAGGTCTGTGCACCAGGAAATCATCGTGATCAAAGCACTGGATCACCTGGCGGAAATAATTGATTACGACTTCGCACGGGTTGTCGAGTATGACCAATGGAAAGGACAAGGTCAGGTTATCGCTTCGCGCCTGGATCCGGATCTTGATTTTATAGACTATACCCATATGCCCATCGGCTACTTTCGTGCCGGTGATAATATAGACCGTTTTCAGCGATACACACCCGATATCGGTGCCAACCCGTCACCTCCAGAGTTGGATCAGGATTTTCTGGAGGCCGGACTTCAGAGTTACTTCCGGCAGTCTTTGCAGGTCGGTGACGAAATTATTGGAGTGATGACGGTTTGTTCTCGTAAGAAGAACGCATTTTCGACCGAGGCGATGAAAGCGGGTCGCGATCTTGCCGATTTGATATCTCTCGCGATCAGCGTGAGCCGACAATCCGAAGAACGCGACCGGTACGAAGCTGAACTCATTGCAGCCAAGGACAGAGCGGAGGAGATGGCAAGGCTGAAGACGGCCTTTTTATCCAACATGAGTCACGAAATCCGAACCCCTCTCAGCGGAATAATTGGATTTGCCCAGGTTCTGGAATCAGAATTGAGTGGTGAAATGCAGGAATTCTCATCTCTCATTCATAAAGGTGCAACCAGGCTGCTCGACACCATCAATTCGGTCCTTGATTTCGCCAAGCTCGAGGCGGGTCAGCTTTCGATGGTGCCCAAACCAACGGATGTGAATGAGACTATCCGTGACGCCGTGAAAATGTTAAAGCCACTTGCCGAGCGAAAAGATCTGATTTTGCAACTTTCGCTCTCAGAAGAACCCGTATTGTGCACGGTCGATCGGTCGAGTCTTGAGCGAATCATAAACAATCTTGTGGGAAATGCCATCAAGTTTACGGAAGAAGGATATGTGGAGATAAGCACCGAGATTTCTGATGATTTCGGACACCTGATTGTCTCGGATACGGGAATCGGGATCAGTGATGAGTTCATGCCCGATCTTTTCAACGAATTTCATCAGCAGGAAATGGGATCCGATCGAGAACACCAGGGATCCGGTCTTGGTCTGGCGATTACGCGCCGTCTGGTGGACAAGATGGGCGGTTGGATTGAGGTGGAGAACCGTGAGGTTAGAGGTACGACGTTTGTGATCACCTTCCCGCTCAGTATAATCGACGATAAGCAGCCACTGGAAGGTTACATCAACAGTGTGCTGATTGTCTCCGATGAAGACGAACTGAGCGATACCGATTATGCGCAGCTGCAGCATGATCTTGACCTGCAGTCTGCTAAAGATCTTAAATCCGCGATGCAGCACGCACGACATCGACGTTATGACCTTGTCATAGTCAAGGTGCGGGATATTGATCCGGAGGCAGAAATGACCGGGATTCGCGCCGTTCGAGACATTCCCGATTACGATTCCGTACCATTTATAGCAATTTCCGAAGTTCCATTCTCACTCGATGAGCAACATTACATGCAGCAGGAATTTGATGGCTTCAGCCATGAACCGAATGGACTGGCGGGCTATCTGTTTCGGATTAAAGAGCACAACAGGCAGCACGTGGAGGCCGAATTAAAAGCTCTCAAGCCGAACGACGTGCCGAACGACGTGCCGAACGACGTGCCGAATGACGTGCCGAATGACGTGCAAAACGACGAACTTGATGCGAAATGGGATGACGACGATCCGTACGGGGATGATTTTGATACGTCACACCTGTTCGGAGACGAAGAGCAAAGAATGAAGGACCTGAACGATTTGAATCTGAACGATTCAGAGCCGGAAACTTAAACACCGAACTGGGTCAGGTGATGATCGAGATGTTTATATGAAATCCAGCCGCGTTCTTCTCCGGACATGTCTCCGAAGACAGGATGTTTTTTTGACACTGGACCGGCGGCCTTGAGCTTTTCAAGAGCATCAATCAGGCGCGCTTTCTGCTCCTCAAAATCCTTCGAATCTGTTATGATAAACTGCGGATGCGTCCTTTTGCTGTGTGGATACGGCTTTTCTTTCAAGACCATTTTCAGAATAAAACGCTTCAATAACTTCACGATAAACGGCGTACCAACAAGACTTTTACCGTTCCCGACTTCCTGAATTTCAGCGCAGTGAGCGAGCATCTGAGCTACATCCATCGATCCCCACTCAGCACCCGTTTCGGGTGTCAGAGACTCGATGCGATTCAACATCTCGGCAAATGTCGAATCGTCAAAAATTGATTTCTTTTCCATCTCTTTTTGCGTTCTCGGGGCTGCGTTCTCGGGGCTGTGTTCGTATCGAGTCGGTGAATCGGAGTGTTTTTATCGTACCGGATGAACCACAAAGATAGACCGCTTTCAGCCACGAAAGCGAGCTGCTTCCTCCCCCCGAACGTTTTTCGAAAGATTCCTCCAGGCAAATCGCGGCAGCCAGTCATTGGGTAATCCTTCTACGGCATCGGCAATCAATGCACCCAGAATCGGAGCAAACTTGAATCCATGCCCGCTCCCACCCGCAGCCACCGTAAGTCCTTCAAGTTCAGGATGTCGATCAATCCATAAATGTTCGTCGAGGCAATCGCAGTACAGACAGAGCCTTGTATAGACGACGGGAGCGTCAATCAGCAACGGAAACGTTGACGCAAGAAATTGACGCAATGTCGTCTCTGCTGCCCGATCTACTTCCCGCACGTCATTTTCCGGATGAAGAACCCGCCCTACCCCATGAATTCCGAGCTTGATGACATGCTCATGCGGATGATAAGGAAACCCGTACCACCCGGTACGGGCGACATCTACCAGAAACGTGGGAAGAAAGGGTGGCGAGAACAGTGTCGGGTCCTCGACACGGAGATGAAATACAGGATGGCCTGTCACCGTCATGAACTTTGAAAGCTCCGGAAGAATTACAGGTGTCCACGCGCCCGTTGCCAGCACGACGTGGTCGGCATGGATTATTTCACCGCTGCTGAGCCGTACCCCGGTAACCCGGGAGTTCGTAATCATGAGTTTATTGAGGCGACCGTCAAGGCGTTTAACCCCCATGTTTCGGGCTTTCCGGTAAAGCAAGGACAATATTTTTCCACTTTCCGCATAACCTCCCACCGGATTAAACATTCCGTCGACATACACTCCTTTGTTAAAGGCCGGAAAACGCCTTATGATTTCGTCAGGATTCAAGCGTTCCGGATTGAATCCGTGCCTCTTCAATGTTTCGTAGCTGTCGTGTTCAAAGCTACCCGGGCTCATCGCGGTTTTTGACAGTGACAGCACTCCGCATTCGTGGTACACTTGCTGACCAAACTCCGAATTCCAGCTTCGAAAGCCAGCGATGGCATCGGTGACCATGGCCAAATATTGACGGTCCCGGCCGTACTCCATCCTGATGACTTTACTGATATCGGTGGATGCGGCCAGAGGATGAGGGGCCGAGCCCTCGTCGAGAAGTGTCGTGTGATATCCTCTCTGCGACAACTCGATGGCAGCCGTCGACCCGAAGATACCGGCACCAGCGACCAGTATTTCGATGCCCCGGTCAGCCACCGGGAATGAAAAATCCAAGTTCCCTGAGAACTTCGTCTTCCGGGACCCACTCTACACTCGCTGAATACCCGGCGCCGACAAAACCAAAACCGTTAACGACGTTCGAAAACGTTCCCGGTTCGGAAAAAAGGTCCGCATCGAAAGTGCCTCCCGGTGGATCCCAGCTTTCGTCTGTGACCACAACGCGCATTTCAATCTTGTCAAGAACCACCTCCTGAATACCGAAAAAAATGGCCATTTGAAAAACAAGCTCGACGTCATCGCGAAAATCCAACGTGACTATTTGCCCGCCATTGACTTTTGTCTGTTGGAGGTTATAGTTCACATTGAATTTGCCCACGTTGGTAAAATAGGTAACGTTGATATTGATCAGGTGCGGTGCATCGCGCCACAATACCGGTTGTGTCAGAAAAAACCCGTCTACGTTGTGTTCCAGGATTTCTGCCGTTGAGAACGGTGGTACCCGTGTCAGCACTTCCGCCTTGACACCGTCCGAGCGGATCACTTCGAGAAGGTAACGGTGATCATGGATCGGCTGAAATGGAGCCCAGAAAACGTGTCCAAATGTGCCATTTTGAAATTGCACGACAGAATCCTGCCAGGCAATCGATTGCCCGGAGTCCAGATCGGTAGACAGAACGGTTGCATCAATGGGTTCAGGACGGGTTAACTCGAGAAGCGCATCGATCTGAAAAACACGAAGAGCCTGCACATCCACCAGCGGGTTAATCACACCATAGATGGAAAATGCGTTATCGGTGAGTTCGACGCGGGTGATCTCCTCTTCGCATCCCGTAAAAAAGAGGAGCGCAAGAATGCAGGCAGTGCCACGCCGGCCATATGTATGGAGTCGCAGTATCAAAGGGACGAGATTTTTATGCCAAGGGAAGGAATGATGGGAAGCTGATCGGTGCGTTGCTGGGTGAAAACGTCCAGTGAAAAAACGTTTCTGCGGTTGTATACGTTGAGTACACTGGCCTGTATCATGATTCTTGCAGCCGAGACGGTAAACGAATAATCTGCGCTCACGTCGAGGCGATGATACGTCGGAAGCTCACCGTTGAACGGTCGTTCGAATATGACCCTGCGATTACCGGATTCTTTGAATACGTCGATAAGGCCGTCCACGAGCACAAGACCGTCGAATCCCTGGGCGCGGCTGAACGGCAATCCTGACCCGAACTGCCATCTCGCTGTCAGGTTGAGGCTTTTCAAACGGCCGCCGATAAGAAAATTTATCTGATGCCGCCGATCGTGTGCCGGTCTGAACGAAAATGTGCTTGAGCCGAACCAGAGTTGGAGGGACGATTGCTTGGCCTCGTAGTTTACCCAGGACAAACCGTAAGTCAAATGCCCGTAAATCACCCGTTTTTTGAGTTCAAGGCGAAGATCAACCCCCCGCGCACGTCCGTCTGCCGACTGCAATTTCGTCGTGAGTCGGGGGAACCCGGTCCATTCCGCTATGAATAAATTTGAATACCACTTGTAGTAGACCTCGGCCGACAGGGATAATTCTTGCGTCGCTTGAATGCCATATCCCAAGATCGAATGAATGGCGCTGGGTACGCTTTCCTGATCCGGAATGGCCGTCCACGCCGTGAAGACGCTTGTCGCGTCGCGACGATCTGTCACTCCTACTACTTCCTGATGATATATCCCGAATGCGCCGCTGAATCTGTGTATCCGGTTTTTCCACACGGCTCTGAGCCGGGGCTCAATGTACGTATTTCTTTTGCTGGGAAACGTGTGGATTCGGAGACTGGGCGAGACGGTCAATTCAGGGGTAGGTTTGAAATCCGGCTCCGCATAAATTCCAACCTCGGTCAAATATTCCGTTCGAGAGATAAGATTTTGAAAGAGGCCGTCAAGATCGGTGGAAAGTTTAAGGGTACGCGCGAAGATGCCCCAACGGATATCGGCAACTCCGCCGTAAAAAGTCATATCCGCAGACGTATTGAATCGCGAAGTCAGCGAAGAGCGGATCGGTTCGGTTTCCGGACCCAGTTCACTCTGGAGTCTGGAAAATGAAAAACTGAAGTCCGCCATGAGCGGAGCTTCTCCGGGAAGTACCAGATAACGAGCACCTATTGCCTGATTGCGCCATCGCACTTCGGCCAGTGGTGTAAGTCCGATGTTTTTGGAAGATATGCCACGGTCGGTGGTCTGGATGACCGAGACTGAAACGCGGCTGTTTTCGGTGATCTCTCCGTAAACTTTGGCAAAGAAATCGTTGAAGCTGTATGGTATCGGATCAGCGATGAGCCTCGATGCACCCTCCTCAATGATTGACTGCCGGAACGAGGCCAGGAAAGAGAACCGGTTCTCTCTGTCGATCGGGCCCTCTGCCGTAGCGCTGACAAGGAAAGAAGAAACACTCGCCGACCCGGCGAATCGGTGTCTGTTTCCATGCCTGGACGAGACATCGATCACAGACGAGATTCGTCCGCCGTATTTGGCGCCGAACCCACCCGCGTAGACATCCACCGAGCTTAGAATTTCGGTAGGAAAAGCCGAGAAAAAACCCAGAATGTGAAAAGGCTGGTAGATAATCATTCCGTCGAGCAGGACCAGATTCTGCCACGGCTCACCACCCCGGATAAAAAACTGACCGCCCTGATCCCCGATGGTCACAAATCCCGGAAGCGCACTCAGGTATGAGGCGAGGTCCCCATTGATATCCGGGCTTGGAATTCTTTCGATCTCAGCCGGGAGGATTGTCTGCAGGCCGGCCGTGATCGATGCGGTACCTGTTTCGCGCTCGGCGTCGACCAATATCTCCCCCACCTTTTCGGTTCGGGGTTCGAGTGCTACGGAGTATGTGGTTATTACATCGGGTTTGACGAAGAACGTGTCAACCCGCGACTTGTAGCCAACGTAGGAAGCCTCAAAAATATATCGGCCCGCTGCAAGATGGCTGATCGCATAAAAACCGTCCGAATTGGCCGCAGTCCCGAAGACATCACCGGCCGTGTTTATAAATTGAACGTTGGCGCCCGGAAGAGATTGGCCCGTTGCCAGGTCTGTAATAAATCCCCGGACGGTAGACGACTGGGCGTGTGCATGATGGCCCCTGTCTGCGCCTGGCGCAAACAAGAAAAAAGGGATCAGGAATAATTTTAAAAAACCAACCCTGAGCAAAGACAGTTCCAGTAGGCGAAAAAAATCAAACAAGCTTACTGTGGCGTTGTTGGTAAATCCACCCATTTCGGAGTGCGTCTTACACCTCGGCAAATTCCATGATAGTCTTTTTGAGCGCCTTGAAATCGATGGGTTTGGAGATGTAACCGTCACAGCACAGTGCTTCTGCTTTTCTGCGATAATCCTCGTTATCATAAGCAGTCATCATACAAACGGGTACGGGCGGCGGCACCGCTTTGATTTTCCTCAGCAACTCCAGGCCTGTCATGCCGGGCATGTTAATGTCTGATAGAACGAGCACGACATCTGCCCTTTCCTGTTCGTAAAGTAAATCAAGTGCTTCCTCTCCGGAAAACGCAAACAACAAATGGAGTTCACCACTTGAAATCTCATGCCGAAACCGCATCTTGAACAGAGGCTCTACATCTCGCTCGTCGTCGACTACCAGGATTTTCATTGGATGAGGTCCATGATGGGATAAACACTAAAAGTGTAACGACGGAAAGTCACAAAACGTTGCATTCCAGAGCCCGGAGACACAGCTTTGTTTTCTGCGCGTATTTTTTTATGGGTCTCGTTCGAGCATGGGTCTCGTTCGAGCTCAGCAGAGCATAGCAGAGCGGTGCTCTGCGTGAAAACGGGGAACGATGATACGGGAACAATCATGTTGCTCTAAGCCGTCCTTGAAAACCGAGAGAATCCGATCCCCCGCGCCGATCTTGTCGGCACTCACTATATTTAAATTCAAGGATAGATGGAAAAGATCAGAATGCCCGGGCTATTATCGAAACTTCCGTAAAAAAAACAGATGATCCGGCCGCTTTACTGGGTCGAACGGTCGCGCAGTACCGCATCGACTCATACATCGGTGGTGGTGGCATGGGAGTGGTATACAAGGCGGAAGACCAGAAGCTCAAGCGAAATGTTGCTCTGAAATTTCTTCCGGTAACACTCTGGCACGATCCGGTGGCCAAAAAACGTTTTCTGCGTGAGGCCCGGGCGGCATCTGCGCTCGATCACCCGCATATCTGCACGATTTTTGAAATTGGTGAAGACAACGGGCGACCGTTTATTGCCATGGCCTATTATGAAGGTCAAACGATTGAACGATTAATTTCTCGCGGTTTGATGGATATCCCGCAGGCCGTCAGACTCGGAGTTGAGATGAGTGATGCTCTTTCCGAAGCGCACTCAAAAGGAGTAGTGCACCGCGATATCAAACCGGCTAACGTGATCGTGGTGGACGGCGGAGCATCTCGCATTCTGGATTTTGGCCTGGCGTTGTCCGAACACAGTGAACACATGACACAAGAGGGTGCAGTGATGGGTACGGCATCCTATATGTCACCCGAGCAGTCAGCAGGCGTCCAAGTCGATTTCCGGACGGATATCTGGTCATTGGGCGCCGTTCTGTACGAAATGTTGTGTGGCATAAGGCCGTTCGGAGGTGGATACCCGCAGGCGATCGTTTACGGAATCCTGAATATGGAGCCTGAGCCGTTGTCTGCCCTCAGGCCGGGGCTTCCCATGCAGCTCATCCAGATAGTTGAACAGGCGCTGAAAAAAAAGCCAGAATCACGATTTGGAAGAATGTCTGATATGAAGGAAGCCCTGGATGCGGTCGAGCAACGCCTGAAGGCAAAATCAGAAGCGAAAAATTTGATGGGTGATGTTGGTACAACGGTTGTTCCGGCAGGGATTTCCGGGGGTACACCGATTCTCGCAACAGCAGTACACATCGCGGCGCCCATCGTAATGCACGGCGATGTACTTCATATTCTGTGTGTCGATGACGAACCCGAACTCGAACTGCTGATGCAGCAGCGGTTTCGAAAGAAAATTCGTGCAGGTGAATGGAAATTTACTTTCGCACTTGACGGTCAGGAGGCGCTCGTCAAACTGGATAAATTTCCGGAGATCGGCCTGATTCTGACCGACTTGAATATGCCTCGAATGGACGGATTGACCCTGCTGGGTAAAATCGCCGAACTTGACAGGCCTCTGCGTACAGTGGTTGTGTCGGCCTACGGGGATCTGGAGAAAATCCGGGCGGCAATGAATCGAGGTGCTTTTGATTTTGTGACAAAACCCATCGAATTCAAAGATCTTGAGACCACAATCCTGAAGGCCGCGCGTGATCTGGAGGTGTATCGCAAAGCGCTTCGTACCCAGCAGCAGTCGGTCTCCGTACAGCAAGAGATGGATGTTGAGCGAAGGGTTCAAGAGGCTATCATGCCAGTCTCCTTCCCTACCGGAGATGGTTTTGAGGTATATGGCTTCAGTGCTCCCGCAGCCGAAGTGAGCGGGACATTTTATGACGCATTTAAAATGCAGGATGGACGTTTAGGTCTGATTCTCGGTGATGCGGGAGGGAGCGGGGTCGCAGCTGCGCTTCTCATGGCGATGGGTCAGACGTTTGTAAAGAGCTTCATTCAGCAAGGGATGACTCCGGCTAAATGCCTTACCCAGCTCAATACGATGTTGTTTGCTGACGGACTGCCTCACATCGGACTCAGGATTGTCGCAGCTGCCTTCGATCCATCGACCGGTGAATTATTCATATCCAATGCGGGTCATGAGGCACCGTACATTCTCCGAAGAAAAGGCAGTATTGAAACTCCTGAAGAGAAGGGATCTGTCATTTGGGAAGATGCCGAGGCCGAGTTCAATGATTTGCAGTTGAATCTGGAACCTTCGGATGCCGTCATTTTTGGTTCGACCGGACTTGCTGGCGCTGTGGACGCTTCCGGCAGCGCATTTACCAGAGAACGCCTTGCCAAAACGATCCGAGAAACACCTTCTTCCAGTCCAACGTCGCTAATCCGGCATATCGTACATACGGTTCAAGATTATTCAGGCGATACGGATCCGCGGGAGGACTTGACGATTCTTGTACTGAAGAAGAACTGAGCCGGAGTCGGAGTCGGAAACAGGGAGTCGTGAATACGAAGTCGAATCAGGCAGGCAGTCTCACGACAAACTCGGCACCGCCTTCTTTCGATTTGCGAACCGTCATTTTTCCGCCGTGGCCTGTCGTGACGATGTCGTAACTGAGGCTGAGCCCGAGGCCTGTGCCTTCTCCGGTGGCTTTTGTGGTGAAGAACGGCTCGAAGATTTTCTCGCGTATATCCTCGGGGATGCCGGGACCGTTGTCTGAAACCGTGATTTGTACGATATCACCATCGCGGGTCGTACTTATGGTTACAGAAGGATTTTCGGTGTCGCGTAACGCGTCAAATGCATTGCTGAGCAGGTTCAGAAAAACGCGTCCGAGTTCCTGTGGCATGACGGATACAATTCCGGTATCCTCTGCGAAGTCGCGAACAATTTCTGCCTGGAACACTTCATCCCGCGCTCTCATCCCATGCCAGGCGAGATTCGCGTATTCCTCCAGAAATTCGTTGAGGTCAATATCTTCTTTTTCTGAGATTCCACCTTTTGCGTGCTGCATCATGGCACGAACAATGGAATCAGCACGTTTACCATGTTTTGTGATCTGCTCAGCATTTTCGCGCATATCCGCGAGGAGTGTTTTTATCGCTTCGGAGTCGCCCACTTCGACCGCTTCGGCCAGTTCGTCCATAAGTTCGCTTCCGACTTCAGCAAAATTGTTCACGAAGTTGAGCGGATTTTTAATTTCGTGAGCAATGCCGGCTATCAATGAGCCAAGTGACGCCAGTTTTTCCTGTTCAACGAGCTGAGCCTGTGTGGCTCGCAGGTCAACGATCGTGCTGTCAAGATCTTTGGTGCGTTGAGAGACCAGTTCTTCCATTCGAACGCTGTATTCGCGTAACGAGGCCGTCATCCTGTTAAAATAGTCTGCAAGTGAGCCGAGCTCATTTCGCTCTGCGATAACGACTTCAGCGTCAAGATCACCTGTTTGAACCGCCGTAAGACCCGCGAGAATGCGATCGAGGGGTTTAAGAATACCGCTTCTGTAATAAATGATTCCGAACACAAGCATGAGCAAGAGACCCGAGATACTGACCCATGCGGCCGGCACAACAAGAGGATGTACAAACCGTCTGTAAGCATCCCGAAGCTCAACATGTTCAAACAGCGCCTGTCCGGCTTTACCGGTAAAGAGCCCGGCAGGGAAAATCATGGCATCAGCCGGCCCGCCGGGAGAAATTCCCAGGTAACTGGTAAACGGGAGTGTATTCAAATCGAGGTAGTTGAATTCTATTCGGCCGTCCGGGTACAGAATCGTCTGCATGGTCAGCGTGGATTCATTCAGATCGTAGTGGCTGGCTTTCTCCCAGGTAACTGCAAAGTGATCGGGCGTGGCATCGACCCGTATTCCTGCATCGGTTGCAGCCAGAAAAAGATCCGCATAATACACCATGACAGACGGCGTCTCGTCAAAAAGGCTCAGTCCGGACGAAAAAGTGTTGTCTGCGTCCAGTTCGCGCCCCAGAGAGATTGAACCATTTGTACCCACCCAGACCGAGTCATACTCGATCCCGTAAAACGGAAACGGAAAATCAGATAGAAACATCGCGGCGTCGTCGTCGGCAGGAGATATTCGAACGCCGCCAGTATTGACCCAGGTCGATTCTGTTTCTTCTACGGTGTATCTGCCCGTAGAATCCGGAATAAACACTCTCGACGGTACATCGCCCGGATCCAGAAACTGTTGCCGGAGACTGACTTCGGTTCGCATCAGGGGGATCACGATGGCCAGTATTGATACATAAGCGATCAGCAGAAAGCCGACCATTTTCACGAGGAGTGAGTGTTTTTCTTCCCCGTAGAGCAGGTATCCGATAATGAGCGACCCGGCGGCAATGACGGTCATCAACGCGGGCAAAATAGCCCTCAACTCTGCAGATATAGAGATGAAAACAGTGATATACGGGGTTGTCACCACAAAAATGAGAGTGGCAATGGAGGTCATAAATGTCATCACGACGAGTCTTCGAGCGCGGAAGTCATGCTTGTGGCTGTACGCGAGCCAGAGTTTTCTTACGGCCGAGCCGATCAACCAGAGATTCAGACCAACGATAATTCTCCCCATAAAGCGAAATTGCTCGATAAGCCCATTGATATCATCGTACATGAACATATAACGGCCCGATACGACGACGGCCATCACCACGCAAACGGTGAGGAAAATGCGTTCTTCCCAACGGGCAAAACGGAAGCCAATCCGATAAATGATCATTGCCAGGATAAACTGGAATGCGATCCGGCTGATGAGCAGGATGTAAGGCATCATTCTGGCGGATTCGTATCCCCGTCCAGAAATCAACAAATGGGTGTGGGTGATTTCGAACGAGAGGGTCGTGAACGAATAAATGAGCCACGTAATCAGCATCGACAGGATCAGCTTCGTGTCACGCGATTTATTCGGGATGGTGAACAGATACGTTACGGCGATAGCAAGTCCAGCGAGATAAACCAGCTGGGCCACATACATCGGTGTCAGGAAAAATTCCATCAGTCGATAGTCCAAATTATCATAATTCGGTTCGAATCAGAATTGATCGGAAATCTTATTATAAAGCGAGACAAACAGATAGAGCGAGTTGCGATTGATAGATATGCATAATACGACTTTTCGACTGTCGCGTTATCATCCTGTAAAGTAGCGGCTTGATCACATTTTTGTGCTCTGTCCCTTTATATTTGAGCACAAACAAACCCACCACGTGAATGAAAACATTTATTCTGATTCTCCTCGGCACAGCTTTTTTGTTACCCGCCCACGCCCAGGACGCCGTTATTCGCGCCGGTACGGTGATCGATACCCGCGATGGTTCTACAAGTAGCGATCAGAAAATCACGGTGCGCGACGGCCGCATCGAATCAATAGAGGAGTGGACCGGAGAGATGAACAACGGCGTGATCGATCTTTCGGACAGCTTTGTAATGCCCGGGCTGTTCGACGCGCACAGCCATATGGCGCTCGTTGTGGATCCGCGTAAAGACGGCGGAAATTATTTCTTTACGGGAATACTCAACACAACGGCCTATAGGGCGGTTCAGGGCGTGGCCAACGCACGCAATATGCTCCTGTCCGGCTTCACCACCATTCGCGACATCGGAAACAGTGGCAACTACGCGGATGTCGCCCTCAAGCAGGGCATTGACGAAGGGCTCGTTCCGGGGCCGCACATGGAAACGTCGGGCCGAATTATCGCACCATTTGGTGGTCAATTCCACCTGCAGCCGGAGAAACGAGGAATCGCCAATCCGGAATATTTTTTCGCAGATGGAGTTGATGAGATCCGAAAGGCGGTACGCGAGAACCTGCATTTCGGGGCAACCTTTATCAAGCTCGTCATTGACGATCAACGATACATTTATTCGGTCGAAGAGATCCGGGCAGCGGTCGAGGAGGCGGAGAGAGCCGGCACGTATGTGGCCGCGCATTGCTGGACCGAGCAGGGTGCCCGCAACGCCATTGCCGCAGGCGTTCGCTCGATTGAACATGGTCTGGCCATGCCGGATGATGTGCTCCGCGCGGCCAAAGACGCCGGGGTTTTTCTGGTGGGCACCGAATTCACCGTCGCCGGGTTAGGCTGGCAAACCGGTGTCGACATCTCTGCACTTGAAGAAGAACACAATCAATTCGTGGATCGCCTTCGTCGTGCGTATGCGATGGGAGTGAAAATTGTATACGGGTCCGACACCGTTTTTTTGGATCCTGATATGAGCCGGGCGCATCTCTCGCTGGATGTGCTCAACAGCTGGCGGGAGGCTGGCGTCTCGAACGCCGATCAGCTCAAGGCCATGACCGTTACCGCGGCTGCGCTGATGGGGGTGTCCGGGGATCGCGGACTGCTCGCTGCCGGATTTAAGGCCGATATTGTGGCCATGAAATCCAATCCGCTGGAAGACACGAATGCATTATATGACATTGACTTTGTGATGAAGGATGGTCGCGTGGTCCGGCATCCAGGAACGCACTAAAACGCCGCCGTACCGCAGGATATTCAGACCTCTATACCCCGCAACACAGCACCAAACAGAGGTCCAGAAAAAAGTGAGATCATTAGTTATCACACTGTTTTTATTCGTTTTACCATTGATCGCCTCGCCGTCAACGCTCGCCCAGGAGCTGAGATCGGCCCCGGCTTTGACGAAGGTTGCGTCAGGGCTGAGGATCGATTCGAAGGTTTCCTGTATCTCTTCTGATCGGGTCTTCAAATCATACGTGAGGACCAAAAACGATTGATTTGGAAACCGATTAAGCGCCTCGTTAGCGACTTTGGCTGTTACTTCTTCCTCTTCGTTCTCGCCGAAATAATCCAGTCGGAGATGAAACGCATCCGGTGGCATATCGAGTAACAGTACCACGATTGTTCTGATTACGATTCTACTGTGAACAAATTCCCCACCCCCAGGATTTACTGGTTTTGGATCGGGACCCATTCCGAGTATGATCGGCTCATCAAATGACCTGCGACAAAGACGTAGAAACCGGACTCATCGATCAGACGGCAACTCCACCGGAAGTCCTTCCATCTGCATGATGGTCAATGCGTTGGTGGTCGGGCACGGACCAGGACGAAGTGTGTAGTCGAACTGCATGCGTCCGTTTTCAACGGTTTCGCGAAAGTGATAATTCTGAATTCCTGACGATTCCTTTTCGAGTTTGACCAGTTCCAGATCGTGCGTGGATACGACGCCGACGCCGTCTTCTGCCACGAGCGAAAGCAGAAGCGCCCGACTGCCAATCAATCGTTCGCGGTTATTGGTCCCGCGGAATATTTCATCAACAAGGAATAACAGAGGGTGGTCGTGATTGCGCTGCAGCTCTTCGAGCAGGCATTTGAGGCGTTTGACTTCGGCGTAAAAATACGAAATGCCGTCGGTTACCGAGTCGATCACGTTCAGGCACGTGAACAACCGAAAGGGGCGCGTTGCAAACGTCTCGGCGTTTACCGGGCCACCGGCAAGAGCGAGAGCATAATTGGCCCCCAGCGTCCGAAGAAACGTGCTTTTTCCGGACATGTTTGAGCCGGTGATCAGCGCGATACGTCCGATCGAGTCGATCTGAAAATCATTCCGAACGTTTTCCTTGTCGCTGAGCAATGGATGACCGAGACCGGTCGCGCGGAAAAGGGGCTCGTCGTTGTTGCGAGACGGCTCGATTTCCGGGAACCCGTATTCCGGATGAAGGGCAGCAAATGTGGCCAGAGAATTGGCGGCTTCGAGCGTGCGAATTGCGTCGAGCCACCTGGGAAGTCTGTCCCGAAGACGTGTTTTATATCCATGCAGCAGAACCGTAAAAAGAAGATCCCACGGCATGACAATATTCAATACAAGCCTCAGCACCTCACTTTTCTGCGTGCTCGCAGCGACAGACAGCCACATGATGGTCCGAAGAAAAGCCGACGGTGGTTTGCCCGCTTCCTGCAAAGGTGCACACACGTCCGCGAGGCGCGTTCCCGCTTTAAACCGTTCGTTCTCCAGAAATATCAAAACCGGTCTGAAACGGTTCAACTGATCGTACAGGTGCTCGGCTTCGTCAAAAAGCTCCGCGTAAAGACGGGAGTTCAACAGATAGACACTTACGTACAGAAGGAACGATATCAGCCACAGAGGCCCCAGATCGCCGAATATATTCATGGCGAGTAACACCGCCGTCACAGCCGCCAGCCCGAAAAGAATAAAAAGCACAACACGGATGCGGCTTCCGTCGATGTGCCGATTCAGCCAGGCGAGCACTGCGTCGCCTTCCCACCTTCCCTCTGGTGCACTCGTGACGAGCTCGCTGAGAAGCGTCAGGCGATCCCGAAACCGCATCATCGGTTTCAGCTCGCGAACGAGTGCCTGCCGCTCCAGAGAGGACGCGGGGTCAACGATTGGATCCAACAGCCAGTCGCGAAGTCGGGCGCTGCCTTCCAGCGTAAAAGACGTATCCAGAAGATGGTGGAGAGAATGCGGGCCCGTGAGATTGAGATCCCTGGCGAAGGGATGTGTGGCCTCTGCCTCTTCGAACCTGGTTTCCGGGATCCCGTTCCAATCGCGATCAATGCGTGCGATATGCGCTGCCTTTATGCCTGCATAGATCCGGTGTTTCCGAATGCCCAGGATGATCCGTGAGTGAAAATATGCGGCGACGCCGAATGCGCCTGCGAAGAACAGGGCCGTCGCCCAAGCAAGCGGCGAACCAGAAGACTGATACACCAGATACGTCGCGACCGCACCGCCGAGAGCAATACCGAGTCTGATCCGCGAGAAGAGCGCACTTTTCTTCTCAAGGCCTTCGCGCCTGCGATCCAAACGCTCAATAAACCTTTGCAGATAGTTTTGTATGTCGCCGGAAGTTTTCACGGCGGTTTGAACGGCCGACTGCCCCGGAGGATGCAGAGCGCACGGGCCGACTGCCCCGGAGGATACAGGGCGCACGGGCCGACTGCCCCGGAGGATGCAGGGCGCACGGGCCGACTGCCCCGGAGGATGCAGAGCGCACGGGGATTGTATACCGAGCTGCAGGATGACGATGTTCCTGACGAGCTTTCGGAGATCGTTTTTCGATTGCTGAATAATTACCGGATGACCGGTTCAAGTTGGCGCGAGATGCGGTATCCGGGTGAAGGCATGGTTTAGCTGCTGAGCACCTTGCTGGACGGCGCAGGTTCAATCACGGCCGCCGTCGACCTGCTTGCGAACGGGCCTTATTTCGGGCCTTATCACCGATGTATCCGAGCAAATGGCATCTCTGGCCAGCCAGTACAACACATTCATTTGAGGCATTAAAACACTACCCCGAGGCCGGATCGTTATTGTGCGGAAGCTTTAACTGGTATCTCGCCATATAGTAAGGAATTCATGGTATCTCGCGACATAGTAAAGAATTCATGGTATCTCGCCATATAGTAAGGAATTCATGGTATTTCGCGACGATACAGGGTGGCTTCAGGAAGTGTTAACAGGCCGTAGTTTCTCGGGTCGGACTTGATCAATCGAATGAAATCATTTGAGCAATCGCGCTTCGATCATCTTGTATTCCGACAAATCATATCAATCGAATTAACAGCTACCCGCACCAAAATGATGAAAAATATTTTCGCAGGACTGTACCTGCTCGTGCTTGGATTCGCCGTCGCGATCCCCGCTTCTGCTCAGGATGCGTATCTCGAACTGGTTCGTTCCGATCTCAAGGCCGACCGCGTGGCGCTTGTAACGGTAACAATGGGTTTCACAGATGCTGAGGCCGAAATATTCTGGCCGATTTATCGCGAATATGAGTTTGACAGGGACAAACTCGGCGACGAAAAAATTTCCATCATCAACGATTATGCGGAGAATTACGAGACGATGACGGATGAGGTCGCGCAAGAATTGATGGAACGGGTCTTCAAGACGGAAGAGAATCAGATCAAGCTGCAGAAGAAATATTTCAAGAAAATGCAGAAAGCTCTTCCTGCGACCATTGCCGCTAAATTTTTCCAGGTAGAGCGCCAGATCATTTTACGGATCAATCTTCAGATTGCCGCTGAATTACCGCTGCTTGAGACCGGTTCCTGAACGGTTCTGGTTGCGTCCGGCGAACAGCAATATATTCTGCCGATCTTTTATTCGTCTTCTTCCCAGACGCCGAAGGCGAGCATCATGCCTGAGTGCAGGTGCTCGGCGATATGGCAATGCAGGACCCATTCGCCTGGGTTCGACATATCGACAAGGATGTCCATTGTGGAAGCGACGGGCACTATTGCCGTGTCTTTCCAGACGAGATTCGGGTTGCGTACACCATCGATTTCGAGAACCAGGAATCGCTGACCGTGCATATGAATGGGGTGATTCATCGGATGGATGGTGTCCGGGTCGTTGAAAATACGAATTTTCACGACGTCCCCCTTATCGAAATCCCAGTAAATTTCCATGTTCTCCATGCCCGTATCCATGTCACGCAGAATCCAGAAAACCTGCGTCCCGGTCGAGAGCCAGTTCATCATCGGCATGGTGTCGTTCCATTCGATCGGGGGTTTGTAAAGCGAGTCAATTTGCATGGACATCATGATCGGAATGGGAAGACCCCGGACGCGCAGGCTCAATTCAAGGCGTCTGTCGGGTTGTTTGTCGAAAAAGGGTCGGAATCGATCGATATCTGATGACACGTCTTCATTCTTGCGAAGTATCTCGTAGTCTGCCGACAGATCAGTCGCGGCCGGTTCTTGATCGACCGTTATGATGCCCAGCAGGTCGACGTGCGCGTAGAATTCTCCCCGGAAGTGATTGATCGCCTGAATGCTGTTTTCTATTCGTACCTCGCCGGGTTCCTCAAACAAGACTTCGACGATGTACCGTTCGGCCGGAGCAATAACTACGCTCTGGACCCATGACTCGCGTTCGAATTTGCTCAAGTCGGCGGCGACCACTTTGATGGGCAGTCCGCCGAATGTGACATTGAACGTCCTCGAATTGGCCGCGTTGGTGAGGTAAAAACGCACGAGTTCGCCCCGCTTTATAGAGAGTCGATAATCGGTGGTGCCATTTATGAGCATGACATTTCCGAAACGGCCCATGAGTGCGTGTGTGGGAGCATCTTTCCCCCAGGGCAGCGGCCCCAGGTCATCTACGAGGATGTCGTCGAGTGTGAGTACTTCCTCGCGGTTGGCCGGCCCGTAATAGTCGTCCTCAATTGGAGCGACGAGAATGTTGCCGTACAGACCGAGATCCATCTGTATATCCGCTCGAACCTGGGGATGGTACCAGAATATTCCGGCATCGGTAAAGTGGACTTCGTACGTGAATTCACCGCCGCGAGGCACAGGCGCCTGAGTGATTACAGGGGCGCCGTCGTATCGATTCTCGACACGCACCCCGTGCCAGCGCACGGTCGACGGCATCTCGACGTTGTTTTTGAAAAGAACGGTGATGGTAGAGCCCTGTCGGGCCCGAATCAGAGGGCCGGGGAACTGCCCGTTGTATCCATAGGCGACGAATTCCTGACCACGGATTTTTCGCCGCACCAGTGTCGCTTCAAGAACAATCTCGTCTCCGTCTGCGAGATCGACGATTTCCCGGGGCAGCGACTCAGGGAACATATCCGGATCCATGCCCATCCCGGCCAGAAACGGTGAGACCGGTGGCACCGAGTTCATTAGCCCGGGCAGCATCGGCATGGCCACATCCATGGGCGGCATGCGCCAGGCCACCTTCCCTTTCTCAGACGTGCCCATGTTGTGTCCTTCTTGCTGGGCGAATACACATGGTGGGTGTACCCCGATACACATCGCGACCAACAGGATGACGGGAAACGCCTGTCTGAGTATCAGACCCAGCTTGTGCCGGAGTGTCGGTAATGTTATCATGGAGACATAATAAAAACGGATCAGTCCTGAATATCGATACACAGTCCGAATCCTCAAAACATTTCTTTTTCGTGCGTCCTGTCGATCGGCCGCGAACTATGACTACGAAATCGGGATACGGTGTCGGCGCACTGCTGATCGTCACGATCTTGCTTCCAGACAACATTTTTGCGCAGGAGACAGGAACCATACGTGGGGAGCTCGATCACGCTATAGCCCGCAGAATTCCTGCAGCCGTCTATATCGAAGCTTTCGACGCTACGGTGTTCACCGAACCCGCAGAAAACCCCGTCATGGATCAGGTGAATCTCACGTATACTCCGCATGTGCTTCCGGTGCTTGTCGGTTCGACGATCGATTTTCCCAACAGTGACTCGACCCGCCACCATGTCTACACGTCGCGTTCATCGGTGTGCCAGTTCGAGCTCGGAATTTATGACGCAGGAGTCGTAAAACACGTGAAGTGCGACGAAACGGGCGTAGTCATGCTGCTCTGTAATGTACACGCAGAAATGCGCGGGTTTCTTGTAGTTTCCCCGACGCCTTATTTTGCCACGACCGACGCATCAGGGGATTTTGTGATCGAGGGCGTGCCGCCGGGCACATACAGTCTCACGTTCGAGCACGAACGCCTCGAATCGAAGTCGCTCGAAGTTACCGTTTCGGGCGGCGAAGAGACGCTTGTAACGTTCGGTAAACTCAGCCGGAAAAGGCGGTGAACAGAGTCATCTTTTCCTGCCGAATTCTGTCCATTATCTCATTACATTGTGGCGCACAGTACATCTTGAAAACAGGCTGCAATCGACGCGCAGGACATTCACGACTTTATTGACCGATGGAAGGCTTCGGGAGCCTCTGAACGCGCCAATTTTCAGCTTTTCATCTCTGAGCTATGTGATTTGCTGGACTTGCCGCGCCCCGACCCGGCGACGGACGACACCAGTCTGATTATACGTTCGAACGGTCTGTTACATTCGACGACGGCGCCGGTAAGACGTCCACGGGCCGGCTTGATCTGTACCGGCGCGGCGCTTTCGTCATGGAAGCCAAGCAGGGAAGCGATGCGGTCGAGGTCACGGAATCAGAGGAACTGAGCGGGCAGCGCCGAACACGGAGAATCGGTACCGCGCGTCGCGGCACGCCTGCGTGGCAGCAAGCGATGAAAAAGGCCTTCAATCCGGCGCAGCGTTATGCAAAGGCGCTTCCAGACGATCATGGCTGGCCGCCCTTCCTGATTGTTGTGGATGTGGGTTTCTGCATTGATTTCTACGCCGATTTCTCATTGCAAGGGAAGCATTATTTCCCGTATCCGTTTGATTGAACAGGGTTTCTTTCTTTTGCTACCCGGATCGACGTTGATATCCAGGATTATCGTGAAATCCTCCCTGCTCATCAACGATGGAAACAAGTTCTAACGCGAGGCTTATCTGGGCTTCTGTTTCAGAGGGCCAATCAACAACGTTCACGTGCCTTTCTGGGATGTTGTCGAACTCCAGAACCAGCCCTTGTTCAATGTAGTCCACTGCTAAAAGATCGCATCGTGCCGGAATGACTCTTCTGATTCGGGGTTCAATATGTTTGGCTCCAATACGCCACACCTCGCTTTCACCGAGACCGTCTATTCGATAGGTTGAGAACTCGAACCTTTCGGACTCTTCTGTATACCGTGGCAGGAAAACCCCAGGCTTCGCGCGAGGCCTGTCTTTCCTTTTCATGTTACCGGATCTTGTCACAAACCGGGTGAGTGGCGTAGCCGTTGCTCGTGATTCCAAGAAACAGTAGAACTTAGTTTATCAGGCAAAGAGGTGGAATAATTCCGCAAGAAGGTGGCGCGGGATGTACCCGGCGAAAATCGTCGTTCCTGTTTTCCGGGTATGGCCAAACTTGGCCGCATATGCTATTTCGCCGCTACCATTGATGGTCAGTGAGAACATATGACGGGGTCTTCTCCTCCAGAAGAAGACGAAATCACCCTGTGGAGTAACATCGACTTCCGGATCAGGGATGGAGTCTGGAAGAGATTTCAGGAATTTTCTACTGATTATATATGCGTCGATGTTCGCTGGGGCGGCCCCGTAGCCGTCCCAATTAATTTCTTTGGCTTCTTCTTGGGCATCTGTCAAGTCCTGTAGCAGATCATCCCGATGAGACGTCACGCTGAGTGATTCTTTGTAATCATCATCGAAGGAGTTATAAATGGACACGTCCAGTGTGGATGTACTGAGGCCGGAGCTGCTAAGAGGCATGATCTACGTAGACGGTAAGTGCTTTTTCAGTTACACTTTCAAAAAAAAGTTCATTCTTCGAGTCTCTCAAGGGGTCAAGAAAGGACATGAGTTTGTCGGAGGAACAAGGGAGATCCAGCTCCTTTCCCCCCTCCAGCGTATAAAAAGAATCGGTATCAATAATTACGTTATAAGGTCCCCCGCTATAATTCACGGCCTGCAGAAACCTGACTCGGATGCCATTCGGTTGTTCGATCAATACCGTTTCTTGTGAACCTCTGTACAGATCATCGGATACACCGGGTACTGTGGGTGGATTAATTAAAATCTCTCTCGGTGGCGTTTCTTCAGCTTGAGATAATCGATTGATGAAGCGGGTGCCTATTCGAACAATAGAAACCGGGTTGGCCGCGTCCTGATAAATACCCCACAGTTTCAGCGCCTCAGATATCATACTCTCCCACGTGTCGTAATTACCGACCAGGTTGAACGCAAAACCCTCCAGTTGAAAATGAACCAGCCGCTTCTCGTCTTCGGACACGAATCGATACCCTGAAAAACCAGTCGTTCGATCCTGTTGTTCTCCATCAGCCGACAACTTCACCTCGACAATTCGTTGTTCCTTCCTGTGCGGAAATCCAAGCTCAACCAGCGAGTCTTGGCGTGACAACAAATCATCTGCCGATACACCGTTATGGCGCCGAACTCGGAAATCGACAATGGCCTCTACGATAGGCGGATTGTCAAGCTTTCGGTATTTCGCCATTTAAAAATCGTCTTGTGCTACACCAGAAAAACACAGCAAGAAGGTCAATATCTACAATTTCAGCAGAAAATTGTTGCGTTAACATACCGGCATCCAAGATGCTCTCAATTCATTTCCAGATTTCGTTTCGGAAAGAATAACAGTGCGCGCTGGTACGGATTGTTGTCTACTTCGTCACTTTAGTAATTGGCGTATATCGCGGGGCGTTTTTGAGATAAAGAGTTTTGCCGTTCACTTTAATCGATTGAACGTTTCGAGCACGTGCCGCGTTTACTAACTGTTTGGAGGCCTTTTGATTCGAGAGGATTTCTCTTGCTTGTTTTGATTTGGGCGCTTGCATTTGTTACCTCCTCAAGTGATTCAGGTCCGAGTACATTAAATACGGTCGATATGTTCGAGTCGTGTTCCCGTAAAGCTAAGACACCGAAACACTTGCGATATAACTCAGGGACCCACGAATAACGATCGATCTCCATTTTTTACGCAAACAGGTAGAACAACTCCATAGGGGCGATCCTCAACCGGACACGGGCAGAAAACGTCGCTAATCAACGTCCGGAGGCAGAGGCGGAGCACGCTTCGTGAAGGCGGGTACGTCTCCGGTCAGCGCTTTGAGAAAAGCAAGAAGGTCCTCGCGCTCTTGTTCGGTCAGCTTCAGCGGTTTCATTTTTTCATCGAGCCACGGATTGCTGTTGCCGCCGTTTTCATAAAAGAGAAGTACGTCGTTCAGTGTTTCGAGACTGCCGTCGTGCATATATGGGGCTGTTTCGGTGACATTTCGGAGCGTGGGTGTTTTGAAAGCGCCCCGGTCTTCTTCCTCGCCAGAATGAACGAATCGTCCGAGGTCTGGCTCGTCCAGATCCATTCCGATCCCTGTGTTCTGGAAGAGATCAAAAGGAACTTCATCGACGCGGGTCACCACATGGCACTGTGCGCATCCGGCAGCGTTATTGAACAGCTCATTACCGCGACGCGCCGCCTCCGAAATCAGCGTCTCGTCGCCCGTCGCTTGAGATTGGTCCCAGGGAGAATTAAAGGAGACCACGGTTCGTTCGAACGTCGCGATCGCCTTCCCGACAAGATCAGCGGTGATCTCATCAGAGTCGAAAACTGCACTGAACTGCTCACGATAACCGGGGATCCGGGACAGTCGCGCTACCATTGCCGGAAGCGTATTCGCCATCTCGATCGAGTTCATGATGGGCCCAACGGCCTGTTCTTCCAGAGAAGCAGCCCTGCCATCCCAGAACAACAATTCATTGAACATGGAATTAATGACCGTCGGAGCATTTCGGCCACCAACAGCGCCGCCGACGCCCACCGACCCCCTCTTTGGATCCGCAAAACCAGCTTCTGCAAGGTGACATGATGCGCACGAAATCGTGCCGTCCGAAGAGAGACGGGTATCGTAAAAGAGCTGCCACCCGAGTGCCACTTTTTGCGCTGTAATCGGATTATCCTCAGGTACCCAGAACAGCTCGATATCCAGTTCGGGCGGGTAATGAGGGAGCTCGGGGATTTCCGGCTCGAAGTCCAAAGTCTGTTGTCCGTATGCGAGGGGACTAAAAGCCGGGGGGCCGATGACCAACGCCGCAGAGACGATTGCGAAAAATAAAAAGCGTCGTTTCATGGAGAGTCTTTCTGAATGTCGCGTTCACGTGCCAGACCTTTCATCCGATCCTGGAATTGGATGGCGCCGGCTGGAATCCACGGTAAGAATAGGACAAAACGACGCAAGAAAATGTAGGGGAAGTTCCTACAAATCGAGGCCAGATAAATCGGTGAATAAGTTGTCAGATATTATCGTAGTGGCCACCGATGGCATAAATGTAGATGTATTTGTCATCGAACCGATAGATTAAACGATCTTTCTGACTGATTCGCCTCGACCATAAATTCGATAAAGCATGCTTTAAGGGTTCTGGTTTTCCAGAACCTGCGGTGGGGTCTTCACGAAGCAATTCCTTCAAGACGTGGCACAGACTTCGATGCAAATTTTTATCTCTTTGCCTGATCTTTTCATTAGAAGCCCAGGTATTGCCCTCAAACACGAGTGATCTCATCAAGCTCTCCAGCGCCAGGTTTATATCCTGAGCCCTTTTGATTGGTGTTTACTGGGGCCGCAATTTGCTTCATTAAGTCATTGTTTTGCAGTACGTAGAGTGTTTCCTGCTCTCGGTCCCAATCGTCAGCACTTAAAACGATAAAATCCTCACCATTCCGTCGCGTTACTTTCAGCGGCAAGTGATCGTTAACCACCTGTTCCACAAAGCTTTTAAGATTTTCCCTGAACTTGTTGACACTGATGCTGTTCATGGCGAATTTTCAATTATGTACGAAGTTGCCGTACACAAGGTAAGAAATAAAGCAGAAAAGCCGTTAATCGCCGTCTTTCTGCCAGTAAAACGGCTTGCGTTCGCGCGGATGGTTTCCCACTTCATTCATGGTCATGGCATCATAGAGGCGGCCGTTGATCATGACGTAACGGATATCCTCGGAATTACGAATGTCGTCGAGAGGATTGTTGTCCATTACGACGAGGTCGGCAAGTTTGCCGACCGCCAGTGATCCGATGTCGCCGTCGAGGCCCAGGTATTCGGCCCCCGAGAGGGTTGCCGAGCGCAGGGCCTCGTGATTCGTCATGCCGCCCTGCACAAACATCCAGAGTTCCCAGTGGGCACCGAGCCCCTGCCGCTGCCCATGCGAGCCGATTTGCACCTTTCCGCCCCGATCGATCAGCGCTTTGGCGCTGCGTGATACCTCGATGTGATAATATTCATCGTCAGGGATTTGAACGGGCCGCCGAGCCCGCGCATCAATGGCCGGCCGAGGGTGAAAATTCAGCAAGCGTGCCTGGTCCCAGACATCGGTGTGCTGATACCAGTAAAACTCCCCCGATGGGCCACCATAACTGACTACCAGTGTCGGTGTGTAGCCAACCGCGTTCTCGGCCCAGACAGACAGGACGTCATTATAGAGCGGAGCGACCGGGACGTTATGTTCAATGCCGGTGTGGCCGTCCACGATCATCGTCATATTGGTGAAAAATGTGGAGCCGCCTTCGGGCACGACCATCATTTCAAGCTCGCGCGCAGCCTTCAGAATCTGCTGGCGCTGCTCCCGGCGAGGCTGATTGTAGCTTTTCACTGAGAAGGCCCCGACGGCTTTCATCCGCCTCAGGTGAGAGCGGGCATCTTCCAGACTGTTTACAACGGCCTTGAAGTCTCCGTCTGCCCCGTACAGGATCGTTCCTGTCGAAAAAATGCGCGGGCCGACCGTAAGACCTGCTTTGATCATTTCTGACTGCGAAAACACAAAAGGCGTATTCGCTGATGGGTCGTGCGTTGTGGTAACGCCGTAAGCCAGGTTGGCGTAATACGGCCAGTTCTGCTCGGGCGCCGCGCCGTCGGCAAAGTGCGCTACATGAGCGTGCACATCAACAATCCCGGGCATAATCGTTTTGCCGGCTGCGTCCACAATGGTGGCTGCGGATGGCACAGATACGTCTTTTGCCGGTCCAACCGCAGTTATCCGGTTGCGCTCCACGATGAGCGTACCGTTTTCAATGACCTCGTCGCCGTTCATAGTGATAATACGTGCCCCCGTAAAGGCAATAACTCCCGTCGGAGTGTCGGTGGTCAACGTCAGACCCACATTGACACCTGTACTGTCGATGGCCGGAAGCTCGTCAGGAGCCCCTTCCATGAACGTAAAACTGTTCTTCAAGCTGCGCGTGAAGTATTCGGGCCCCAGCATCCAGTGTAGTTGTCGGCTGTCGCCCGACCAGTGCAGATACAACCCGGCGTCGCGCGAGACCTGTTTGACAGGAATGGCTTTGGTGTCTTTGTTGAGATCCACGGCGGTGCCTGTCAAGGGAAAGGCGGCGATGTAGGCGTTGTGTAACTCGGTGAAAGCGACCCACTTGAAATCGGGTGACGGCACGACGGTGCTGATGTACTTCATGTTGAAGTGTATGCGTTCGTCGCCGCCGTCGGCGCGAACACTCACGTATTTTTTTTCGAGTCCGCTGCCGGTCATAAAGTAGACGCGTTCGCCTTTCGGGCCGAACCGAGCGTCTCTGCCATCTTCCCGAATAAACTTATTCTGGTCACCCGCTTCGGACTCCATCCAATACAGGCCGGGCTCCGTTCCGTAAATGTTTCCCAACAGCTGATTGCCTGAACTTCGGCGATACACGATGTGCCGACCACCCGGTCCGAAACGGGGTTCGTGGAAATACCCTTTTTTATGATTGAGTTTTACGGGCGTGCCACCCGTGGCGGCTATTCTGTATATGCCCCCCAGCTCATCGTCATCCCAGGTGGTGTAGACAATCCATCGACCGTCGGTGCTGAACGACGGCTCGTATTCAAAATGATCGTCGCTTGTGAGGCGCTCGGGGCTGCCATCGGGAAGGGATTTCGTCCACAGATGTCCTGCGGCATTAAAAACAAGAGTCTTGCCGTCCGGCGATGAAGCGGCATCCCGGATCATTTTGACCTCGAATGTCTTGGGGCTGACTTCCTGGGCAAAACGCACGGCATCCGTGACGGTGATTTCGACGTCAACTTCAAACGGGATTCGGAGAGCCTCGCGTGCGTCGATGTCGAGATTCCACAGGCCGCCCTGCGCCCAGAAAATCAGATGTCTCGAATCAGGCGTCCACGCGAAGTTGGGATAGACGCCGAAGATCGCCCAGGCTTCCTGCTGATCGTGGTTCAGGCCGTCGAAAAGAGGGCGCTGTGCACCGGACTCCATGTCATAGAGAAACAGAACCGTCTTTGCCCGCACCCGGCGTACAAAAGCGATGGTTTTGCCGTCGGGAGAAGGTACCGGGCGCATCGAGCCTCCGGCTCCTGTAATCAGATTACGGATCTTTCCGGTTTCGCGATCAAGCCGGCGAATCGTGTAAATCTGTCCGTTGGGATCTTTGTTGTACTGAAACGTGCTGCCGCCGCTCATGTCCTCGCTGAAATACACGTAGCGTCCATCGGGGCTGAGGGCGATTTCGTTGCCCTGGTCCTGCTGGTCGTTTTTTCTTTTGGTCAACTGCAGACCGGCGCCGCCCGAGATGTGGTACATCCAGACTTCACCCGCTCCGAGCGAGCGCTCTGACGAAAAATGTTTTCGGCCCAGCAGGTACTGACCGTCGGGCGTCCAGGCCGGGCCGTTTACCAGACGAAAACTCTCTTTGGTAATCTGCCGCGGGTTTTCGCCATCGGCATCCATCACCCACAGATTGTCTCCCCCGGCGCGGTCACTCGTGAATGCGATCTGCGCGCCGTCGGGGCTGAAGCGCGGCTGCACATCAAAAGCAGGGCCATGTGTAAGGCGAGTTGCCTTTCCACCCGCAACGGGCAACTGGTAAAGATCCCCCATGACATCGAAAATCAGCGTCTCGCCATCCGGACTCACATCCACACTCATCCACGTGCCTTCTGTTGTGGTAAAAGCAATGTCGTGTGTCGGTCCGTGAGCGGCGTTGACATCCCATTTTGCCTTGTCGGAATCTTTCGCATCCTCCTTATCCTGCGCAAGGACGGTGCTCGAAAAAGAAATGCCGACGCAGAACAGAAGTGCAAATAACGTCTTGTAAATACGATACATGAAGCCGGGGGAATAAGATGAGAAAATGGGACGCAGATTGCGAGACGATGCTGCGAGCAGCGAAAAAGTCTACCGTGCGTCGCCCAAGTTCTAAATTCCCCGTATGAAGATCAAGACTGCCGAGCCGCTTCTTTTCGAACGTGAGACAACTCAGGGTCTACAACGCAGTGACGGACGCAGCCCCGAACAGCTTGTCGTACTTCTGGCAGTGAATCAGAATGGTTTTAATCGTACTCAGGTCCGGTTCGTCCGGCAGTTCGTATTCCTGTGCTCCTTTTCTGGACTCCAGGTCAGCGAGAAAAACCGCATCATTCTTGAGCGCGTTTTTCGAATCTACTTTGTCGATGGGCATGTGCGAGAGGTAGATTTTAAGATCCGGAGCTTTTTTGGTGCTGAACTCTCTGTCCAGAATCAGTACGAGTTTCTCCCCTCGCTGCTCGATCGTGAAGGTACCTTTGGTCTTGGCTTTCTTTTTTACAAAGGTACCGGAATAGTGGACGACGTCGGGAGCGGTTGTGGCCGCTTCAGTATCACTGGTGGCCGTAGCCTGCGCAAAAGCTGTGGTACTCGAAAGGAGAGCTGCCACAAAAAGAAGAAACGAATTGCGGAGAATGGCTCGGGTATTTATGGTCATCATGCGAAATCAATTGAATGAGGATCAGATATTTCCCTCCTTCGAACCCGAAGTCACAATTTCGTTACACGTAATGCGAGGATCGAATCCGGTTGAACACAGACAGCGAATCGCGGCGAGCCCTGTGAGATTCTATTTCAGCAGCACCATCCGGCGGGTCTTCGAATAGCCGCCAGAGAGGAGTCGACAAGAATACACGCCGCTCGGGAGGCGGGACTTCTCGAAATGGACCTGATGTTGTCCCGAGCTCCGGGCAGCATCGACGAGTGATTTGACGCGACGCCCGAGAAGATCACAGACCTTCAGAATCGTATGGATCGAGCGGGAAACGGGGATTGAACCCGCGACCCTCAGCTTGGGAAGCTGATGCTCTACCGCTGAGCTATTCCCGCTTACGGGGATGTTAAGGCCTGTCAGCACTTCCTGCAACCGTCCTTTGTGGGGAGCCAATCTGATTATCGCACCTGTCTCTACAACTACTGTGCATTTTCACTGTTTGCCGTGTCGACGCAGGCAGGTACTCATTCCTTTGTGATCGGCGGCTTGGCCTTTTTGTCCTCCATCACCAGCGTACGAATCGGGAAAGGGATGACAATGCCTTCTTCGTTATAGCGCGCATGTAATCGTTTGATAAATTCGTGGCGGATCAGGAATTGGTCCGTGAATTTGTTGACCGGGAGGAGGATGTCAAAATCAATGCTTGACTCGCCAAATTCTCTGTAACGGACGTGGGGATTGTCCCCGATCGTTTTTCCAGCATCAAGCGCCTCGAGCGTTTTCTCGGCCACTTCGATCGTTACGCGTTCCACCTCCTCCAAATCACTGTCGTAACTGACACCAACACGTACGGTGATCCACAGACTTTTTACCGGAAGACTGTAATTGATCACGATCGACGAAGCCAGCACACTGTTGGGCACCACGACCAGATTCCGGTAAGGAAACGTACGAATGGTTGTGTGGCGCGCCTTTACGTCGGTAACAAATCCTTCCTCGCCACTGGACAACTTCAAATAGTCGTTGGGTCGGACCTGTCGGGAAAGGATGATGGAGATGCCCGCAAAAAGGTTGCTGAGCGTATCCTGAAGCGCAAGGGCGATGGCCAGGCCGCCGATGCCCATCGCGGTTAGAAGTGGTGTAATTTCGACGTTCAGGTTCTGCAGGATCAAAAACAGACCGATCGTAAAAATCAGCATTTTGACCAGATTGTTGACCAGCGTGGTCGAGGACAGGCGCGCATCATCGCGACCGGTGAATTCGTCCACTACGCCCGAGGCCCATCGCATACCGACGAGCGTCACCGATCCGATAATGACGACGGTAAGAATTTTCCCCAGGAGGGTGTGGATGACAGGGTCTATACCTTGTACGAGCATCGCTCCCCAGATTCCGGCCGCCGCTCCCCAGACGATCGGCATCCGGCGAATCCCCGCGACGAGCACGTCATCCCAGCGGGATTTCGTTCGTTTTGCAACGGCGTGAATCGTTCGGACAAGAATCAGCTCGGCGATTATTCCTGAGACAATTCCACTGACAATGAAGGCGATCTGAAGTACCCAGGGAGTGTCAGTGAGGAATTCCGGCATAAGAGCAGAGCATCGATTTGAGCGTCTGTTGGAAGATAACAGTTTTAATCAATCAATTTCGGGGTATCATCGCGTGATTTCTCCGGCATCAGATCGTTTCGTGACGCAGCCCCCCGACAATTATCACCGCGGTGTGGTATTGTATTGTGCAACTGAGCAGGTTTCATGCGAACCCGGCATGACGGCCATACCCATACAGGCACTATGGCAATGGAAGAGATAAAGAAATGATCGGCAAATCCTTATCCCATTACAAGATCATCTCCGAACTCGGGCGCGGAGGATTTTCAAGCCCGATCCTGCTCCCGGGCGGCACCTGTATTTCCTGGATGTTGGTGACCTCTGGAAAATCGAGCACCTGGGAAATCTCAGGTTTGGACAGAAAAGTGTTGTGCTGAAAGATGTTGGCCGTTACGATATCTGGCCCGATGAAACCGGTATCGTGACATATTCGAGGCGTGAAGGTCGTGAGGCGTGGATCGAGTTCAATTTCATCGATCGTCTGAAAGAAGTCGTGCCACCGATATAACACGTGGCGACCTCGGCCGAGGGATGACCTGATTTCCAGCTCCAGGGTTTATCTCAGGATCTGAGTCGGAAGGATCGTTTCCATAGTCAGCAGGGTATCACCGAGCGGCGCCCACAAACTGGTTTCCCCCTTTATTTCAGACCGCAATCCATTTGAACTCGTACTGTTTCTGAGGAATTTTAATTCTTTCAGAAATACGCTGCAACCTCGGGGGCAAAGCCAACAGATAGTCCCTGCCTTTTTCTGCTGAATCATTTAAATCGACGATATTTTCAATATTCCATTCCTTCAGCAGGGACTCCAGAATATGAATATAATCTTGAGTGGTATACACCTTAATGCGTTGAGCAGCATCAGAAAAATGAGCAAACAGATCGCCAATTCTCCCGCCGGATTCGGTCAATAAATGCGCGGGCATCACGATCTTCTTTTTCATCATATCCTCGAAGGCAAGCATCATTCCGCTGGGGTCTAATTCGAAGATGCGACTGACAAAATTCTTGTAGGCATTGGCATGCCGAGCCTCATCCGCTGCTATGATGCCACAGATTTTTGCCAGGCGAGTATTCCCCGCTTTTTTTGACAATGTCGCCACTCTTCGGTGCGAGATGTTCGTGGCCAATTCTTGAAAACTGGTGTATATAAAATTTCGATATGGATCTCTTCCTGTTTGAATATCAAATCCGTCGCTCAATAAGTGCTGGGTCGAAATTTCCATTTCCCTCATATTTACCCGCCCGGATAAATAGAGGTATTTATTGAGTAAATCACCATGGCGGTTTTCTTCCGCTGTCCAACCTCGTATCCATTTCGACCAGCCGTTTTTGTTATCCTGATCGATTCCTTCGACATCCATCAACCATGATTCATACGTAGGCAATGCCTCCTCCGTAATCGTATCGCCGATCAATACAGCCCACAAGTCATAACTCATTTCTTGCGCCAGGGCCTGTATCTCCTCGATCTCGTCAAAAAAAATGTCTTCTTTTGAGTCGGGCAATAAATCGGAAGGCTGCCAGTTTTCTTCAATGGGCTTCAAATATTTAACGAGCAAGTCGTCCATGGACTTATCAATAGTCTGCATGACTTCCAGACGCATATTTGACAATTTCATCTTACGATTCCCCCATACGATTAATTCGCGTTTCGGGCCCGTGATTGTTCATTGATAGGATCTTATTAATCTGCATACTCGTGACTTCCTCACCAGGAAAGAAACACGTCCAGTGATCGGTATTTCAGTATACACAGCGGGATAACGTGTAGCAACCGGACAGGGCGTATAGTCAACTGCCACGGCGGACGGCGGCTGTTCCTCTTCTGAGGGCAGGAGACGGGAATTCGATCTCGCCACAGTTCCCGATTCTGTGTATGTGATTCACCTGCACAGTGACAAAAGTCCGGAAGAATATGTCGGCTATATCCGTTGCCGCACGGAATCAGTGGGATTCTTTTCCTACTTGACGGTCGGAAAGGCAATGAATTTCAACCCCTGTCTCGAAACCTGTGTTTTATTGGACAGAATTACTTACTGTAGACTGAAACCGACTCGTTTCTCTGTGTGGCCCATCTTGAGACGAAATGAAAGTTGAATATTCTATTTATTCAAAATAATGGTGTTATGCGTACTGGACAGGTCAAAAACGCAGGAAACAGATCATAACGTGACGTAAATATTGAGGGCATCCCGATGAAAAAGCTGCTCATCGTTCCTTGCACACTTTTTGTCATTCTCAATCTATCATTAAGCCAACGCCCTCCGGAGACGCATTGGAATGGCGCAAGAGCCGACACGTTAAGAGGTAGCGACGCCGGCGAAATTCTGAGAGGCACCGACGAAAATGATTTTATTGACGCCGGAGAGGGGGATGATCAGCTTTGGGGCGAAGCCGGTGACGACCACCTGAAAGGGGGCGGAGGGGACGATCTTCTCTTTGGAGGAAGCGAATCAGATGTAATGGAAGGTGGTGACGGGAATGACCAGATGATGGGCGGAACAGGCCAGGACTGGATGTTTGGCGAAGCCGGTGATGATAATCTCCAAGGCGGAGACGGAGATGACGTACTCGACGGAGGGAGTGGTGTAGACTTTCTGTTCGGGAACTCGGGAGACGACACGCTCGACGGGGGGGCTGATGACGATACGATTTCAGGGGGCGAAGGGAATGATATCATTGATGGTGGAGATGGATCTGATGTGCTCCTGGGCGGATCCGGGAACGATGATATGGACGGCGGAGACGGGGATGATATCCTTCAAGGGGGCGAAGGAGACGATACATTGGATGGTGCGGATGGAAACGATGAGTTAAGCGGTGGACCGGGCAATGATGTAATTTTTGGAAGAGACGGTCAGGATGTACTGAAAGGCGGATTTGGTGACGACGTTCTCAGCGGAGGCGATGGTGACGATATTCTGGTTGGCGGCGTTGGTAACGATTTGCTAAGCGGAGGATTTGGTGACGATATCCTTCTTGGAGGCGCCAATGCAGATACGTTACTCGCAGGACCGGGAGATGATGTGCTGTATGGTGGAGATGACTCGGACCTTCTGATTGGCGACGTAGGCGACGACATATTAAAGGGAGAGGCAGGGAACGACGAGCTACGCGGCGGTGAAGGCACGGATACCATTCTGGCAGGCTCCGGTGATGATTTTATCTTCCTGAGGCGCGGGGATGTAGATGCTTTGAGAGTCGAATCCATTGATGGCGGACTCGGAGCGGACACCCTGGTGTTGAATGGATTTTATTCGGTTATGTCGATACCGATGATTTCAATTGCATCGGCAGACACGTCGGGGAATAGCGATATCCAAGGTGCAGAGTTTTGGATCACGGACCCGTTAACCGAAGGGCGCTATAAGGTGACACGCGTTGAGCACATCCTGTACTTTTCTATTTATCCTTTTTCGGTACTGCCCACGTCGAGTCCCTCCATACTGCGTCTTACGAATCCGTCGACCGGAGAGATGGTCACTGGATGGATAGAGTTTTTCGGAGAGAATGGTGATTCGACGATTGTTTCCGTGAATGATGCAGCAGCGGCGTTTAAAGTTGCATTTGAGATTTCTCCCCTCGCTCGAATCGATCTGATGATAAGCGGTACCGCCCCTTTTACGGCGCACGTTTACAGTAATGCTCCGGTACTTGGCGTCGGCATGGGCCTCGAGTCGGAGCTGGGCAACTTCGGAATAACTGAAAACAAATTGTCTGGCGGATTGGTTTTTCCAATCGTTATTGATCGCGAACGCGAGTTGGATACGGCATTTACGATTCTTAACGGCGGGCCGGATACGGCTTTAAAACTCACTCTGAAGACGAAGGAATCCGGGGAGGTCGACACCAAAGAAATTGACCTGCCATCCAATGGCCTCGTATCTGGCTTCGTCGGAGATTTTCTACGAACAACATCGGTTATCGACGGAACGCTGGAAGTCAGTGGAGGAACCATCAGCGGTACGGTATTTCTTACCGGCGCGGGAAAGGATAACCTGATTTCACTACCTGCTATTCCAGCGGGGCTTCCAGTATTTGGTGACAAACTTCATTTCCCTCATATAACGGCTGGAAAAGAAGCTGAAACTTCAATTATCCTGATTAATCCGGCCGATCCGACGGCACGCGGCACGCTGGAATTCTTGGATGAGTACGGGGAAAGTTTGGAACTGGAGATAAAAGATCACGGGCGTGTATCAAGCATACCCTTTGAAATCCGTGGAGGCAGATCAGCAATTTTTCTTACAAGCGATATCGGTGTTCAAGTAACCGCAACAGCTCGCGCCACGTTTGATGAGGGATATGTGAGTGGTCTGGTCACATTTTCAGTTCCAGGCGCCGGTTCCGGGGCGTTCCGATTGGGTATTCCTCTTCAGCGTTTTATTGCGCCGGTCACTCGCAGTAATTCGATGGAAATATCGACACGGGTTATACTTCAAAACAGCGGCGTTGCCAATTCTGTGACGCTGATTTTGCGCGATGAGGACGGAAATCCGGTGCCAAGTGGCGAGACTACACTGAAGATTCCTGCCAATGGATTCATCTCTCTCACTACCGGGGAACTCTTCCCACGAGCGGAGACATCTGAATTTGAGGGTACGCTGACTGTAGAGGCATCAGAATCCAATATTATTTCGTCGATTCTTCGAATCGATTCGATCCGGAAAGAAGTCCTGAATATACCGGTAGCGCCGCTGAATTAACTCGTGCGTCAGAATCACACAGGCTCAATCGTTTGGGAGTTACACCCGGACCTTCGGGAGTTACGCTCGGAGCGCATATTCCAGAATCAGCATCAAGAGCGATAACAAGAGCGCTATCAACGTAACCGGAACGCCGATCTTGATGTACTGCCAGTAGGAGATTTCCACCCCCCTTTCCCTTAATATTTGAAACCACATCAGGGCGGCAAGCGAACCGATTGGAAGCATTTTTGGTCCAAGGTCTCCACCAATTAAAGCCGCGAAGGCCATCGTTCTTGTCAAAAGTTCTCCCAGTGGCAAATCTTGCAGGGTTAACGCCATAATCCACGCAGTGGGATGATTGTTCATCAGCGCTGAACCTCCTGCCGCAACTATTCCCGTGACGAAGGCTCCCAGACTTACATTCTGGGACACGGCGCGAAGAATGATTGTCCCGAGGGCGCCG
>JACZYD010000105.1 GCA_022571255.1 Bacteroidota bacterium
CCTCCTGCTGATCCTGGGTCAACGGTCCGGAGCACTCTTCGGGCAGGTGGCGAGCAACCACTCAGAACAAGTCGTTCGCAGCGACTCAGCGCGAGTAATTGCCAGCACCGAGTACGCTGCAGGATCGTTCCACCGTTTTATGATGGGTGATGGATACCGCGACTTGTGGACCGCTCCGATCACAGTTCCCATACTGAATCTCTCCACGTACGCCGGGGGCCTGACACCCATCCGGAAACACACCGGAAGTCAGACCACTTCACTGCGATTCCTGGGAGCGGATGGCCGAGAATACCAGTTCCGATCGGTCGATAAAGATCCTCGCATGGTTTTGAGCCCCGTGCTTCGACCAACCCTTGTCGGAGCCGTTATCAAGGACGGCGTCAGTTCAACGCATCCATACGGCGGCGTGTTGGCGGCCGAGCTTCTTGAGATTGCCGGTATCCTGCACGTCACGCCGGTTGTGATGGTGATGCCGGACGATCCGGCGCTGGGTGAATATCGGGAGCAATTCGCAGGAATGCTTGGCTCGCTTGAGGTTCGGGCAAATGAGAATCGAAATATGGAGATCGCTTTCTCCGGTGCGCTCAGCATAACGGCCAGCGATAAACTGTACGAGCGGATCAACCGCAGTCCATCCCACCGAATCAATCGCGAGCAATTTTTAAAGGCGCGCCTGGTTGATCTTTTCATTGGAGATCGAGATCGGCATCGGGACAACTGGCGCTGGGCCAACATGAGCGAACCGGTCAGCGATAATGATCCCGTCATCTGGGAGCCCATTTCACGGGACCACGATCACGCATTCGAACATATCAGTGGTGTGATACCGTTTATTGCCACAAACTATTCCCCTGGAATTTTCACATACGGGCCTGAATATCCTCCTTTGCTTCGGCTGACATGGAACGGCCAGGAAGTAGATCGTCGTTTTCTGGCCGGATTCTCGAAAGCCACGTGGATCTCGGTCGCCGCAGAACTGAAGTCCGACTTCAGCGACGAGGCACTCGAGCGCGTCGTCGTCCTTCTTCCGGATGAATATTTTGCCCTTGATGGAGAACGTCTTCTGGCGTCAATGATAGGCCGGAGAGATAATCTTCTCGACGCCGCTTCCAGATTCTACCGTTTTCTGGCGGAAGAGGTGGAGATACATGCGACCGATGCCAACGAAGATGCCATCATTGATTTCATCGATGATCGCACGGTGGACATCACCATTCGCGAGAGGAAACCTGGTGCCACGCCCTGGTTTCATCGTCGTTTTTTCAGTTTCGAGACCGATGAAATCAGGCTTCGAATGTTCGGAGGAGATGACCACGTCGTAATTCGCGGCAGAGGCGACCCGGATATTTCTCTCAGGATCGCGGCCGGAAAGGGAAAAGACGTCCTGACTGATTCGACCGCCGGGCAGGATATCAGTCTGTATTTCTACGACCAGCCCGGTGGTGAACCCTATACACGGGGTCGCAGCCGAAAAGTAAACCAAAAAAACTATGACGAGTGGATCGGGTCCGATCTCGACCGATATCCGCCACGCGAGTGGGGTGCCCTGCGTACCCTGGCTGCTTCTCTTTCGTACAATTCGGACTTCGGACTGATCGTAGATTCTGGATTTGTCCGAGATCGGTACGGTTTTCGAAAAGCGCCGTACGCCAACCAGACCGTGTTCCGGGTCGGCATTTCGTCCGATCCGGCACGCCTTCGAATTGCATTCAGCATGCAATTTCAACGTGAGAACTCCAAACAGTCCATCAAGCTGAATACACTCGCTTCGGGACTCGAAATGTTACACTACTACGGTCAGGGAAACGACACCTCTTCCAACACGGAGCCTTCAGAATTCTACGATATTCGACATCGACAGTACCACCTTGATCTCACATACATTGCACCGCTGTCGAGCACGTTGTCATTAGAGATAGGCCCGACGCTGATGTACTCGAACACAGAGAAAAAAGATGGGCGTCTGATTTCTCTTCCCGATACGACCATTTACGGAACAGACGGCTTCGGTCAGGTCGGCGTTCAATTGGGAGTGATCCAGGATACGAGAAATCAAATAAACGCTGCCACATCAGGTTACGTAATCGAGTCTGAAATTCGATTTTTCCCGGCCGTCTGGGACGTCTCATCGTCATTTACTCGGGCCCATGTGGTAGCCTCTACGTATTTTTCTCGGCCCCTCCCGTTGGAGCCCACACTGGCTGTTCGCGTCGGAGCAGACAAAGTATGGGGCAGGTTTCCGTTTCAGGAATCGGCATTCATCGGCGGTCATCGTACGATTCGAGGATGGCATCGCGAGAGGTTTGCAGGAGATACAGCCGTCTATGGAAATCTGGATCTCAGACTCTTTTTAACCCGCTTTTTCTTCTCCGTACCCGGTCGTTTTGGAGTTTTCGGAATTCTTGATACGGGCCGCGTCTATGTCGACGGAGCCTCTCCCGGCGGCTGGCACACGGGAGCAGGTGGTGGAATCTGGCTCTCTGCACTCAAACCCACCAACATGGTAACCATGGGAGTTACGTTCAACGAGGAACAGACGGCATTTTTCCTGCGAGCTGGCTTCGATTTCTGATCTGCTATTGTGTCTCATCCTGTCGAGGGTAGCGGCGAAAGAAGTGTCGACCTCACGACTACTGGAACGCCTCAGGTCTCTTCTTGGTATTCGGGACCGCTGCGCACAGCGCACATGAAACACCGACCTCGCCAAACAGGAGCTGTCAGGTAGAAATAGCATGAAAGTCCGTACAGCAGAAAACGGGTTCGGCCTTGTGATATGCCTTTTCTTGTTCTCTCAGCAGTGTGTGGTTCTTGCTCAAACGGTACCTGGTTCCTCTTCTGAGGATGTGAACGAAGAATCTGCTGAGACGACGAACGGTGCATCCCCGGAGGCCCGGGTTGTGGCCAATTCCAGGTACGCTGCAGGATCGTTCCGTCGTTTTTTTTTGGGAAATGGATACCGCGATTTGTGGACGGCTCCGATCTCAGTACCCATACTGGATCTCTCCACGTATGCCGGAGGGCTGACGCCAAACAGGGCGCATATCGGAAGACAGACTACGTCACTTCGGTTGCTCGGTGCAGACGGTCGAGAATATCTTTTCCGGTCGGTGGATAAAGATCCTCGTACGGTGCTTCCCGAAGATCTTCGCGTCTCGCTCTACGGTAAACTGATTAAAGACGCTGTCAGTTCGACGCATCCGTACGGGAATATCCTCGTCGCCTTTCTTCTCAGAGTCGCTGATATTCTGCATGTTTCGCCGGTTATCATGGTAATGCCGGACGATCCGGCGCTGGGTGAATACCGAGACCAGTTTGCGGGAATGCTTGGTTTGCTTGCGGTTCGGGCAGATGAGAATCAAGACTTGGAGCACGCCTTCGCCGGCGCAATCAAGGTGACGGGCAGTGAGAAATTGTTCCAGCGTATCAATAAGAGTCCTGCGCATCGAATCAACGGTGAAAAATTTCTTAAGGCACGTCTGCTGGATCTCTTTATCGGCGACCGGGATCGGCACCGCAGCAACTGGCGCTGGGCCAAAATGAGCGAACCAGCCAACGAAAATGATCCCGTCATCTGGGAGCCCATTTCGCGGGACCACGACCACGCGTTCGAAGATATCCGAGGATTGATTCCACGTATTGCTTCGAATTATTCACCCGGAATACTTGAGTATGGACCTGAATATCCTGCGATGTACCGCCTGACATGGAACGGACAGGAAGTGGATCGTCGTTTTTTCAGTTTTGAGACCGATGAGATCAGGGTGCGAATGTTTGGAGGAGCAGACCACGTCGCAGTTCGCGGCAGAGGTAACCCGGACATAACTGTAAGGATTATGGCCGGAAAGGGGAAATATATCCTGACTGATTCAACGGCCGGGCAGAATGTCAGATTGCATTTTTATGACCAGCCGGGTGGCGAACCTTATACACGAGGTCGCACTCGAGAAGTAAACCGGAAATCGTACGACGAGTGGGTCGGGTCCAATCTGGACCGATATCCGCCCCGCGAGTGGGACGCCCTTCGCAGCTTCGTCGCCTCGATTTCTCTTGATTCGGACTTCGGGCTGATCGTGGACGGTGGATTTGTGCGAGATCGATACGGATTTCGAAAGGAACCGTACGCCCACAGGACGATTTTCCGGGTGGGCGTTTCGTCCAGTCCGGCGCGTCTTCGCTTTGCATTCAGCACGCAATTTCAGCTTGAGAACTCTGAACGATCCATCAAGCTGAGCGCGCTCGCTTCGGGACTTGAAATGTTACATTACTACGGACAGGGAAACGACACTTCTTCCAACAGGGGAACGACCGATTTTTTCGATGTGCGTCATCGACGATTCCAGATAGATCTCAGATATCTTGCACCGTTCTCGGGTACGTTTACAGCGGAGATAGGCCCGACGCTGGTGTATTCTAATACCGAAAGGAAAGATAACCGCTTGATTTCTCTTCCCGACACGACCATTTACGAAGCGGACGGCTTTGGTCAGGTCGGCATTCGGTTCTCTGTAGTCCAGGATACCCGAAATCAGGTAAACGCGGCCACATCAGGGAATCTCATCGACTCTGAAATTCGGGTATTCCCGGCCGTCTGGAGCGTTTCATCTTCCTTTACTTCGGCCCACGTCATCGCCTCGACGTACTTCTCCAGGCCGCTTCCGCTGCAACCCACCGTGGCTGTTCGCATCGGAGCCAAAAAAAATATGGGGAACGTTTCCGTTTCAGGAATCGGCATTCATCGGCGGAAGCAATTCGCTTCGAGGATGGCATCGCGAGAGGTTTGCCGGCGATACCGCGCTCTATGGAAATCTTGACCTTCGACTTTTCTTATCCCGTTTTTTATTGCCATCGTCAGCATCGCTTCTTTTTCCTTCGTGCAGAGGCCAGACGTAACGCAGAGCAAAAAATATCACGTAGAAAGACCATGTTGGTCGAATGCCGCAAAATAAACGCAGCAAAAAAGAATCGTGGCCCGCAAATACATACGAATCACACACGTTGGATCCGGAACTCTGATTGCCGACGGGCCGGTGGGCTGGGCGATCACGCCGTTTGAAGGAAACTATTACATCAGAAAAAAAAACCTTCGGACAGACTGTTTTCGATCCAACTATCTCCCCGGAATTTGTATCTACAAATTTCTGTATGTCTGGCTGAACTTTACGGTGCCTGACGGCACGGTCTCGAGGAATCTCGGCTGGAAATACTGGCTGCCGAATCCGCTTTTCCCGTTCATCTGGTTTCGCGTGGCCGTTCCCCGAAAACATCCGGAAATACGGGTGGAGGAATATGAATGTGGTTCAGAAGAATCTTGAACGACCCGCTACGTCCGGGGCATCTCACTATTTCTTTCTCGTCGTGGGTTTGGGTTTGAAAGAGCTCAGGTACGCATGCCGCATATCAAAAAACTTCTCCCTGTCGACAGTCTTTCTGAGTAATGCATCGGGGACATCCACATACTCTTTCATGAGCGTTCCGTACTGCGCACACAACTTCGTGTTGTACTTCTCCAGAAATGCTTCCCGTTCCCTTGCCGGAAGTCGCACGGTCAGCGTACCCTCTCTCGTCAGAAAACTGAGCATGTGACCATTTACTGACGTGCAGGCATTTTTTGCTCCTTTCCGATGTGACTTGGTTGTCTTATTCTGGTAATTTATCGCTGTTCGCATCACAATCACTGATCCGTGGAATATCAGGGTCTGTTAACGCTGATTATATTGGCCGGGGATCTCCGGTGATATGACGTGTAACGTTCTCTCTGTTCAGCTTAACAAAACCGTGAACATAAACGATCTGGAATCACAAGATCCTGCAACATCGGGTTCCCAAATACGGATGTAAAAGGATTCGAATCCGGAAGACAACCTTCAATTCCCGAGCATGATTCAGACTGAAATCAACAAAACAGGCAGCCTGCAAGGAAAAACGTTGTCCCGACTCGGGGTTGTGATGGCGTGGGTGTTGTCTCTCTGGATTTCAGGATGTGCCGGCGGAGCATATTACGTCGCGCCAGAAAACGACGGATGGGAACAAGTTCCATACCCTGCCGATTCCGAACTTGTGTACCGCGTATTTCTCATCGGAGATACGGGCGGCGCTTCATCCGTGGGCTCTGAACCGGCACTCAATATGCTGCGCGATATGCTTTCGTCGGCAGACAGCAACAGCGCGGTAGTATTCCTGGGTGACAATATTTACTGTTGCGGCCTTCCGGATTCGAGCAGTGAACTTCGCAGTCTGGCCGAAATGCGAATCGGCGAAATCATCAGAACAGTGGAAGATTTTCCGGGTCGAATCATTGTTATCCCTGGAAATCATGACTGGGGCAAGGATGAAAACGGTGGCCTGGAAGTCCTGGCACGGCAGGAGCGCTATCTCGAGGATCGGCTGGGTGGCAGAAATGTCTTTCTCCCTGATAACGGATTTCCCGGACCCGTCGAAGTCGAATTGATCGAAGGATTTACGCTCGTAGCACTCGACACGGAATGGTGGCTGACTTCATACGAAAAATCCTACGGCGATGCCGGAAGTTATGACATTGAAGAGGACGGTGATTTCCTGATACGCATGCATGACCTGATCGTAGATCGTCGCAAAGACGATCTCCTGGTGGTGGGACACCATCCACTGCGATCAAATGGCAACCATGGCGGAAAATTCTCGGTAACGGACCACCTGTTTCCACTCACGAAGGTAGTGGATAACGCCTACATACCGCTTCCAGTCGTAGGATCGTTGTATCCTCTGTTTCGCCATTTCCTGGGCGGCCCTCAGGACCTCGCGCACTGGAAATATCAGAGTCTGCGTGATCAGCTTGACGCCATCTTCCGACTGCACGAGGGTCGACTGGTCTACGCATCGGGTCACGAGCACAGTCTTCAATATTTCGACGAGGGAAAAACGCAGCACATCATCAGCGGGAGCGGCGCGCGTTCATCATGGGTTGCTGCCGGTAGCGGCGTAGGTTTCACGTACTCGGGAGAAGGACTGATCACGATCGATCGCATGAGCGATGGTGCCATGTGGATGACTGCCTGGGGAGTCGATGATCAGCAGTCACCTCGTCTTCTTTTCAGACGGCAGATCACCGAGCCACTGCCGAAGACACAACCTGACGATCCGATCTCCGTCGATTCCACGTTCGAACTCGATACCGAGAATCCTGTACACATAGCCGTCAATCCATCCCTGGCAGCCGGCGGCTTGAGGCGGTTTTTTATGGGAGATGATCACAGGGATGCGTGGACCACCGAGGTCGCTCTTCCCGTATTCGATATCGGAAATGAAAAAGGCGGCCTGAGACCACTTAAGCGGGGGGGCAACATCCAGACTGCATCGATTCGACTGGTGAACGACGAGGGAGACGAATTTGTATTGAGAGCTGTTGTAAAGGATCCTACGAAGTCGCTCCCGTCGAATCTGAGGGGCACGGTCGCGACAGAGGTCATTCGGGATCAAGTGGCTATTCTGCACCCCTTCGGCGCTCTCATCGTCCCGCCTATGGTTGCCGCGGCAGGCATTTACCACACCCTCCCGAAACTGTTTTACGTTCCTCGCGATCCGAGATTCGGCGTGTTCGAAGACATGGTAGCAGGCAAAGTCATGCTTTTCGAGGAGCGTCCGAACGATGATATGTCTCATGCGGACCACTATGGTAATTCGGACGATGTCGTCAGTGCTCGTAAGATGTACGCGCGAATCACTGACGACAATGACCATTCGATCGACCAAGCATTGTTCGCACGGGCGCGCCTTTTCGATATGTTCACGGCCGACTGGGATCGGCACGCCGACCAGTTCCGCTGGGCGACATTCGATGACGAAGTAACGGGAGGAAAAATTCACCTTCCCATCCCGCGCGATCGCGACTGGGCGTTCAGCCAGATGAACGGCCTGTTTCCGTCGATCGTCAAGTCACGATACTTTGTAAAGAAGTTTCAGGACTTCAGGGATGACTACGGGTTTCTTGAGGGTCTCAATGAGTTTGGCATGTCGCAGGATCGGCGACTCACAGCGGCGCTGACGCAAGAAGATTGGATCCGCGAGGCCGAACACATACGCAGTGCAATAACAGACGAGGTCATCGACGAGGCGCTGAGCCTCTGGCCGGACCCGATTCAGGACCTGTATCGATCTACGTATGAGACGCGGCTGCGTATCAGACGTGACAAACTGCCCGAAGTCGCCGGCGAGTATTATCGACTCCTTTCCCGGCTGGTCGATGTCGTCGGCTCCAGGAAGCATGAGCGATTTGAGGTCACGTATCGAGACGACGGTCTCGTAGACGTCGTCGTTTACAAAACGAGCAAGAAAGGCGAAATCCGGCGCAAAATTTATTCCAGAACATTTGATCCGGCAGAAACAATGGAGATCCGGTTATACGGTCTCGATGGCAACGATCGATTTTATGTAAACCCTTCCGGACGCGGAAAAATCGAACTGATCATGGTCGCCGGTCCTGGAAATGATCGACTGGAAGTCGGGGCAGGCGCTCGAGGAAGAATCCGTTATATCGACAGCAGTCCGGGGGAAGGTATTTTTGCCAACGACGATGTAGATGTTATGCTCACGAACGTGCCGCTGGAAAACCACTACGATCGCAAGGAATATGGATACAATACGGCAATACCCCAGGTGTTCTTTGGAAGCAATCGGGACGACGGGTTATTTCTGGGTGGCGGCGTCAAGTTCAACAGGTACGCTTTTCGAAAAAAGCCCTACTCCTCCTCAAATCGCATCGTCGCCAATTATGCCATTGGCACAGACGCATTCAACGTGCTCTACGGAGGCCACTTTGTGGATGCACTTTCTGATACTGATCTGCTTGTGCACGCAGAAGTACGCTCACCCAACAACATCAGAAATTTTTACGGCCTCGGCAATGAGACCGGAAATGATGCCGGGGAGCCCGAGTTCTATCAGGCGCGCCTCGCTGAAGTGAACGTGGGAGTATTGGCCCGGTATGAGATCGTTTCCGGCGCATCGTTTTCGGTCGGACCCTCGCTTGAAGTCACGGACGTCCGCCGGGACACCACGCGATTCAACAATGAGCCCCAGGAAGGTCTTGCCCCCGAGAGCTTCGAGAATCAGTGGTTCGCGACTGTCCAGGCGCGATTTGATTTTGACTTCACGGACTCTGTGGTGTATCCAAGACACGGGTTCCGGTGGAATTCGTCGTTTAAATTTTTCAAGTCTGTTGCCATCCAATCGTCTGATTATGCAACTGTCAAGTCGGATCTGGTCACTTTTTTTTCGTCGACAGCTCCGGCGAAAACTACCTATGCCGTCAGAATCGGGTTTGCACACAACATAGGATTATTTCCATTCTACGGGGCGAGTACGCTTGGAGGCAGAAGAAATCTTCGTGGGTGGCGCAGCACGCGATTCGCCGGTCGCACGTCTTTTTATCAAAATGCCGAAGTCCGGATACGATTATTGGAGTACATGACGTTGGTGGCCACCGGTTCCGCCGGTTTGTTATTATTTATTGACAACGGGCGGGTCTGGACTGACGGCGAAAGTTCGTCCGTCTGGCATCAAGGATACGGAGGCGGCGTATTCATCAATTTTCTCGATATGACCGTGCTGCAAACCACCGTCGGCATCTCGACCGAAGAAGTCACTGTTACACTGGGCATGGGATTTCAGTTCTGAGTAGAAAGGGCGCCCATCTTAGCCTCCATATCGCAAAAAGCCAATGAGTACATCAATCCATTGTTTCTGACACTCCCGAAAAAATATAATCCCGCTCTCCCGCTATGCCCGTAAACGCATTTGCTGAAGCCGAGGTGCAGCTTCACCGTGCTGCGCAGCTGATTTCCCTGACGGGCATCAATTTTGTTCAGCACGTGCCGGACGACAGTCATACGACCTCTGTCTGGGATGAACATCTTGTAAAACTCATGGGTCGTGAGTTCACTCTTGGAGAGCAACCGTTTCATGTGGGCCTGCATGCTGTCCGGTTTGAACTGCAGCTCATAGGTGGCGACGACGTCGTAGAATCCCTGGATCTCGATGGACGCACCGAGGAACAGGTCATTGAGCAGTGGAAGAAGTGGTTCCGGAACGCCGGATATGAGGGAGAGTTTGTGGTTTCGCTGCACTATGATCTGCCGGACAGCGCTATGTACCGGGCAGATCAATTCACGAAGCCCGACAACGCACTTCTTGAGAAATGGATGAGGCGGCGGTCACTCGCCAATCGCTCTCTTTCCTGGCTGAACAGCCATCTGGGTCTGAAGTCTGAGGTCAACATATGGCCACATCACTTCGATACGGGTACCTATTACGAATTACACCATGTTGACGGCGAAGCAGATCGCAGCATGGGCGCGGGCCTTGCGGTAGCAGATACAATGATCAGCGAATCGTATTTCTACCTTTATGCATGGCGAAAAGAAGGGACTGTTGATTACTCAGAAGCCCCGCTCCTGCCGGGTGGTCATTGGATAACGGACGGATGGGAAGGCGCCGTACTGCCCATCTCACAAATTCCTGAAAACGCAGATTCTTCTGTCCAGGAGTTCTACAGGGCAGCGTCGGATTTTCTGCGGGCCAGGCTCCGCAGTCTATGAGTGATCTCGGGGAAGGGATCCGCCAGCACAAAAGGAATATTGGATCGCCGCCACGAATACGGAACGTCATCTCGACCCTTTACCCGGCCTGAGATGCCACGAACAAAAAAGATTTCTCCCTCTTTATAACACGGCTTGGGAAACGGAATCTTCAGTGCTGACAGGCAAGCCAGGTGGGGGAAATTCACCCCCGCCCGGAGTGAACCCAGAATACTGCCCCAGAATCTACTGTTGAGTTCAAAAATCTTCACTTCCCCGTCTTCTGCGTCGATGCGCATGTCAATATGAGCTACACCGTTCCAGCGCAATTCTCGCATCAAGGCAGTGATTGTGGTCAGGATTTTTTCGTCTTCAATAAATTCGATGACGAGCGGTGGCTGGTAACTCTCAGGCGGTGCCGGTACTCGCTCACGCTGAATCGTATAAGCGAGAACTTCCCCATCCTGACACAGAACACTGCAATCCACGTCGACTCCTCGGACGTAGCGCTGCACGATGTAGTGCAGCGGATCCGACTCTAGT
>JACZYD010000202.1 GCA_022571255.1 Bacteroidota bacterium
CATGGTCACATTCCGTATCGGGATATTTGACACGACGTTTCCAAGCAGTTCAAATTCGTGCGCCCGGCTTTTTTTGCTGAGCTGATGATCGGCGTACGTGTTGGTCAAAAGCGAGATCAGTCGCGAGGACGCGGGGACATCTTCGATGCAGATCGCCTCCAATTCTTTGGATCGGGGCTGAAGAATATAAATACACTTCAATGGGCACGAATCTGAGGAAAACGAATATCCATTCTTTTCCAGGTCGAGATACACTTTGTCAGGTCGATTCCGTCCACGCTGCCAGATAGGCACCAGTCCCTCTTCTGCGCACAAACGCAGGGCAGCACCGCGCTGGAGACGGATTCTTGGAATGCCGGGGTGTACGTGAACGCGTCCGTTTTTTATTTCAAGCGCAGAGATATCATCGGAAATCAGAGCGTGTCCGGAGTCCGCAAGAAACGCTGTCGTCGTCGATTTGCCAGCGCCTTTTCTGCCAGCAATCAATACGGCTCCACCGTTGATGAGAACGGCATTTGCGTGAAGGCACGGGAATCCCCGTTGTCGGAGAACCCTGCCGAGTACGGGTCCGAGCAGGAAGACGAATACTTCTTCCAACCACACTTCCGAGGACCAGTACGCCCAGATGCGTGTGCTTCCGGGGTCTACAAAGAACGTTACGGAATGGCCGTCTTCCTCATAAACGGACTTCGTGAAATCGCCCTCGGGGGTGCTCAAGATCCATGTCGAATACCCCTGACCCTCAGAAAACAGCACAGTTTTGTCTCTTTGCCAGTTTCCTTCGGGAATCAAGGCGTCCGGGTCGTGCTGCGCGCAGAAAGTAATCTCTACGTCTGGCCGCTCTCCCGGATCGACAGGGCTCAGGGCAGGGAGGGCCTCATTGCTATGAACGTGAAGGCCAAACAGCTGATAACTCAGAGTATCAACCGTCGTCAGGAGATGCCCTCACAATCATACCAGCATTTATCATGATCGTATCCCGTGCTACCGCCGAAGCCGCCTCCAGTTTTCGTCATTTCCGAGATTGTCCCGAATTGTTGAAACTGAGGTGGATGATACGCTCTTTTTTCCTCTTGAATTGTCTCTTCCTTTTTGATCATTGTCTGATGCGTATGGAATAATTTAATATTAAAAAATGTTGAGGTAATTCAATTGTTGAGGTCCGCCAAGATAAACGGCGGCGTACGTCATTGCAAAAGTATATACCTGATGTCTTGTTATGCTTCTGATGTTTTTTTCGCTGTTATTACATCAACCAGGCCGTTTTCTTGCAGGGTTGAGACAAGCGCCAGCAAATCTTCGCGGATCTGTTCTGGATCTGCATCAAATTCAGCGATCAGCACATCAAGTGCAGCGCTAATCGAAGATTCTGAATCCAGCAGCTGGCACATACGCGAGCCGATGTCATCAACTCCGTAATACTGCTCACTGTTCAGGTTCAAAAAAACAGTATGATCATCGATTTTCTGGACGAGGACATCTTTCGACAGCGTCACGTTTGACGTCATCGAAATGTCGACTTTTTGCCCGCCTTGAACTTTGCCGCTCTTTCGGGAGCGGTTTGCCGTTTCTTTGACTGCTGGCATTATCCAGAAAATGACCGTAATTGAGGGTTTGTTACCCGTGGATACACATAAAAGGCTTTAATTTGCGCCCCGGGCCCAAGAAAACTGGATGAACCGCAGATGACCTGGGTCTCGATTTTGGCGAGTATTATTCCACCGGTATCGTCCGAAATGGGATGGTTCTAAGCATAGTGGATCAAAGCATACTATTGACCGGGTATTCGTTGACGCAGGCGCGTTCGCGATGTAACTTTCGTACCCTGCTACAAACTCAGCTCAGAATCACACACGGAGAGGTGGGTGAGTGGCTGAAACCACTGGTTTGCTAAACCGGCATACCTGTTACAGGGTATCGGGGGTTCTCCCTAAATAGGCCTTCTCTGGCTCCAATGGCAGATTAAAATTCTGACCATCTCTGTGTTTCCCTCCAATTTCTGCTTCGACTGCAGGACAATTGCAGGACAGAATTCCCATCCTGATTTCAGAATTGAACCAGGATCTATGGCCCAAATCGACCATGATCCATGGCTTCACTTGTATACCATTCCCGATCAGGATACTACTTCGCCCAGTTTTATGACGGCCAGCAGAATCCAACTCGTAAGACCGTTTCCCTCAAAACCAAAAAGAAGAGGATTGCTGAGAGAGCCCTGGCCAAGCTGGAAGATGCGGTAGCTCTGGGAGATATCGATCCGTGGGCGCCAAAACAAGAGACAGCGGATGAGCTTACTGTAATGGGGGTGGCTGTGAAGGCCTATCTGAACTCCTGTAGCCATCTCAAGGCTTCAACGCTCACGACC
>JACZYD010000203.1 GCA_022571255.1 Bacteroidota bacterium
TTCGGTCGTATCGACATCGCTGATCGTTTGGGTGGTACCGTGATGAGGAGATTTGGAGACATCTGCACTCGCGGCGACCGTGTCGGCCGTGTCGGCGGCTACCGTTCCGGCGGCGCCCGCGGCTGTGTCCGTGTCGGCGGCGCCGGCAAAATCCGAGTATCCACGCAGTGAGGAACGGATCATTCCCATCGGTTTGGCCTTTTCCTGTCCAGCACCCTCGGCTCCGCTCGGACCGATTTTAACACCGAGAGAATGTACCATCTGCGTTTCCATGGCATTGGTCAACATCGCGATCTCGCGGCCGCAACTTCGACATTTGAAAAGAACCTGCATCGACCCGTTGTCAGGGCCAGATGTACTGATGAGCGCCATGGAGGTATCACATTCAATACATAAAAACTTCATGACAATACCTCAGAAGCAGGATCGGGAATCGGTGATTTTGAAATCATTTCCAACATTTTATTTGCGATGTTACGAATGGCCAGGACAGCAACTGGGAGTGGTGACGCACTGCGGGTTGCGGCGGCCGATGCTGCAGGCGAAGCCGTGGCCGAAGCTGCACCCGAAGTAGTGGCCGAAGCCGTACCCGAAACAGCGGGCGGCATATACGACTGACCGCTGTCAACCAGTTCGCCAAGCTCAGGGTCAAAAGGTATGGCTCCGAGGCGAAAAACGCCAAGCTCAGAGATCCAATCCGTTTCATCACCGCCGCGAAAAAGAACGTGCTCGGTCTCACATGCTGTACAGATAAACGCAGCCATGTTCTCCACGAGCCCGATGGGTCGATCGCCGAGAAATTTCCGCGCGATCAATACGGATTTGCGAACCACATACTGAGACGCTCGCGACGGAACCGTGACCACAATGGCTGCGGTCAAATCCGGAAGGATATCGAGAAGGTTCGGAAGTTTATCGGTGCCCGGGGGCAGATCGATCAGCAGAATGTCCGGGGCGTCCCAGTCCGTGTCGGCAAGCATCTCGCGAATCACGCCGACTTCAACCAATCCCCTCCACGCGTATGCGCTGTGATCAACCGTTGACAACCATTCGACCGGATCACCTTCATTCAGAAACAGATCAATCGACATTACCTGAACGCCATTTTGAGCGACGGCAGGTCGAACACCGTGGCTCCCGAATTCTGGTTTTCTTGAAACACCCGCCATTTGAACGATGGACGCGCCGTTGATATCTGCGTCTACAATTCCAACCCGGTGGCCTGCATCCTGAAGCGCCGCCGCCAGATTTACTGTCAACGAACTTTTGCCCACACCTCCTTTTCCGCTCATTATGGCCACGATATATTTCACATTGGCCAGGCGTTGTTCGAGCTGCTCTGCCTGGGCCTTTACCTGCGCGGCCACATTCGATCCGCCGTCACCCACTATGTCGTGATACGTTTTCACGCTTGTTTTGCTGAAAATGTGTGTCGGGTCAGAAAAAGGTGTGTCAAGTCAGGAACAGGTGTCGGGTCAGAAAAAGGTGTGTAACGTCACTTCACACCCTCATCAGTACCGTTCTGCTTTTTGACCATCTCTTCCATCATCTTGAGCCCGATCTTGATGCCCTCCTCAACGATCTGAATATCTATCAGATCGGAATTTTGATCCCTCGCTACTTTTTCAATACGGGATTTTGTGCCTTTACGCATAAATCCTTCGGGCACGCGATTCAACCGGACTACGGCGTCGGGCGTCCAGGAGAACTTGCCGTCGCGAATGTTCAGAGCGGTGTCGTTCACAACCGTATCCGGCGTTTCGTCTACCGCGCGATTTCCCAGCTTTCCACGCTCTTGCAGATTTCCGGTTTCGATATTCGAACTTTCGACTACGTCCTGCACCATGGCCACCGTTATCGTTTCAGTTTTTCGGACACGGGCTTTCTTTTCGATCTTCGCCCGGGCCCGTCTGCGCTGGTATCCGTCCGGAATTCCTCTCAGGAGATTTCGGGCATCCGTTGTCCATTTGAGTTTAACACCATCAAATGTTTTCTCCTCCATGATCGCACCTTCGAGAACACCCAGTTTCTCTATTGCCTCGGCGTCCAGCTTTTGCAGCAATTCCGGCCCAGCCTCACATACCGTGCATTTCTTCGGCTCGAATCCGCGCGCCACCCAGCCGCATTTCGTACAGACGTAACGATCCGCACCGTCGGACTTGATTTTCTGCATGGCCATACCCTCGGCAATGATCCCCATGGTGATCATCGAGCTTTCGGGCAAAATGGTCGAGAGTGCGTTCTGGAGCACCGACGTCGTGATCACCGAATGTCCCCGCTCCATCGCCCACCGGTGAACAATCGTGCGCGTAATACCTTTTGCAAAGTCGGGGGCTTTATCCAGGATACGCAGGGCCTCTTCAA
>JACZYD010000106.1 GCA_022571255.1 Bacteroidota bacterium
TGTGAATCTGGCTTGAGAATAAACTGGGTCATGCAAACTGGGCTATGGGAACTGAAAACGCTACCGGCGACCACGCCGGGAGAGGTTTTCGACTCCGGTCAGGGCTGTGCAGGCACATCTTCCAATGCCGATCTCTCAAAATGGATTCCAACTCTTATATTCGCCGATCAGGTTGGATCGCAAAACGCATCAAGGGTCAAGCGATATAATCCGCCTGATTCATTTTTCAATCTACGGTACAGGAAATGGATATTGCAGGAGTGGTTCGCGGAGTGGTGGGACTCGCCTTTCTCATCGGGGTCGCTCTCGTGATTTCAAACAATCGCAAAATAATCAACTGGAGAATGGTTGGCTCTGGACTGGGATTACAAATGATTCTTGCCGTATTCATTCTGAAAGGAGAAGTCATGGGGTCCTGGTTTGCGCCCCTGGGATGGCCCAAATTATTCATCAGAGGAGTCAGTGACTTGTTCGTCCTCATTCTGAAGTTCACGACAGAGGGTGCCAAGTTCATTTTTGGAGACCTTGCCATTCCTCCAGGTATGGATGGAAGCTTGGGCTTTTTCTTTGCGTTCCAAGTTCTTCCGACCATCATTTTTTTTGGATCGATCATGGCCATTCTGTATCACCTCGGAATCATGCAGCGTGTGGTCAAGGGTATGGCTTATCTGGTCAGCCGCATTCTCGGTACCTCTGGAGCGGAATCCCTGTCTGTGGCGGCCAATATTTTTGTCGGGCAGACGGAGGCACCGCTGGTTATCAAGCCGTACCTGGAGAATATGACGATCTCAGAGCTGATGGCCGTAATGACCGGCGGGATGGCCACGATCGCCGGCGGAGTTCTTGCAGCATACGTATTACTTCTCGGAGATCCCTATGCCATAGCGCACGGTATTTCGATTGATGCCGGCCGGTCTTTATTTGCCGAACAACTTTTAAGCGCCAGCGTGATGGCGGCACCCGCAGCATTGTTACTGGCAAAGATCATGATTCCCGAAACGGCTGTGTCGGAAACGGAAGGCGGCGCGACGCTTCAGATCGAAAGAACTGCTGCCAATGTCATCGATGCAGCGGCATCCGGTGCCTCAGACGGGCTCAAACTTGCCCTCAATGTTGGCGCGATGTTGCTTGCATTTCTCGCGCTCGTCGCCATGCTGAATTACGTGGTCGGGTGGGGAGGCGGCCTGTTCGGTGTAGATCTGAGTCTTGAATTCATATTGGGGTGGACCCTGGCACCGGTGGCATATCTGATCGGAGTACCCTCTGCAGATCTTCTCTCGTTCGGGTCGTTGATTGGTACCAAAGTGATTCTGAACGAATTCGTAGCTTATCTGAATCTGGCCGGTCTGATTGCGGAAGGTGCACTTCAACCAAAGACCATCGTGATGTCTACGTTTGCGTTATGCGGTTTTGCCAATCTTTCATCGATTGCCATACAAATCGGGGGAATCGGTCCATTGGCACCGTCGCGAACCGGAGACCTGGCAAAACTGGGACTGAAGGCTGTACTGGCCGGTACCCTGGCCAATATGATGACGGCAACGATCGCAGGGATGCTCATGTGAGCGTGAGGCTGCGACGATCATCAAGGAAGGGGCAAGATTCCGTTTTCACAGGTCGCCGCCGCCCGGGCCCGTTTCACAGGTCGCCGTCGCCCGGGCCCGTTTTCACAGGTCGCCGCCCGGGCCTGATCACTGGCTGTCCGGTGGTGCAAACCGAACGGTATAACGCGCCCACGAGGCAATCGCGGGAGACTTCAACCCATCGACCACATAGGCGGGTTGCCATCGCATTTGAGTCATGGCACGGATTGCGATTCGGTCCAGAACGGGGTGGGTTCCGCTCAATAATTCAATGGCGACCGGTAATCCCTCATCTGAAATATGAATCTGGAGAAAGACTTCTCCGTGTACATTCTGAATTCGCAGGCTGTCCGGGAATAACAACGGAACGTCGACGCCTAACTTTGTGATGGAGTATGGTTGCCTGAAATGACGGGAGATAACCCGGTATGCCTCTTTTTTATACTTGATGATGACGGGTCGGACGTCGCCCCGTAACCGGGCATTCGCCATTTTTTTTACGATAAACCTTTCGAACAGCGAATCCACAATTTGAGGCTGATGGCGAAAAAGAGGAATCAGGCTGTTTTTAACATACGTGACAAGTCGATTGCGCGCCTCTTCTTCAATCCATTCTCCAGTTCCAATTTCATAACCTGCGGTCTTGGCGCTTTTGATATTCATGGAGCGGAGTGTTTCCAGATCACGAAAGGCGTGGGTCGTATCCGTGTTTTCGTACCACCATCGGGGACCGTTGGCATGCCATCCGTCAGGAATATCCAGCGGAATCGACTCCTCCTGTCGGCATGCCGCAAATGCGAATGCCACAACAAAGGTGCAAAGAATAACGAATGGGCTGAGAGGTCTGATCATGACGTGTGTTCTACCGAGAAAACAGACGTGTACGTCGGTTCCGCCCGGAATGGACCGGGAAAACGGTAAAAAGTTGCGTCAGAGATCAATCGAATCGTCTTGAACATGGAGACGAACAAAAAAGCGACGTCGATCCATGGCGACCACCCGAACGGCGCTGCCACTCGAAATAAATTCGCCTTCCGTGGACACTTCTATACGTTCTCCGTCAATTTCTACGATACCGGTCGGGCGAAGAGGAGAGAGGGCAACACCGACTTTCCCAAGATATTTTGACCGTTGTTCCCGTTCGCGCGCAATGGTCACATCGTCTTTTCCAAGATTGGTTTTAAGGACGAATCGGTTCCAGGCGCCGGATTGAAACATGAAATAAAAACTGAGTCCGACGGCAGCACTAGCCCCGATCAGCATGATTCCCCCTCCCAGAAGGCCTTTCTCTGAGAAAGCGTATCCAATCGCGAACAGTATGAAGAGTGCGCCCACCACGCCCACGAAATTAAAACCCGGAACGAAGTAAACTTCAACAACAATCAGCGCGACGCCAAATGCCAACAGAGCTATGGGCAGCAGAATTTCCAAATCAAACGATAATAGTCCGGAGGCAGTACAGATCGGCGTGTGCTTCCGATCGAAATTGTGAGGTGAAACGTGTACGTGGCGTCATGCAGATGTTTCGCCGGCAGGTGGATTTTGCGTCACAATGCGAACTTCAACCCGGCTACCCCGAACTGACACGACGCATATCTGAGTTCCCGCGTTAATGTACTCGCCGGAGGTAACAACGTCGATCCGCTGATCGCCAATCATGGCTGTACCCGCCGGTCTCAGCGCGGTAAGTGCTTCTCCTGTATTTCCGATGAGCTCTTCGTGCGACTCGGCTGCGGTGAACCCCATCTCTCTGGATAGCTCCGGAGCCAGTACCAACTGGCCAAAACGACGTGACCTCGGGGCATATTTACCGAGTGATATCATGAGCACGACCAATAGAACCAACGTGATCGCCAGCGTCCATATTGCCGACGATATTGCGGGTCCGGAAGGAAACGAAAATCCCACATTCCCGATCAGGGATACGCCGAGGGAGAATACGAGAAGGATGATTCCGGTGATTCCGGTAATGCCAAATCCGGGGATCACGAAGATTTCCATCAGGATCAGAATCACACCGGCCGCAAACAGGACCAACTCCCAACTCTCAGCGAGGCCGAGCATATAATGGGGCCCGAAAAAAAGCGCGGCGCCTATGACGGCCATGATACCGGGAAAACCAAGACCTGGCGTTTGTAACTCAAAATAGAGTCCTCCCATCATCATCAACATCAGGATAGACTGAACGACGGGTGATCCGAAAAATCGGAGGACTTTTTCGACGTCAGATGTTTCATGCATAACAGTCGCTGTCCTTTCCAGATTCAGCACGTTGAATACGTCATCAAGATTTTGTGCTTCCGCATCGGCGACTCCGAGTTGAAGCGCCTCGGCGGTGGAAAGAGTCAGTACTTTCCCGGCTTCTGAAATCCCTTCGATTTCAATTTCCTGGTCTACCATCGCCTCGGCGATATCTGGATCCCTGCCGTTTGCTTCTGCAGTGGCGCGCATCATTCCGCGCATATAACTCTGATATTTGTCCGGCGCGGCGTCGCCACCAATGCCTTCAACTACGGTTGCAGCTCCAATAGACGAACCGGGAGCCATTACAATCGTGTCCGCTGCATATGAAATCAATGCGCCGGCGGAGGCTGCGTTATGCTCGATAAAGACGATCGTCCGTATTTCCGTATCCAGTATTGTTTTTCGAATTCGATCGGCGGCATCGACCAGTCCTCCGAATGTGTCGACATGAAATATGATGGAGGATGCCCCGTTCGTCTCGGCATCGGACACGGCTCGCTCGATGTAACTGGCAAGGGCATTGTCGATCATCCCCGAAATCGGGACGACATAAACGGGACCCGCCTTGTCGGGACCGGCTTCGTCGGGCGCAGTTTGTGCGGCTTCGTCGGGCGCAGTTTGTGCGGCTTCGTCGGGCGCAGTTTGTGCGGCTTCGTCGGGCGCAGTTTGTGCGGCTTCGTCGGCGGTGATCTCGTCATTCTGCTCTGTCGGCGGCGCAACGGGTTCATCCGACTGGGCCACCGCATTCAGCACGCAAACAGGTATCAGAAAGACAAAAACCAGTAAGGAGTTAATCAGAGTTCGCATAGGAAATACCTGCCTGTATAGTGTAACATCCGAAGCCGGATCGACCACACCGTGAAAATCTGCGGTGCGCTGAATACCGACCTTGCCGGTTCAAGGCTCAATCAGAACCGGTGTCCCAACCTCTACAATCGACCACAACCGGTCGATCTGTTCATTCAAAACAGCGATACATCCCCGAGTCCAGTTATTCTTTCCACCTGTGCCATTTCCGTGGATTTCTATCCATCCGCCCAATGCTGTGCTCATCGGAGGGATGCTTCGATCAAGCTCTGCGCGGATGATACCGTCAAACTCCGTATCTGAAATCAATCCTTCCCTTTTTCCTCGATGGGCGTCTTCGGCATTTGGATAATTCAGGACAAGTGCCCTGTAAAACTCACTCTGCGGATTCTTTGAGACAACATAAAACTCACCTTCCGGCGTTCTCCACTCGTCCGGCACAGCATCCGATCCGCGGCGTTCTTTGTCCGCAAAAAAATTATACCCCAGATCTATCGGATATTTGGAGACGAGTGATACGCCATGATATACATATAACACCTGTTCACTTTTAGAGATCCGGATCCAGACATTTGAAATGTGGGCATTGCGAATCAAGCCGTTTGCACCATCGAGCGTTCTGACGCGACTCCATCGTTCATTCGTCTCAATCACTTCAAGAGGCTCCCCGAAACGAAGACGAAGGTACTTTTTGGTTGAATCGGTCGCGGAATACAGGGTGACCCCCCTCTCGGTTGTGTACCAGAGGGATGTGTTGGAATATCCAGAACGAGAAGCGGAGAAATTTTCGGTGCGAAACGTGGTTCGTGTTCCCGCATGGGAACCGGCACGCGGACTTGCAGAATTGCCCGGTCCGGTCAGCTGCGCCGCAACCGGCTTGACGTTCGGAGCGAGGCCGGTGAAAACGACCAGCAATACACACACGCGAAATTGAGAAATAATGCGATTCACAAGCTACTCGTTTCTTTTTCGATAGTCTCGCAGCTCATACGGGTCAATACCCAGGTCGTTTCGACCGCTATTGCCTGGAATTAACAGTCAGGACATCTTCGTAGGCTTCCAACACACCCTTTGCCAAGGGATTCAGAGTAACTACATCTACGACAGATTTCACGCTTTTGTGTGCATTTGCAGGTGCATAAGACCGTCCTGCGGCACGTAAAGCATCGATATCTCCTTCTGTGTCACCGATATACGCAATATTCGACATGGACAGCCCCAGTTTCTTGCACAACCATTCCAGTCCGATCCGTTTGTCCAGGTATGCCGGCACCACATCTACGGAAACAGGCGTGGAGTACGTTCTGAAGGATGGATAATATTCTTCCACGTGCGCAGCGATACATTTCCGAGCCCACTCGATGTCTTGTGGGTTGGTGCCGGCGAGGCCCGCCTGGGTCCGTTTAGCATAATCGATTTGCAGGGCGCGATTTTTTATCAAGCCTTCTAAAAAAACTACAAGTTCGCCGACGGAATTCCGGGTAGCGGAATCGAATGCCGGGTGCCATTCACAGGTCGTTGCCTGTGGATCAAAAAGACCGGCCCCTGCATCGAAAAGAACAGGCATGTGCAGGCCAAGAACCTGGGTCATTGCTTCCACATATGGATAGGAACGCCCCGAGCATATGGAAACTGGAATCGCACGGCCCCGGGTGTTTCTGAGACTTTCCGAGTTGTATCGAGCCAGTTTTTCGAGCGTACTCTGCTCGAATTGCTTGAACGGTTCTGAAAGACATCCGTCGATGTCGCTGACGAACAGTTGGATCATGAATGCCCCGTCAGGAGGCTGTAGTCAGTGCTTCCTGAAGGGTCTCAATCAGCTCGTCCGATATTCCCATGGTGCTGAATCCGCCATCGTGATACAAATTCTGCATCGTAACCATGCGTGTGAGGTCGCTCAGCAGCGTGACGATATAATCGGCGCAGCTGTCAGAGTCCGCATTCCCCAGTGGCGATATCTGCCGCGCAAATTCGAACATGGAGTCAAATCCTTCTATGCCGTGTCCGGCTGTAGTTGCGGTTGGACTCTGTGAGATGGAGTTGATCCGAATACCCTTTTTTCCGAGTCTATAACCCAGAGAGCGCACGATACTCTCAAGAAGCGCTTTGGCGTCACCCATCTCTGAATATTTAGAAAACGTTCTCTGGGCACCGAGATAGGTGAGCGTAACGATGGATCCACCACGGTTTATCATGTCAAGATCCATCGCCGCCCGAACGATACGGTGCAGGCTCATGGCTGAAATGTCAAGGGTCTTGTGAAACCACTCGTATTGCAGCTCATCATAATCCTTATTCTTTCGGACATTCATTCCCATACCGATGGAATGAACAATAAAGTCGATACTTCCGAAGGAATCCCTCACCTCTGAAAACAGTTCAGAAATTTGACCTGAATTTGTTGCATCTGCCCATATAATAGAACTTTCAGTCCGTTCTGCCAGGCCCTCGAGCGTGCCCGCTCTGCTCACTATCGGCGCATTCGAGAGCACAAATCTCCCCCCTTCGCGATAGACCGCTTCGGCAATATGCCAAGCAAGGCTGGCTTCGTTCAGGGCACCGAAAATGACGCCATTTTTACCCTTCAACAAACCGTGGCCATTCATTTCCATAAAAATAGATTTTTGTTTAGGACCGCATTCATGCGTACAAGGTAGCAAAAAGCGTGGAACGGAAACAGACAGGCGAAAAATTCCCAATAACCTTGTTTAAACCGGTTCTAATTGTGAACGTCCACCATCGGAAGCAGAAAATCAAGTAATTCGTCGTGAACGTGCCCGTTGCTGGCAACGATCTGAGCAGTGAAAGATGGCTCGGGGTTGCCCGAATAATCCGAAATCTGACCACCCCCTTCACGAACAAGTACGATTCCTGCCGCGACATCCCACGGCATCAGCCCGGTCTCAAAGAATGCATCGAATCGACCGGCAGCCACCCACGCCAGGTCAACGGACGCTGAACCCGGGCGCCTCACGCCTCGCGATGTCTGCATCAATCTTTTCAGTACGCTCAAATACTGATCGATATGATCATAGGCGCGGTACGGGAATCCTGTGGTCACAAGGCTTTCCGAGAGGACCGGGGTTTTGCTGGTTTGTGCCGGTGCACCGTTGAACAGCAGTCCGCATCCCTTGATCGCTGTAAACAGGTCGTCGTTGGCCACATCATACACGACCCCAACGACCAGTTCGCCTTGGTGTCGAAAAGCGATACTGACTGCATACGGCGGTACTCCGTGCATGAAATTCGTTGTACCGTCGATCGGGTCGACGATCCAGAGGGCGCCACTTTTTTCGAAGGTCTCCATGTTTCCCGCGTAAGACTCCTCCGCCAGAATGTGATGGTCCGGGAAATCGCGGCGTATTGATTCGATGATGATCGCCTCCGCTTTTTCATCAATTTCCGTGACCAGATCATGAACGCCTTTGGACCGGACAGAGTCGACGTCGATTCGGCCGGCAGCCTCCGCGATTACCTCGCCGGCCTTATGCGCTGCCGCGGTCGCGACATCCCTGATCTGTTGAAAAAAAGTGTTGTTCTCTTTCACAGGCGAATCGGTGGTGGATCGATAATTCGAGTATCTTGCGTCGGATGTCAGTCAGCCATACGAAAATAGCAACCTTGAGATTGATATACACTGCTCTGTGCACGGCATGTCTGCTCCTGCTGAGTGCTTGTTCTCGCTATGTTGACGTAAATCCCAGCGCCCGCGAGAGTGAGATGATGGATTCTGTAATGATCTTTCTCGGGAGGGCCGACGAGTCAAAGTTGACCGGAGCGTTTTTGGCGCTCGACAGTTCGTCCTACAAGCTCACCGTCACGACACATCGTCTCGATGGTGCCGGAAACATTACAGAGTCATCAACGGATATTCATGACGCCGGGTCCTTCGTTCCGTATACGTTATCAGAGAATCGCGGGTACAACAATGCCCGGCATGAGACGAAATACATGTATCGGTTTTTGCCGGATACCGTCATCGGCGATAAAACATTGCGGGTTGCAGATATCCGGGTTCGCATGGAGGCGGCGGCAGAAGTTCCTGTCCAGAAAATACGTTTTTTCATAGATATTGAAACGATGGAAGTGATTGCGCTTCGGCTTCGACGTCGAAGCGAGAGTTTGCTCTATCGCGAGGAAAGTCTGATTTATATGGAGGGTCGTAATTCGGGAACGGGGCAGATAATTCCTGTTCGATTTGATTTTGAAACGACCGTGAAAGCGTTTTTCTCAGATCCCATTCGACTTTCGACGTCTGCCGTATTCGAAGCGACTGCGCTCAGGGATGCCGGGTCGTAGGTGTTGTTGGTGAAGAGCAAAGGACCCGGAGGCCGGGGACACGGGATACGCAGCAAAGGACCCTGTTTCAGGAGAGCCGTCAGGACCCTACTTCAGGAGCGTCAGCATCGGTGACAGAAGTGTGTCTCGCCGGATCACGGAGAAGTTCAACACTTGAAACTTCATCCCGCGCTCGAGCACCGTGACCGCTTTCCCGGGGTTCTCTCCGAGCACAAAAACCCTGGCCAACTGCAGGTAGGCATCAGCATTTCGACTGTTGCCGGCGACAGCGGTTCGTGCGTAAGCTTCTGCGGCATTGTATCGATGCAGTGATACCGCACAGCGCGAAAGCCTCACATGGAATGTGCTTCGGTCAAGAAGGAGCCCTGCTGATTGATTCAGGGCCTTCAACGCCACTTGATTCGCCCCGGCGCGGACACCTGCCTCACACTGAAGAAGATAGGCTTCGCCATCAAACGGGTTGATTTCGGCCGCCGCGTGAGCGTCAATCAGGGCTTTCTGAGGGCGTCCCATGGACAGATAAATCCCCGCCCTGAGTTTTCGTGCTTCTGCGTCAGCCGGTATTTCATTCAATACACGATCAATTCTGGCTTTGGCTTCAAGAAGCGAGTTACCGGTTTTCCACGCGATCTCCGCTCGGTGATATTGTACATTGAGTCGGGCAGGCCGCGCAGCAGGTATGCGTGGAGGGGGTCGTTTCTGGGCTGACACAGTTGATGCTCCCAGCAATACAACAAAACTCAGAACGACCAGAGATTTCAGCGACCCGATCTGCTGTATTTGATATTTTAATGGGCGATTCAACGTTATGGAAATAAAAACATTACGAGATGGCCAGAATTCCTGATGGCTGCAAAAATTATACCACCGGTCTTGCGGCCCCGATGGGGAGTGCCCGGGTCACTTTTTTACGACATGACGTCCAGAATATATGACACTCCTGACAAGACCGTGACTCAGAATTCAGACGCACTCCAAGACGTCGCCAATATGTACGAACGGACCTTGAAAACAGACAGTCTTGGTCGGCCGTTTCGTTTTGAGAGCTTGGTTGCGTCTACAAACGATATGGCTCGTGACTGGGCACTCGTCGGCGGGCCACATGGCGCGTTGTTTTTTGCAGACGAACAGGCGCAAGGGCGGGGCAGGCGAGGAAGGGTCTGGCAAACCCAGCCCGGAGTAAATTTGACATTTTCTTTAATATTGCGGTCGGAGTTTTTGTCTGTTGACATTGGATTGATCACGCTTGCGGCGGGCTTTGCCATGTTCAAAACCCTCAGAACATTGTTTCCGACGCTAAATATTCAAATCAAATGGCCGAATGACATATTGATAGGGCCACGGAAATGTTCGGGGATATTACTTGAGTCTTCGATTGGAGCTGACCGGTCTGACAAATTCGCCATATTGGGGATAGGATTGAACGTCAATCAAATCACATTTTCTGGAGATCTGGAGAGAACGGCGACGTCGTTGCTTCTCGAAACAGGGCATCGACACGACCGGATCGGACTTCTGGTAGCTTTCCTGGATGAACTTGAGACTCGAATCCTGCAGATCTCAGGGGACAAAAGTAGCTTCCTGAAAGAATATGAGGGCCATCTTGCCGGCATGGGTTCAGCGGTTCGCTTGAACAGTTTCGACGGAGGCCCTGCTGTAACGGGTAAAATTCTTGGAATTACAGAAGACGGGTGCATGCGTCTTCAAACTCTCTCAGGTGTTCAGGTCGTGTACGCCGGAGATGTGACTTTTGAGGATGGTTCAGATGATCTTGAATTATAATGCGATCGGATTGTGATGTTGTTGACTTTTGATATCGGGAACAGCGCTGTAAAAGGAGCGCTCTACGAAGGGGACGAATGTGTCCAGCGCATGCATTTTTCCACGGATGAGATATATTCTCCTACAGGAATCGTAGATGGGCTTCGCCTTGCGCTGGACGAGCGAAGCGTATCCGCAGTCGGATACGTCTCCGTGGTGCCGGTCGTGGTGGATCGGGTGCAAATGGCTGTTCAAATATTGCTCGGATTGGATATGAAG
>JACZYD010000107.1 GCA_022571255.1 Bacteroidota bacterium
AACGAAGGCCAGATCGAGTGGGCCGGCGTGTCGAATCGCTACTTCCTCGCGGCGCTGATTCCGAACTCGCTGGAGTCAAGTATCGCGAAGGTGGTGTTCGAGCCGGTGATTCCGGGCGAGAGCGCGTTTACGCGCTTTGTCTACGAAGACGTCGAGATCCGACCAGGCCAGGTGGTGGCGCGAAACTTTCGCGGCTACATCGGGCCGAAGGTCGCCGCAGAGCTCATCGCGGTGAAGCCGGGACTCGAGCGCTCGATCGACTACGGCTATTCGTGGCTCCAACCCCTTACCCAGTTCTTCCACTGGCTGCTCGAAGCCCTCTATGGCGTCTATCCCAACTACGGGGTGGCGATCATCATGGTGACCCTGATGGTGCGCCTCGCGACCCTGCCCATCATGCAGCGGCAGATGAAATCCATGGAGCGCATGCGAGAACTCCAGCCTCGCTTGAAGGAGATCCAGGAGCAGTACAAGGAAGACCGCCAGCGGCAATCCGAAGAGACGATGAAGCTGTACAAGAAAGAGGGTGTAAATCCCCTCGGAGGCTGCCTGCCGATGTTGCTGCAGTTTCCGGTCTTCATCGGCTTGTTCTACGCGCTCCAGAGCACCATCGCCCTGCGCCACGCCCCGTTCGTTTTCTGGATCAACGACCTGTCGGCCCCCGAGGAGTTGTTCTCGATCCCGGGTCTGGATTTTCCTATCCGGGTCCTCCCCATCGTGATGGGGGCCAGCATGTACATCACCCAGAAAATGACCCCCATGACGGGGATGGATCCCGTGCAGGCAAAAATGATGACCACCGTCATGCCATTGATGATGTTGGTGCTCTTTTATCAGTTTCCCTCGGGCCTGGTCCTCTACTGGATGATCAGCAACTTCCTGGGGATCGCCCACCAGTTGTACGTCCGTCGCTCGCGAGCGGCCGAGGCGAAGACCTGAGGTCAACCCTTCCTTCATCCATTCATTCCTTCAACAACCCAATCATCAACCCACTAGTCGAGAGAGAGGCAAAAGATCATGTACGACCAAAAGGCAGAAGCAAACGAGTTTATAGGTGACGACCGCGCCGAAGCGGTGAGCAAGGCCTGCCGGTTCTATGGAATCGAAGAGGCGGAGCTCAAGATTGTGATTCCAGCGGGGGGCGAGATCTTCGGCTCCGGGGCGGGTCGAAGGGAAATTGTAAAATATCTTGCGGCCGTGGTCGAATTTCTGGACAGCGATCCGCAGCGCCGAGGATGTTTTCTCTTCAATGCTCTGGCCGAGCTGGCCGGAACCGATCCATTTGTGTTATCGGAAACACAAACGTATCTGGAGGACACGCGCGAGTGCATTGTCGCGGCAATTCATGCCGGACTTGAAACGGGCGAGATCAATCAGTGCGCGGAACCCGGGGCTGTGGCCGTCGCCATTACAGCCACTGAAATCGGAATGTCCATGGCTGCAAAGGCGCAACTCGATCGTCGCGCGCTGGTGGACATGGCATCCACCGCCCTGCAGCCTCTCTACTGACAGCCGGCTCTTGTTGAAGAAACCTCTTATCCTGTCGTTGAAGAAACGGTGTTGCTAACGACGACGGTCATCAGAATAGAGAATGCCTCAAGATCGATCGTGCCTTCGATATCAGCCTCCTGCTCTGAAGAGAGGACCATGCCGGTCGCCTTATCTACATAGATTTTGCCTTTGGATTCACCACTCATTTCCATATCGATCTGCTGACCGCCAGCATTTCCGGATCCGGTCATTTCAATTTCAGCTCTGACCTCGATGACCCACACCGCAATTCCATCAATTTCTTCTTCGCCGATACATTCATAACTGCTGTCAATATTCCTCTCCACGGTTATACCCTGCTGATCCAACGGCATGGAAGTCTCATGAGACCATTCACTGCCGATCGATACGTCGCCGCCGGGACCATGCAGGAATAGAGATTGAAGCCGTTCCCTGAAAACCGCTTCTCCTCCCATCGCTGCTACGCCTGTATTCTCATCCATGCCAGTAACGGATTCAATGGAGCCGTCGGCAGCAAGAACAACGTCAGACTCAAGGCCGATCAGGGCATCTATTCCCATACTCCCGCCGGGAGATCCCTCAATGACAATATTCGTAATCTTGATCGAATACGAACGGTCCCCCGTTTTTGTAACATCAATTTCCGTACTGGTCGTCGTTTCGATTTCCTGCTGGCCCTGCGCTCCCATATCCATCGAGTTGGCCTGCTTATCAACGATTACATAACTGCGGGTGGTTTGTGCGTACGAAAGAGATGTTTCGCCGACAATCAACAATCCAAGTACAAGGACGGCCATCACGCGCGCAGCCCTGGTTCCGATCGAATTCTTCACAGCCGTATTCATTCCAATATTTCCCATTAATAGAATCTCCAATGTAGTAGTGTTCGCAACCCCATTAAACTACTTTTAATACGGGTTGTTGCAAAACGAAAATTCTGATCAGACTTCAGCGCTAATGCCAGACCGGCCGTATTTACGCTGGTCTATCCTCTGGTACGGATCAGGCCTCGGAATGAAACAGCGAGGTGATTTCTGAGCATATCGAATCGGGACCAGGGGACTCCGGAATTGAAAATGATCTGGCAACTATACTGTTGGAGCTGGAAAACGGTTGCAATACATTCCGTCCAGAACCAAATGATATAAAACGACCATGAACACACGCCCGGGAATCGGCAGGATTCTTCTGGTGCCCATCATTTCAGTGATGACCTTAAGCCTGGTTTCAGTAATCACCGCAAGCCTGGTTTCAGTAATCACCATAAGCCTGGCACCATTTTCTGCGACAGCACAGATTCCAGATCAGGAGTACGCTGAGCGCCGATCTGCACTTATGGAAATCTATCCTGATGGTCTTATACTCATCAAGGCCAGGTCATCGGCAAAGGGTATGGGCTCGTGGGGCTGGGTACAGTCCGCGTCGTTTCTCTATTTCACAGGACTGACGAATCAACCCGCTGCGATTCTGGCGCTTGACGGATCGAATGGAGAATCGATCCTGTTCGTCCCTCCGGACCCGCTCTCGTTCGGTCAACCTGTCCGCGGTCTGAGCCTGCGTCCGGGCAAGGATTCAGCGCATGAAAATGGATTCTCTGACGTGCGATCGTGGGATGATTTTAAGACATACATCACGGGTCACGTAACCGCGGGAGTTGAAACGATCTATATCGAACAGTCCCGCAGACAAGAAAACGCGTCTGTACCTGCGTTCATGGCCGCAGTTTCCGGCGATTTTGCGCTCTGGGAGCAGAGTCTCCGGCAGGCCTTTCCCGCCTTGACGATCGGGACCGCTTCGGATGGTATCAGAGCGTTGAGATGGAAAAAATCTGACGCGGAGATCGAGATTCTCAGAACGAATGCCAGACGAACAGCATCCGCGTTGGAGAAGGGCGCCGCACTCATTCGACCCGGCGCTAAACAACGGGACGCCGAAGCAGCCGTTGTCGCCGGATGCATTTCGGCGGGAGCGGAAGGCCCGTCCTTCTGGCCCTGGATGATGTCCGGACCAAACACGAATTTTTCCGAACTGATCCGTTCCTTCTTCGATTACAACAGTCTGAACAGGGAAATGAAGGGCGGTGAGCTGGTGCGCGCCGACGTGGGTTGCGCATCGAATTCTTACGGAGGCGACGTCGGGCGAACTTTTCCCGTGTCGGGGAAATTTACAGTCGAACAACGCATAGTCTGGAACCTGCTCGTGACCGGTTACATGGCCGGAGTGCAGGCGATGGGCGATGGCGTAAGCGGCGCAGATGTCCGCTCCAGCAGTCGGGACGCAATCCGCAAGGCAAGTGAACGCGAGGCTGCAGAACCCGGCGCACGCGAGGCTGCAGAACCCGGCGCACAGAAGACCACTCTGGAAATCGCCGAGGCCATGACGGCGGACACAGGCGGGGTCAACTGGCACCTTCATGGCGTGGGAGTTGAAAGCGGCGAGGAGCAGCAACCCGTTCTTGTACGCGGCGCTGTGATCGCCTACGAACCGGGGTTTACCTGGAATGGCGAATCGTACTACCTCGAAGACATGATTCTTATTCACCAGGATCACGCAGAAATTTTGAGCATCGGATTGCCCTACACTTCGGACGAAATTGAATCGTTCATGGCCGGACCCGGTCGAGCAGCCGGCGAATCCTACGCCCTTTTCAATGGTCACGATCTCAGCGGCTGGGTCAATTACGGCACTGAAAAATGGTATGTTGAAGACGGTGAGCTGGTCTGCGAAAGTGGTCCGGATGCGGCCTACGGCTATCTGGGAACAGACGAGGTGTTCGGAGATTTTGAATTGACTCTGGAATTTCTCCAGGAATCGAATGGAAACAGCGGCGTCTTTTTCAGATCCTGGATACACGGCACGGCGGTAGAGGGCTGGCAGGTTGAGATAGCCCCTCCGATGGCACATACGGGAGGAATTTACGAATCGTACGGACGTGGCTGGCTCATTCAGCCGGACGAGGATGGCGAGAAAGCTCTTCGGGAAGGCCAATGGAATACGATGCGAATTCTGGCGATTGGAGGCCACGTAACCACATGGCTGAACGGAAAACAGATGGTAGATATCACCGACGAGAAAATTGGTGCGGCAAGAGGCCGAATTGCACTCCAGATCCACGACGGTGGAGGAATCAAGGTCCGCTGGCGAAATATCTATATCCGCAGGCTCTGAGGGGTATCCCGTTTTCCGGGAACAGCGTGGTCATCGAATCATTTGTTGGGCGAAACGATCTATTATTCTCATCGCCCGTCTGCGCATGACCGTCGCGCATGACCGTCGCGCATGACCGTCGCGCATGACCGTCCACAACAGGACCGTCTGCACATGCCCGTCCACAACATGATTTTTCTTTCCTTTCGGGGACTGTCTTTTCGAATTCCGGGGGTAATGCTGCCGTTATTCATCCTTGTACTTTTTACGGGCTGTGAACTTACGGATACGAACGAGACTACCACTTCTATTTCGTTCAAGACGGCTTCGGGTCAATACGATGTTCTGGCATCGGACGACGATCCTCCCGAGATCGATTTTGACATCGTGTCCACGCTGCGAAATAACGGGTCAGAGTCCATTCACCTCACCGGGTGCCAGGTCCCCAACCGCCCTGTTCTTCAGAAAAATGTTGCCGGAACATGGACCACGGTCTATTCCGTTGCTGAAACTGAATGCATCAGTCCCCCGTTCGTTTTCGAGGAAGACGAAGCGTTTACGGACACGTTGTTTGTGCGCGCGTTTCTGGATCCGGACATCTCGGTCGGAGCCAAGTGGGACAATGGTATCCCGATCGACGGCACGTACCGGCTGCGCCGAAACGTCTTTGAGAGCGATTCAGGATTTGTGCTGCTCGATGAAAAATACCGCGTGAGCGAGTCGTTCGAAATTCGGGTGTTTTTTGATTGAGCCGAGCCGAGTGGCTGCATGCATGAGTAACCGCAAGCTGCGAATGCGCTCCGACTATCCGGGCGAATGCGCTCCGATTACCCGGGCGAAGAATCCGCCTCCTGAAACGTCATTTCGTCTTCTTCAAACAGGGCATGTGGATGCAACACTGCATGACGCATCATTCCCGGATACCGCCGATGTACCTCTCGCACGGCGCCCGAAACGTCGGGGCGTTCGTCAAACAGGGCCGTCTGTCGGGGGGATGGTGTTCGGAGTGACTCCAGCCGAATACCGATACGCACTACAGTTTCTGCGCTGCTGCCCTCGCCACCTGCCATAACGCCGCGCGCGCCGCCACCCGCGCGCGCCGCCGCCGCATACAACTTGAGAAGAAGGTCCTGGAGCAGCGGCGCCGTAAGCCGATACAGAGCCGCAGTGCTGTTTCGGGGCATTGAAAGAATCCTTCCTTCCCAGCGGGGCTCGGATTCGTACGAAAGATGAAGCCCCAGTCGGATGCGCCGGCACAGGTACGGCCCCAGTCGCTTGCCGGCCTTTTCGAGACATTCCCGGATTAGCGGTTCGAGCAAACCCGGCTCGGCAGCAACCGGATCGTCGAATTCATACCATTCTTCGATAAATGATGGCGGCGCATAAAGCGGAATCCGGTCATTGGCGTCAGGATGCAGCATGTCGTAGAGGCGCTTCCCGTCCGGCCCGAATTGCGCTCCGAGTTGCCTTTCGCTGAGCCGCTGCGCATCGCCGAGCGTCGAAAACCCAAACAAACGGAGTTGCTCCAGCATGTCCCCGGGGAAATCCAGTTCCGCCAGGAAGTCGACATCAAATCGGTGCAAAAATGTGACCCACCGACTGGGGCGAAGCTGTATGACGTTGCCCTCTGCCGAACGTACGGAAGCCAGTTGAGCAGCCGACCGATTTTCCCCGCCTCCGATTTGCGCTGAAAGCCGGACGGCGAGCGAGCACACATCGGCATAACCGGCTCCGGAGAAATACAGAAAAGGAGGCGCCGACTGCGCAATAAACGGGGTAATAAGATTGACTTCCCGGAAGACATCGTCCCAGCACGTGCGCTCAAGCCCGATGTCACGAACACGCACAATAGCCCGGGGACACAGATGTTCTACGCGATCAGCCCGATCTCCTATACGAATGTCCCGGAGGTGCTGCGAGGAGGCATGAGCAATCACCCGCCCCCCCGAAACAACGACCACCGGCGCCCGCCGACGAAGAAGCCTTCCATGTGCCCATGCAGGGTAATGGGCTACATACAAACAATACACATGTATCACACATTATTTATGTAAATATAAGTCTTATATATTATACATATGTTTTTACTTTTCCAACTGCAACATTACTTGCAGCTTGTCACAATCGCGACGGTGACATACCTTGAAAACAGAACATCAGGAGAAGGAATGAGCTGGATCAAAACAATAGCCTACGACGAGTCAATCGGGCCTCTACGGTCTGCATATCGCCGTATAATGGGACCGGACGGCCAGGTTGACAACATAATGGCGCTGCACAGTCTTCGTCCCCACACGATGGATGGACACATGCGATTGTACAAAAATGTGCTCCATCACAGCGGAAATACGCTCCCGAAGTGGTGGTTGGAGACGATCGGTACCTATGTGAGTCTGTTAAACATGTGCAACTACTGTGTAGAGCACCATTACCACGGTCTCAGGCGCCTGCTCGGCGACGATGATCGGGCGCACGCGATCCGAAAAGAGCTGGAGAGGCTTGCCGGCAGCGACGCGGCACCGGGTACCACCTTCTCCCCCGCTGAAATTGAGACACTTCGCTACGTATACATACTGACGAGAACTCCGTACAAGGTGACAGAAGAGCAAATCCGGGCGTTGAGGTCCAACGGAATTACGGATGGCGAAATCCTTGAGATCAATCAGGTCTCAGCCTATTTCGCGTATGCCAACCGGACCGTTCTGGGCCTGGGTTGTACGCTCGACGGAGATATTCTCGGACTTTCGCCCGGCGATTCAGCCGAACCCGACAACTGGGCGCACGGTTAAGAACGAGAATACCAGCTGATTCACCGCTCTTTCTAATTTCTTGCTTATTCCGATCAAAGTGAACGGCGAATCCTGTTGAAGGCGAACAGTTTCGACTAATTAGTACGTAAATCACCCTATTCGACCAATTAGTATGTAAATCACCCTATTCAACCAATTAGTATGTAAATCACCCTATTTCGATCAATCGATACGAATCCGTGCGGATCGGTCCTGCCATAAGACCCTGGTCTGTCGCGCGAAAGGATTGACTTACCTGCAAACAATTTTGTGCTGAACGGGACGCCGTTTGCTCTATACATATACCACGACGCATATCCCGAATCGTGGTCGCACAGGGGCATAATTACTGAAAATGATCGTTCAAAACGATTCGCTGATTCCAGAAGAGCGAATTGCGTCAAAGGTGATGCTCCTCCGTGTGGTAAAATCATGCATGACAGAGACTTGGCCGAATTGTACGGCGTAACCACTGGAAACCTCAATAAAGAAGTTGCCCGGAATACCAGACGATTCCCTGAGGATTTTATGTACAGACTGAATAAAGAGGAGTCCGATAACTTGATCTTCCAATTTGGAACATCAAGTTGGAGTGGCCGACGGGCTGCCCCCAACGCCTTTACGGAGCAAGGCATCGCCATGCTTTCAAGTGACCTCAAAAGTGACAGGACGGCTCAGGTCAACATCCAGATCATCAAAACCTTTACCCGGCTCCGCCAGATATTGGCAAGCAACGCTGAATTACGTACGAAAATCGAGGAAATGAACGGTCATATTCAACCGATCTATAAAATACTCGGACAGCTATTGACCGAAGAGCAAAAAGCCAGACCCCGGATTGGCTTTCGTGTGGATACCGACTAAAACTTACATCGGGAAAGGGGTTATCGGAATAAACAAACAGCGAACGTCCCGATCAATATCTGAGTATTCAAGCCAATTGCGAATCGTCTCTCGCGCAGGTTCAAACTCATCAGAACGTTCTCTGGGCTTTCGGTAACATTTTAAGATGATGCAATGCGCACCGGACGAACATCGATAGAGAGATGAGCCGGATCTGGATTTATATCGTCCTTGAAAAATTTTATATCCTGCTCGAAAGTATGGTATTTTGAGATTTGAGCAGGCTCAAATCTTTGATACAATATCCATCGATATGTCAGTTACCCTTCTCGTTGGAACCATAAAAGGCGCTTTCGTCATTCGCTCGAATTCGGATCGCACAGCCTGGGAACTGGAAGATCTCATTTTTAAGGGCTGGAAGGTCACTGCCGCAACCCGCGCCGTCGATGGAACGTTTTTTATCGGAACAGCCAGCGATATTTACGGACCCGCGATTCAGCGAAGTACAGATCTGAAGCAGTGGGAACAGGTCAAGCGCGGGCCGCAGTTCGACGAATCTTTGGGCAGAAAATTGAATCAGATCTGGTTTATCTCAACCAAAGGCGACACGTATTATGCCGGGGCTGACGAAGCAGGCCTGTTTCAAAGCCGCGACGGCGGTAACACGTGGAAAGCCGTAAATGGACTGAACGACCACGACACGCGTCCTGGATGGCGTCCGGGAGCCGGAGGGCTCTGCGCACATGCGTTTCTTCGGGATCCTTCCAATCCAGATCGAATGTGGTGCGGTATTTCCGCAGTGGGCGTATTTCGAACGGACGACGGAGGCGCAACATGGTCACCAAAAAACAGCGGAGTACAGGTGATAATACCTGACGAAAATAATTCCGAAATCGGATACTGTGTGCATGCATTGACCCACGATCCAGAGAATCCCGATGTGATATGGCAACAGAATCACCGCGGAATGTACCGCACGACCGACGGCGGAGATCACTGGGAGTCGATTCAAAACGGGTTGCCGTCAACCTTCGGGTTTCCACTCGAAAGGGACCCCCATACCGGCTCGTTGTTTTGTTTTCCTCAGGAAAGTGACGAATTCCGGGTTCCTGTAGACGGCAAGTGTCGGGTCTATCGCAGCCACGACAATGGTGATTCATGGCATCCGCTCGGAACCGGACTGCCAAAAAAAGGCTTCTACGGCTCGGTCCTGCGAGGAGCCATGGCGGTCGATGAATTGGCATCCTGCGGTGTATATTTTGGCACGACCTCCGGTACGATGCACATGAGTAAGGATTGCGGCGACACATGGATTACATTCGATGAAGTCTTTCCTCGAATACTCTGTGTATCCGCTTTCATTTCATCCGAGATCGATTGAAACAGCGCCCGCATAATCGTGGAATCAGGGCCCGCGTAAACGTGGAATCAGGGCCCGCGTAAACGTGGAATCAGGGCCCGCGTAAACGTAGGCCCGCGAAAGCGAAAAGGTCGTAACTACTTGTCCGATCACGTTATAAACATACAGATATCAGGAGTGCTGGCGATGGTGACCAGCGGCCAACGGTACTTCAAGGTCAAAGGGGACACCATTGCAGAAGCTTTTCACAACCTTTTTGAATCATTCCCGCAGCTCCGTATTCACATTCTGGACGAGTCCGATTCTATAAGACAACATATTCTCGTTTATGCAGATGATTCGGACATCAGATGGACTGAAGGTCTGTCTACACCCATTACGGATTGCCAGGAGTTGACTGTGATTCAGGCGGTTTCGGGCGGGTAAAACTGTTTCAGCACCGCATTTCTCCAACGCTGACCATGGCTAAAATCTTTCCATCCCGCACCGCCCGGATTATTCTGCTTGCGATGATTGGCGTATTCGCTCTCCTTCGGCTCATTCTGCACTCGTTTCCGTCTGCTAATCTGGAGCTGGGTCCGTATAACATCCATCACCTTTTTGTGGGAATTATTCTTGTTATCGGTGCCGGCACACCGTTGATTCTTCGGCTGCCACGTGGGTTGACACGCTGGTTTCTTGCGGCGACGTATGGTACGGGACTTGCCCTCATTCTTGATGAATGGGTTTATCTGATCGTAACTGAGGGTACGGATTCTGACTATTTACTGGCCGAATCCGTGTACGGAGCAGTATTTTTTATTGCGGTTGTCACGCTCTATGTCGCCGTACTGGCTTACCGCAAACGTTGACGATACATCCCGAAAAGTCGATTTTCAGATTTTTCTCTTCAAGTGTGACATATTGATGTCACATGTCTCTATGTATCATACAGTCACCAGGGAATAATCATGCATTCAACTGTACACAGAGGCTTGAGAACACAATGAGTAACGCAACTACGACTGAAGCAGTAAGCGGTAACACCCAGCCCAATAAGGAATCTCTTCTCCCATCTTCTCGACTCGCCCCTCTCGCCGAGATATTGAGCAAACGGTTTCATATTGATGTCAGTCAAAACGTGGCGTTGATTGTACAAACCAGTACGGGGACAGAATTCCCCCTTTCGTTGCTCTCGATTCCGGAGGCAGACGAAATTCGAGACAGGGCATGCGACCAGTATGTGAACAGTGTGCTGACCGGCGGGGAGTCGATCGACTGCGATCGGGCGACCCTGTTTTCCATCTCACGATTCT
>JACZYD010000108.1 GCA_022571255.1 Bacteroidota bacterium
TCCGGGTCTGTTCACGTTCGGTACAACGGCGCGATCCCGATGTTGATTCCCTCCCGTTCGCCGAATTGATCCTGCCGTTCGCCGAATTGACATTTAGGATAATTTAGTCTTCTTTTTAGATTCACGTTTTCTTATTTAGATTGAATCTAAATTGGGGGCATCGCACCCATCATCACGGACCTCCTCGTCGATGAGGATATTTTTCCATACAACGCTGCTTCTCTATGCGAAACCCTTTTTCGATCTCTCTTCTCTCTTTTTTGGGCTGCGTGTTTTTTATGCCCGCACTCACAACACTGGCCCAGAACTCAATAGCGCCGGGCACGATCCGGGGCACGGTGCTGGACACAAACACCAATGAAGCGCTGGTCAACGCGGAAATTCGACTGTTCAGATCGGGCATTGAAGTGCGCGCAATCGATGCACCGGGAGCCGTAACCGCCGCGAACGGAACTTTCGATTTCAAGAACATCGCGCCGGCCGCGTACGCGCTCGAGGCGCGAATGCTGGGCTACGAGACCGCCCGGAAAAGTGTCGTGATAGTGGAGGGCCAGATTGCAGTGGTTGTTTTCACATTGAAGCAAGTTACCCTTGAACTCAACGAAGCCCTTGTAGAATCAGCGAGCATGGTCGGCACGGCAGCGATCAGAATGGATATCCCCGGGTCAGTCTACGTACTCTCGTCGCGCACTCTCGAAAAATTCCAGTACGCGGATGTGCATCGCATTCTCCGCCAGATTCCTGGCATCAATATCACAGAAGAGGACGGATACGGTCTCCGGCCCAACATCGGTATGCGAGGAACCGGGTCCGAACGCAGCTCGAAGATAACAGTGATGGAAGACGGCATTCTGATTGCGCCGGCACCCTACGCAGCGCCCGCTGCCTATTACTTCCCGACCGTCGGGCGCGCGGCCGGCATCGAAGTTCGCAAGGGATCCAGCCAGATCATGTACGGACCTTATACGACGGGTGGCGCCATTAACCTGCTTTCGAGGCCCATCCCTACGACGTTTTCGGGAATGCTCAGTACCACGCTGGGCACAAACGCGGCCCGGATCATTCATGGATATGCTGGTTCGAGTTGGAAAAATGTCGGGTTCGTCGTCGAAACCTACCAGAGTCAGACCGACGGTTTTAAGCGTCTTGATGGATTCGGCGGCGCGAATGGCGCTGTGATCGGCGCGGGCGTTGGCGGCGGCGACGGTTCGAATGGCGCGGGCAGCGGCGGCAGCGCGAATGGTGGCGTGAACGGCACGGGCACCATAAGCGTCAACGGCAATACCGGATTTGACAAGAAGGATTACCTGGCAAAACTGAGAATCAACACCAACCCGTCTGCCTCGATCTATCAATCCCTGGAATTCAAAGTGTCCCGAACCGACGAAATATCAAACGAGACATACCTCGGCCTGACGGATTTTGATTTTGCACTCAGCCCGTCTCGTCGATACTCGGGATCGGGCGAGGATGTACTGAATGCGCTACATAAACAATGGTCTGTGACCCACACGATCCGGCCCTTCAGGGCAGCTAAAATTACGACGTCCGCCTACCGCATCACCTTCCACCGCAACTGGTATAAACTGAATAAAGTTGCCCGAACTGCAGACGCCACGGCCGTCGGCATCTCGGATATTCTCCGAGACGCCGAAGCCTACAGCGACGAATTTGCCGTTTTGACCGGCGCTTCGCGTGATGGCAACAATCGCCTTGAAGTGAAAGCCAATAACCGTGATTATCTGTCGCGGGGCATACAGACCAATGCCGTTCTCGTCTTCGACGGGCTCGGGGGAAACCACCGTCTGAACATCGGAGGCCGGGTCCATTACGACGAGATGGATCGTTTCCAGTGGGTCGATACCTTCAAGATGACCGAAACCGGAATGCAGCTTTCTTCAGAAGGCGTACCCGGTACGGACAGCAACCGGATCGAATCTGCCAAAGCCCTTTCTCTGTATTTTCAGCAGGAAGCAGAATTTGGCCGATTTAAAGTGCTTCCTGGACTCCGGTACGAAAGGATTACGCAATCACGCGAAGATTACGGAAAAACGGATCCAGGCCGAACGGGAGAGTTTTTGAACGTTCGGTCAAATACTATTGATGTTCTTATTCCCGGATTTGGGATCTCAGGCCGGGTAAACAATGCGACACTGCTTTTTGCAGGCATACACAAAGGGTTTTCTCCACCGGGCTCGCGCGAGGGCACCGATCCGGAAAGCAGCGTGAACTATGAAGCGGGCATTCGCCATAACGCGTCCCTGTTCAGCGCAGAACTGACAGCGTTTGTGAGCGATTACAGCAACTTACTCGGCACGGACCTCGCGGCATCGGGCGGCACAGGATCGGGAGATCTGTTCAACGGCGGAGAAGTCGATGTGTCAGGTCTTGAGCTGGCGGCTTCTTACAATCTGGGCAAGATCACCTCCTGGCGACTCTCCATACCGATCTCGTTGACCTATACCTACACGTCCGCAATTTTCCGGAATTCATTCGACAGCAGCTACGAACCATGGGGCGCGGTAGAAGCGGGAGATCACCTCCCCTATATTCCAGCGAATCAGCTCTCGTTCGGGTTTGGACTCGAGGGTCGCGGCTTCGATCTGGAACTGGGAAGCTCGTTTGTCAGCGAAATGAGAACCCAGGCCGGTCAGGGCGATATTCCTGCCAATCAGCGGACGGACGCCCATCTGGTTCTCGATATTTCAGGGGGCGTAGAAGTGTCACAAAACGTTCGACTTTTTGCCTCACTCCGCAACGTCACCGACGCGGTATATATCGTTGCGCGCCGTCCGGCCGGCCTCAGACCCGGTCTCCCCCGGACGATGCTCTTTGGCGCGACGGCGCGGTTTTAAAACAAACCCGAACGAAATCGGCCCGGCGCGCTCGGTCCGTTCATCCGGCGCGCTCAGTCCGGTCATGAAGACACCAAAGATCGGAGCCTGATTTTTGTGCCTCTTTTTCGCACCTCTGCCGCGTCACAGGCGTTTCGAAGCCGCAGTCGCCGTTCCGGTGTTAAGCGGAATGAGATGCCTTCCTCGATAATTACCGTTTCTTGCTGTTCGACTCTATCCATTCTGCTAACAACACCTCGTTAACAGAACCATCCGCCAGGCCCTCTATCACCGCGACGGTCTCTATTTCTTCTGGCTCCAAAACGAACCCATTCCGGAATAAGAATACGCGCATAGCCAGTAATGCCGTCCGTTTGTTACCGTCAACAAATGCGTGGTTCTTCGCTATCCCAAATCCGTACGCTGCGGCTAATTCAAAAAGGCTTTCGCTCTGCCGATACGACCACTTATTTCGAGGCCGAGCCAACGCACTCTCGAGCAGCGCTTCGTCTCGAATCCCCGGCGATCCACCGAATTGTGCCAGGGATTCAGCGTGGAGCATCTTGGTTTGGATCAAAGAAAGCCAGACGGGCTCCCTCGATATATTCGTCATTTGGCCAACTCGCGAAAAGCGTTGCGATGTGTGCGCATGAATTCACGTGCATCCTTCATCGCCTCCGAAAACTCTGGGTCGAATGGGGTGATGCTGATTCCGTCCGCAGTCTTCGAAACGAAAAGCACATCACCTTCCTTTATCGCCATTCCATCGGCGATCGCTTTTGGAACAATAAAGCCAAGTGACCCGCCGATGCGTCTTACTTTTATCTTCTGATTCATCTTTCGACCCTTAAAACAGATTTGTACTAATCTCTATCGACTTCGGGTGTGTTTAAGTTAAGTTAAACTTATACATCATACAACGAATTAATTCGGAGATTTGTTGCGCAATGCTGTGCAGAATTGAAAGGGTAATGAAGCCCTCCTTTTTATCCATCACTCAGCCTGATAGTCTGGTGCTACGGGTCGGCCGCGCGGGCTACGGGTCGGCCGCGCGGGCTCCGGCTCAGGTGCTTCGCAATTTACCGCGCCTCCGCGCCTCGGACCCTGTCCGCAGATCCGCCAGCCGTTCCCGATTGTGAGATCCTCATGCAGCGAGAAACCCCGCATTTCTACATACGTTATATTCAAGAGTGAGCAGAAGCGTCTGAAATACTCCACAATCCGCTTGGAATCAGGTCTTATCGAACAGATAACGTGCCATGAGTGACCAGATTTATCTCGATTACAACGCATCCACACCGGTCGAACCGGAAGTGGTGGAGAAGATGATTCCTTATTTTCTGGAAGAATTCGGAAACCCGTCCAATAAAAGTCACCCGTTCGGATGGGTCGCCGATGAGGCTGCCAATATTGCGCGTGAGCAACTCGCCGCCCTGATCGGCGCGAACCCGGAAGAAATCTATTTCACCGGCGGAGCCAGCGAAGCGGTAAACACAGCGATCAAGGGCATCGCATCGGCGTACGCCGGCAAAGGCAAACACATCATCACGGGAGCAACCGAGCACCGCGCGGTACTCGAATCTTGCCGAAGCCTCAGACCAGGCGGATTCCAAATTACAGAGCTTCCGGTGGATAAGAACGGACAGGTTTCGCCGGATGTGCTGCAAGCAGCGCTGAGAGAAGACACCATTCTGGTGGCGCTCATGTGGGCAAACAACGAGACCGGCGTATTACATCCGATGGAGGAAATCAAAGAGGTGATGCGCAATCACCCGGCGTTATTGATGACCGACGCCACACAGGCCGTAGGTAAGGTCCCCGTCGACGTGCATGGAATCGATCTGCTGGCCTGCTCCGGACACAAAATGTACGGACCCAAAGGAGTGGGGGCGCTCTACATCCGACAGAGTTCTCCACCCATCCGGTGCACACCGCTGATTCACGGGGGAAATCACGAGAGCGGCATGCGCGCTGGAACACTGAACGTTCCCGGGATCGTCGGTTTTGGCGTGGCGGCCGCCATTGCAGCAGACGTAATGGAGAAGGACCGAACGCGGCTCGTCGGCCTGAGAGACGATTTTGAGAGCGCACTTCTGAAGAAAATTCCTGGCACCGTTGTGAACAGCGCGCGCGCCGAACGACTCCCTCAAACTTCCAACATCACGTTTCCGATCAAGGACGCTTCCGTCATGATGCGCGAACTCGGATCGGCAGCCGTATCGACCGGAAGTTCATGCGCCACCGGACGGGGAACCGCCAGTCATGTGCTCCTCTCACAAGGTTTGACCGTCGCGCAGGCCGCAGGAACCATCCGTTTCAGCTTCGGACGAAAAACCACTCAGGATGAGCTTGATCGCGTGGTTGAAGGGATTGCGGCGTATTGCAAAGCGCACTCGCATCGGCGAGAACCGGAGGCTGAATTGAGCGGCGAGATCGCACACTGAACAGAATAATCCTGCTAAAATGGCTTCTCTTACAGATAAATCGGATTCTGGTGTGATCGTCAACCGTGTGGCCGAAAGCGCCATCGATACGTTTGACCTCGAGGATTTGTGGGACGGCGGAGAGATCGTTGAATTCGACGTCGCTCCATTTCTTTTTAAAGGCCTGATCGTCAGAGAACGAGATTTTCGAGAGAGTGTCAAGCAGCAGGACTGGAGTGCGTTCGAAGGCAAACACGTCGCGATCTTCTCTTCGGTGGACACCATTATTCCCACCTGGGCCTATATGTTGATCGCCTCGAAACTTGATGCGTTTGCGGCGTCGGTTACGCAGGGCCGCTCAGACGACCTGTCATCATCCTATTTTACGGCAAAACTGGCACAGTTCGATTTTTCGAAGTACGAAGACCGTATTGTTGTCGTCAAGGGGTGTGGATCAGGCGTCGTACCGGTTTCAGCTTATGTGGATGCTACGCAACGCCTCCAGAAGGTTGCCCGAAAACTCATGTACGGAGAAGCCTGTTCTTCCGTACCTCTCTGGCGCAAACCATGAGCGTTGACCACGGGGGCGCAGACCATGAGCGTTGACCACGGGGGCGCAGACCATGAGCGTTGACCACGGGGGCGCAAACCATGAACGTTGATCTGACCGGAAAACGCATCCTTGTCACTGGCGGCGGACGGGGGATCGGCCGCGTCCTCTGCGAAATGCTTGCCGCCTCGGGCGCCCGCGTCGCCGTGCATTATGGATCGAGCAAAACGAAGGCTGAAGCAGTTGCCGAAGCCATCGGCGGAGGAGCCAGGGCGTTTGGAGCTCCACTCGACGAAATCGCCGCGACGGAAAAACTGTTCGACGACGTGGTTGAAGAGTTTGGAGGACTTGATGTGCTGGTCAACAACGCCGGCACTGCCATCAAAAGCCCGCTCGGCAAAGAGGCATTCGCTTATGCCGCCGACTGGGACCAGACGATGGCCATAAATCTGCGCGCGGCCGGCCTTCTTTCCCGCCGCGCAATCATGCAGTTCCGCAAGAACGATCCACCGGGAGGCAGGCTCATTCACATCGCGTCGAGGGCTGGATTTCGGGGTGATACGGAAGATTTTGTAGCCTACGGCGCGTCGAAAGGCGGAATGATTGCCATGAGCCGGGGCCTGGCTCGCGCCTTCGGCCGCGAAAACATTAAATCCTTCGTGATCGCACCGGGTTGGATTCGAACCGATATTGCCGAAGAATCAATCGCACTCTACGGAGAAGAAGTCCTCACGAAAGACAACGCGCTCGTTGGCATGGCCCGCCCCGAAGATGTGGCTCCGATGGTTGTGCTGTTGGCCAGCGGCCTCGCAGACCACGCCACTGGTACTTCGATCGATATCAACTCGGGGAGTTACGTGCGTTAATCCAAGGTCTTTCTATGTGCTGGACGAGCACCGGATACCGTGGCTGCGGCCGGGCTTGCTGAAAGAAATCGCGGCTACCCATTGCTTTCTTGCGCAACGTTTTTTACATAGGTATGGAATCCTGCCGAAATCCAGTATCGTTTCCTGTTTTTTTGGCCGAGGATTAATTCAGTTCCTTTTATCTACTGATCTATTTATTAAGAAGCGATTCTATGAATTTTATCTCGGTATGCCCCGGAGCAGCATTTTCACGATCCATTCTTTCCATTATTGCACTTCTGCTTATTCCGGTTTTGATGGGCGCACATGCCACATCGGACCGTGCGGCAAAGAAGGATAATCATTCAGAACGAATACACGTGGTCGATCTGATCCCTGATCCGAAAACAGCCACGCGGCGCGTCTCACAAACGTCCATAAAAATTGTCCAATGGCCGACTCAGGCCAACCAGGGAGATATGATTGTAGGTTCTTTTCTGGGGTCGAACACCGGTACCGCATCCGGAGGCCCGTTCAACGTCTCCGATTTCAAGATAAAGGTCACGATTCCGCCCGAATTGAGGCTGACCAGTCAGACGCAGGATATGGGAACGTGGACGGTTGAGAATAACGTCGCCACTCTTGACATTGGAAATTTCACGGCAGGAGCTGAATTTGCATTTACGATGGAATTCGAGGCGACAGGTTTCGGCACCATTGAGCTTCAATTCGAAATCGAACAATTCGAGTTTCATCCAGGACCCAATCTGTTTGAATGTGGTCTCGTGTTGAATGTGACACCCGTTGCCTATGTCGATCCCGCCGCCGCTGGACCAGGCGGTGTGGGTAATCCAGAAACGCCGTTCCCCGGCGTTCTCGAAGCCCTCGATGCACTGAGAATCCTCAGTGTGGATGACAAAAGAATCTGCATTGTACCTGCGTCTTACCCGGGAAAGGCCGTTTTTGATTTTGAGGTGCGGGCGAGAACGTGGAACGGGCAGGCAGGAGTCGGCCTGCAGCTTGACGTTCCCGGAGAAGTCAAACTTCCGGATGGCGCGGTCATCAATCCTCCTCCCGGCGACGAGATCGCCCTTGGACCAGACGGCTTGCCCGATCCGGCAAACGCCGAATTCCGCATTGAGACCGTTCTTGAAGTCATCAAGGGGACTTTCGTTACGAACGGCCGTCTGGACGTTGGAAACCTTACCCGGATCGAAATTCAAGACGGCGAGCTGGTTGAAAGAGGAAGCGGATCGTTCGATTTTCCAACGGAATGGATCCCGCTTGACCCTCCTGACGGTTTTGGCCGCGATTTCAACGTTGGCCTAGACGGTATCGATCTGCTTTATTTCGGAAAGACGGATCGAACGGTCGGCTTGGAGTGGCGGCCCGCCGACAACTTTCTAGATCCCGATCCAGGTAACAATGTTCGGAATGCGTTTGTGGATTCGGGTGATTTAGAAGAAATAATCATCTCTCTCTGCGGCGAAGAAGAATTTCGTGTCAATGGCGACCTGATTATCGGCGCCAACGAGCGGGGGCAGTCCGGTGCCAGTGGATCGGGTGCCGGCACGTTAGATCTCTGCAATGGTACACTCGACATCAATGCGACCAACGGTAACGACACTGCTTTAGATATTCATGGGCTTGCCGATCTGGCCGGCGGCGACAATGGCACGGTCCGATTTACTGGAGAGAACAGAACCGATGTCTGGGTTGAATCAACCGTCGGTCGCCTTCGATTCGATTTCCCGGCCATAGAAGTTGACAGGGGCAGCATGAATCCTCTCGATGATCCTCGGGTTACCTTTAATGCCGAGGGGATTTTATCTGATGCACCGGCGGGTTCGCCGCCAAATAACCTGGACGAGATCCGCACAACGCGTTTCCGCCTGACATTGGGCGGCGGCGCAGGATCCGGAGGCGATCCCGGCGGGGTCGACCTGCTTGACGGACTGGACATATTCGATATCGACGGTCACTACGAGCAATTCGGTGGCGAATTCCGCATGGCGGGCGTCTCGTCGGTAGGCCCGGACCCTGATAAAAGTGTCCGTCAGAGGGTTCGTGTTGGCTTCCGATTCGATCCCGGAAACATGATTATCGAAGATGGGGAGTTTTACGCGGGCGCCGACGCTCTGGACTCTCCGGGCGGCGATGTGGAGGTATTTGGTGATTTTTGTCTGGGCTGTACGCCGCCTACAGTGGAAAACGACCCACCGCCCAGCGACGGCCTGTTCAGCCTAGCGTTAAACGGGGAACACACTGTCAACGGTGATTTTATCGTAGGGCCGGATACAGATCCGAGTGATGGCCCTGCGGTCGATCCCGAGAACCGAAATCGATACTTTCTCGGCGGCGAATGCGGGGTTCTTCCCGATAGAGGCGGGTTATTCCTTGATGGGAATTACAATTTCCAAGGTACGGGAGACCGATTCGACGACAACGATTGGCTGCCCGAACAACAGGGACTCCGGGGAAACGTGTTTTTCGTCGGGTCCGTTGAGCAGATGGTTCAGCACCGTCAGGACGAAGATGCCTTTTTCTGCGACGTTGTCATGGCCTCGCGTGGGACCGGCAACGACGGCATAGAACTACAGAGTGATATCTGGCAGAACGATAGCGGCACCCTTACTCTTGAACGCGGCATCATTGACGTCGGGGCCGACTCGTATGATTGGATTATTCTCAATCCGGGGATTGAAGAGGATCTGTCGACCAGAAACAACTCCGAGAGGGGCAGAGGTGTCGTCGATCTGGGTTCGCGGGACAGTTATATCAATGGCGAAGTCGATCGACGCGTACAATTCGGGAATCAGGGCGGTGGTGTCATTACGGGTGGTTATTTGTTTCCGGTTGGATCTGAGGGAGAACCTCGAGACGACAACGTTCCCGTTAACCCGCGAGATGCCGACTTCTTTCGCCCACTGATTCTTCAATTCGCCGATGATCTTGACCGTTCGCGCCTTGCCAGCGTGGATTATGTGGGTCTTGGAAATCCCGACATAGATCCTCCTCCTTCGCCCAATCCCGGGAAGGGCAGCCACGGTATTCTCCCCGTCCTGAACACCGTGTCCCACCTGTTCTGGAAACTGGAGTTCGACGAAATTCCAGACCAGCTACTGAACATTCGGCTCGTTGCGGATGGCCTTCCGGGTGTAAACGATATCACGATGCTTCGCATGGTTCAGTGGGATTGCAACGGTACAAACTCGCGTATGGCCGGAGCCTTTGTCGGAGATGACCCCGCATCGGCCATGCGGGTAGCCGTAATCGATGGCGTCGTCAGCATTTCCCATAGCGGTATTGAGCCTCAATTGTGCCAACTCCTTGGAATAGCGTCCGAGCACGCCATCAATCCAATAGGACCACCGCCGTCGACCGAGTCAGACTTTTCTATCACCAAGACGGCCGAGCCGTCAACTGTGCCTGTTTTCGGTACGCTGACCTATACATTGACAATAACCAATAATGGTCCGGAAGCCGGCAGCGCCGTGTCGACCGATGTGTTACCCGCAGACGTCAGCTACGATTCTCACACAGGCAACTGCGCGATCGTGAATACCACCGTGACGTGCACAACGGGAGTCGTGGCACCGGGCCAGTCAGAGGTCTTTACCATCCTTGTTCTGCCGCAAATTGTTGGTGCCATATTGAACACAGCAAGCGTAGCGCCTGTACCACCGGCTACGGATTCGAACCCGAACAACGATACAAGTACGGCCGGCGCGACTGTAGCAGAAAACACGGCATCGGAGACAGACTCAAGCGTTCCGACCGAGTTGAGCCTGTTGCCAAATTACCCGAATCCGTTTAATCCTTCCACGACCATCCGCTACGCACTTCCCCACCAGAGTGATGTACGTCTTTCGGTCTATGACGTGCTCGGAAGAGAAGTAGCAGTATTGATTGAACAGTCACAACCTGCAGGATGGCATGAAGTTATGTTTAATGCTGGAGACCTTCCAAGTGGTACATATTTATACAAACTCGAGAGCGACGCAACGGTATTATCCAGGGTCCTGGTTTTGTTGAGATAGAGTCACTCTACCGGAGAAAAATCAGCCCACGCGGGACAGATCCATTTTTGAGGAGCCGTAGAAGGCCCGGTAATACTCGGCCAGATCCTGATGTCCGGGCTGCTCGAGTTTCGGATCCTTCTCCATGAGGCTGTTTGCCGCATCACGCGCCTGAAACAGGATCTCCGTGTCCTGCACGATGTCTGCAATCTTCATATCGGGAAGACCGCTCTGTCT